>CAZVXE010000055.1:0-9132 GCA_964630765.1 uncultured Thermococci archaeon | reverse complement strand
TTTTAGTAATAGGTAGTACTGTCCATGCCCAGAGAGCTAAGATGTGAAATCTATTATCTATAAAAAGCAATTTAAACAATATTTATCTTACTTATACTTATGGAAAAGTGCTTTGTTTGCGGTAAGGAGGATGTTCTCACAGACGGCAGATGTACGGAGTGCTACCTAAAAGAATCTTTTCAATTTTCTATTCCTGGAAAGATAAAGGTACCTTACTGTAAAAGCTGTAATTCCTATTACACAAACAGGTGGAAAACTCTTGTGGATAAGATTTCATTCATTAATGAAATCCTAAAAAATAATGTTTCTTCAAATCGAGATATCGAGTTTGTTACAGAATTCTCTAAAACAAAAGAGGGGATACAGGCAAAAGTTGATTTAACTGAAGAAGGCAATATTTCTAAAATAAAACTTACTATTAGGCCTTCTAGTGGGGATCCATCATTTGACATGGAAGCTTCGACTGAAATACACTTGGCTGGTGAGCAATGCCAGAGATGCTCAAGATTTTATGGTGGATATTACGAAGCAATACTCCAGATAAGAAACGATGAGAAAAAAATTGAGCTAGAAAGAGCAAATGAACTACTGGAGATTATCGATGACCTTTCAGACAAACTGATATCAAAAGACAGAATGGCATTTATTGCACGAGTTGAAGAACTCAAAGAGGGAATAGATATCTATATGGGATCTCTCTCTGCCGCAAGAAAGATTGCAAATGAGCTGATCAAGAGATTCAGTGGCTCTACAGGTGAATCACATAAACTTATGGGGCTTGACAAAGACACTGGGAAAAGGATATACAGGACAACCTTATCTGTGAGATTAAAAAATTTGACACAAAGATATGCATATTATCGTGGTCATTTGTATCTAATTGACATTGCAGGCGATAACTTCAAACTCACATCTCTTGAAGGTGGAAGCCAATTAAGTATTAAGGGAAAAGAGTTTGAAAAGGATCTCAAAAAAGAGGCGATAAGGATAATTGATAAGGATTTGCTTGAGACTATAGACCTTTCAGTAACAGAGGTTACGCCTGAAAGATATCAGTTGATGAAATTAGCAGGCGATTATGAGACCTTTTATGTTTTGAGAGATGAAGTTCGTCTAAAAAGAGAATTAAAAACAGGTGATAATGTCAAAGGCGCAATCATAGATAACAGGATTATTATTATTGAACAAGAAAGTATTATTTAAAACAATTAGGTTATAAAAAGTTTTAACTCGGTCGTTATTCTTTTAAGCAGTTTTTATACCTCATGCACGGCGATTCTAATGGTAAAAGATAAAGTTGTTTTGGCTTATTCTGGTGGTCTTGATACCAGTGTCATCTTGACTTGGTTGATAGATGAAGGATATGATGTAATATGTTTCATAGCCGATGTTGGGCAGGATGAAGACCTCAAGGCCGCTAAAGAAAAGGCCATAAAATGTGGGGCAACGAAAGTATATGTTGAAGATTTGAGGGCGGAGTTTGTCACAGACTTCATCTTCCAGGCATTAAAAGGAAATGCAATGTACGAAAACAGATACCTTTTGGGTACATCTCTTGCAAGACCTTTAATTGCTAAGAAACAGATTGAGATTGCTCAAAAAGAAAAAGCAAAATACGTTGCACACGGAGCTACAGGAAAGGGTAACGATCAGGTCAGATTTGAACTTACTTATTATGCCTTAAATCCTTCTATCCACGTAATTGCACCTTGGAAAATTCCAAAGTATTTACAGCAGTTCCAGGGAAGGAGTGATTTGATAAAATATGCTGAAGCAAAGGGCATACCAATAAAGGCTTCAGTTTCAAAACCTTACAGCGAAGATGGTAATCTGATGCACCTAAGCCACGAGGCAGGCATTTTAGAAGATACCATGCTTACTCCAACAGAGGACATGTTTGAGATAACAAAATCTCCAATGGACGCTCCAAATAAACAAACAGTAATAGAAATTGACTTCAAGAATGGACTTCCAGTAAAAGTCACAAATAAAAACGATGGAACTGTAAAAACTAAACCTTTAGAGCTTTTCTTATACTTAAATGAGCTTGCAAAAGAAAACGGTGTCGGCAGAATCGATATTGTTGAGAACAGGTTTGTTGGTATAAAGAGTAGGGGAGTATATGAAACTCCAGGTGCTACAATACTATGGGCAGCTCACAGGGATATTGAAGGAATAGCAATGGACAGGGAAGTCATGCACATCAAACAGACACTTGAGCCAAAGTTTGCAGAGCTAATATACAATGGATTCTGGTACTCTCCAGAAATGGACTTTTTAATGGCAGCATTTAACAAGAGCCAAGAGTTTATTGATGGAAAAGTTGTAGTTGGACTATACAAGGGTAACGTAATGATGCTTGGAAGGGAGTCACCTACATCACTGTACAACAAAGAACTATCAAGCATGGATGTCGAAGGTGGATTCGATCAAACTGATTCCAAGGGATTCATAAGAATAAACGCCATTAGGCTAAAAGCACACAAGGTTATCCTGAACAAGAAAACACTAGGACTAAAATAATTTTTTATTTTTTTATAATTTCATTCCTTCTTCAATAGCTATAAGCCAGTTCATGAAAGTATTAAAAGAACCTCGCAGTGCTGGTATGTCCTCTGATTCTATTGTAATTTTTAGGGTATTGCCATCTGTTTTAATCTTGGATCTAGTCTTAAAAAAGGGGGAGCTATCCTCTTCGATTCTTAGGAGCCTTTCTATATCCTTTGCTTTTTCATGGATGTAGACAATTTCAATCTTGGCATCCTTCATAACTCAATATAATCTAAAATCCTTAAAAGGTTTCTTTCACAGATAGTAATATCGGCTTCCTTTTTTACCTCTTCATCTTTTGGATCAAATGCGATGGATAAACCTGATAAATTAAACATCGGGATGTCATATCTTGAATCTCCTATTGATATGATATCTTCTTTTTTAAAGTGATTTTTCTCCATAATCTTGTTAATTACGATATCCTTCCTTAATAGGTCAACTCTCCAGACATCCTCTCCAGTAAGATATCCTTTTTCATTATATTGAAATCCATTGGCCCAAATATCGTATATGCCTAATTCCCTTCCTGCATTTTGGGCTAACAAATCAATACCTGCAGAAATAATAAAAAGTTTTAATTCATTTTCCTTTAAGATTTGGACGCATTCTCTAGCCCCATCAATAAAAACATAATTCTTAAGGGCATTCTCAACTTCACTTTTGTGAGGTAGATGCCCATTTCTTTTCCACAAAGAAACGTCTTCCCTTATCCATTGGCCATAGTCTATTTCTTTCGAAAAATATCGGCTCATATTTTCCTTTCTCTTCTTCTCATCTGCGCCGAAATATTCATGGAGCCTTTCCCACGAGGAATGAGATTCTATAAGTACTCCGTCTAAATCAAAGACTATAGCACTGGCCATAAATTAAAAAAATAATCATTGTATTTAAAACTTTAGAAAATCTTTTATGGTGGCGTAATAACTGACAGTTGTGAAACTTATCGTCTATAATCTAGGCCAGGACGACCCTAAGAAATGTACCGCCCACAGGCTACTAAAATTCGGCGAAGTCACATTTGTAAAAAACGTAAAGAGTTTACCAAATAATTGTATCCTCTTAAATCCCTTCTCAAGGGAAGTACTATCCCCTGAGGATTTTAAATTCTCAAAGAATGGCATCGTGGCACTTGACTGTTCGTGGGTGGATGCAGAGAAAAGCTTTGATAAGATAAAATCAAGGGTACAGGGAAGGATTCTGCCATTTTTAGTTCCTTCAAATCCAGTAAACTATGGTAAACCGGGAAAACTATCTACAGCTGAAGCGTTTTCAGGAGCATTATATATATTAGGGGAGACAGAACAGGCCAGAAAGGTCCTATCGACCTTCAATTGGGGGGAAGAATTTTTTAAAATTAATAAGGAATTACTAGAAGGCTATTCAAAATCTAAGGATGGAGAAGAAGTTTTAGATTTCCAAGAGAAATATTTAAAAGGGATTAAGAACAGAAAAAGTTCTATAGGGGAGATGTAATGAAGAACGAGTTAGCAGAAAAGAGACTTTTTCATGTAAAAATTTGCATGAAATGTAACGCGAGAAATCCATGGAAAGCTGAAAGCTGCAGAAAGTGTGGATACGCAGGATTGAGAGGAAAAGCAAAAGAATCAAGAGTATAAAATAGGTAGTAAATCTTTTATTCCATCAACTTTTTTATCTCCTATTTTTATTCCTATGAAATGGCATCCAGCACCTTTAGCTGCAGCCATATCCGATTTGGTGTCTCCTACAAACACCATCTTTGTAATTGGTACTTTTAGTATTTCTGATGCTTTTAGAATCATGTCTGGGTGTGGCTTTGGCCGTTCAACATCGTCAAGGCACATTACAACTTCAAAATACTTGTGAAGGTCAAAATAATTAAATGTTTTGTCAAGATTCATCCTGGGGGTATTTGTTGCAACACCAAGCCTAAATTCTTTTAATGCGCCTAGAGTTTCATGGACCTTTTCATGGAGTTTCATCAAATGTACATTGTTTCTTTGATTTCTTAATGCAGCGTCAACTGCATCTTTTCCAAGGCCGTATCTTTTCAAGTCTTCTTCAACTGAAGGGCCCCAGAATATCTCCTTGTAAGTCTGTCTATCGACTACGTCTTTCCCAAACTCAACTAAAGTCTGATTAAAAGAGGTAAACCAACTTTCAAAAGAGTCAAGCAAAACACCATCAACATCAAAAATAATAGCTTCTATTTCCATAAGCGTAAGGTTAGAATTCTTTATTTAAGTTTTGTTATAGTAAAATATATAAGATTTGAAGTATATAGTTATTATTTGGATTATAATTTATTTTTATAAAAACAGGAGGAGGAAGAAAATGAAGTTTGTAATATCAAGAGTTAGTAAAGGCAATTCCAATCCTGAAGACCCTCCCTGTATTGATGCACAATTTGATAAGATAAACAAATGCTGGGTGAAAGAATTAATTGACTTGAAGGATCTCATGAGGTTCTTCAGTAAGTACGGAGATTTAGTAATAAAAGAGAATGAACAGACTCAGATGGCTGAGATAGTAATATATGACGACTGGGAAGAAATAATGACAAAATTGAAAAGATAAATTATTTCTTTTCAAGTATTTTTATCAGATGCCAGCCAAACTGTGTTTTAACAGGCCCAACTACTGATCCCACATTCCCCTCAAAGGCGGCCTTTTCAAATTCCTTTACCATCTTCTGCCTTGAAAAAAATCCTAGATCGCCACCCTTTTTACCTGAAGGGCATTGGGAAAATTTCTTTGCAAGTTCAGAGAAGTTATCTCCTCTTTTTATTTTTTCAAGAACTTCTTTTGCAAGTTCTTCTGATTTTACTAGAATATGTGCAGCATGAACTTCTTTTACCATAAATTTGATTTTAAAATATTATATAAAAGAGTTACTGAATATTTCTATGGTAATTATCTTTCTGCAAGGTATACTCCAAAGATTACTAATATTCCACCAAGCACTGTGAATATTGTAATTACCTCTCCAAGTAGGAACCAAGCCATTATTGCGGTAACAACTGGAACAAAGTACAAAAACATTGCAACATTAGAGGCCTTTTCACATTTTATTGATCTGTTCCAGCATATGTATGCATACACTGAACATAAAAGAGAGAGGTATAACACAGAGCCTACACCTAATATTGTGACTCCACCAATGAAAGAAAATCTAGATTCGAACAATGCCATTGGAAACAAAAATATAGTCCCGAATAGGAATGAAAAGGAAGTCATAGATAGAGGAGTTCTTTGCTCCATTGTCTTTTTTCCAGCAATAGAGTATGCCGCCCAGAATATACCAGTCAATACTATTAGAATGTCTCCAATATTGATCTTCTGAAATCCTGAGAGGGAACCATTGATTACAATTATTACTGCTCCGATAAATGAAACGAATATTCCAAAGGCTGTCTTTTTGTTAAGTGCTTCACTCAGGAAAATCATTGCAAAGATTGCTATGAATGGAACATTAAAATTTATAAGGATTGATGAGTTTATGGCAGATGTGAATTTTAAAGCATATACCTGAATTGCATGAACTAGCGTTACCCCTAAAAGACCAAGAATTGAAAAGGTAATTACTTCATTTTTATTAATTTTGAGGCTCTTCTTTCCTTCAAGACGATATGTAATTGCAACAATTACAGGGCACGCAATAAGAAATCTAAAGAAAGCAAGAGAATATGGGGGAATTTCTGTCAATCCCCACTTTATGGCAATCCATGATCCCGACCAAATTAGGACTAGAGCTAGTAACTCAAGGAATGTTTTTAATTTCATTGGGCATCTTTTCCCTTTTACTTATCTAGCTCTGAGAGATGTTTTATTCTTTTAAGCATGTTGGGGTGTGTGCTCATGAGCTCCATTATGCTAGCGGACGCACCTACTCTAACTCCCCCATGTCTTACAGCTTGAAGTTCATTTTTGTCAATAGTACCGCTCATATCTCTATCCACTTCAGTAAGCTCATTAAAATCGCCCATAGCCTTAGTTGGATCATTTAAAAAGAAAGCTTTGATCCCTTCTAATCTCTGTACTTCTCTTTTTGGTGTCTTTGCAGTACCATATGTAAGTTTGTAAAGTGCCGATGCTAATTGATGAGGTTCATTTCCTATTTCCGCACTTCCTTTGTCTGCATAGTATTCCCTTATTCTTGACCCATACATCACTAATAGATTTGTAATAAAGTATACAACTAATGCCACTATTCCCACCATAGCTGTGCCCCCAGAATTCCTGTCATTACTTGTACCCATTCTTCCGCTGTACATCGAAGACATGTACATGTAATAGGCTATCATTGGGACGGCACTAAGTAAAGTAATAATTGCCATGTCACTATGTTTCACATGAGAAATCTCATGCCCTATAACTGCCTTAAGTTCATCCTCTGAAAGTAAATTTGTAATACCTTCTGTAACGCATACCCTTGCATCGCCTTTTGATCTTCCAAAAGCAAATGCGTTTGGCATTGGAGTTGGACATACACCAACACGAGGTGTTTTCTTCAAGCCTGCTTTTCTAGCCTGTTCTTCAACCATTCTGTAAAGCTTTGGATTATCCCCTTCTGTAATGTATCTGACCTTCATTGATGATTCGACCATCTTTGGCCCAATCATATACTGTACAAACATCATTCCCAGTGCCAAAATAACTGAGTAATTAATAAAACTCTGGCCTGAATAACCAACGGCAGCACCTACAAAAAGTAAAAATCCATATAGTACGACAAACATTAATCCAATTAACATATACATTTTCATCTGAAGCCACATAATATCCCCTATGATTAAATAAACTTATTATTATTTAAATATTCTTATAGTTCTATGAGAAAATAGCATTGCTTAGGCCTTAACTGAAGTGCGACTGGCATATTTTTTTAATACAAATGTAGATGGGCAATGTATATATCAAACTGCCTATTTTCAGTATATGGGAATTTACAAAGATAAGGTTTTGCTTTCGAATGAAGAAGGGCTTCTGATTAATTCAAATATTTCAGAAATCAATAGGAATGCCATAAGGGAGTTCAAAAGTTATCTAATTGCAGGGATGTTGGGATATTAAGAACAGTTTCATGGACAAGGCAAAGAAGGTAAAGGCCTAGTGAAACTCTAATTATTTTTTATTTTTCATTAAAGGATCCTTTAACATTCCCAACTTCTATTAAAAGATAAGGCCATTTCTTTTAATTGGATCTGGCCTTAAATTGGCAAACGACTTAATCTGATTAGGCAAAATCTCGATATATTTATAACTAATAAATAATTATTCATTAATAGTTATCACCGGTGAATATTATGAAGAAATACCTTAAAGTATTATTAATGTTAGTTGTTTTGGCATTTGCCACGTTCTCAGCAGTTTTAGGAACAAAAGTTTTATCTGAAGAGAGGATAACGACAGACCCATCAGACAAATATAATCCGGCCATATACGGCGACATCGTCGTCTGGCACGACTATAGAAATGGCGTCTCTGACATCTACGGCTACAACCTAAAGACCAAGGAAGAAGATTTCCAGATAACAACAAACGAATCAGGCCAAATTAATCCGGCCATATACGGCGACATCGTCGTCTGGCACGACTATAGAAACGACAACGCTGACATCTACGGCTACAATCTAAAGACCAAGGAAGAAGATTTCCAGATAACAACAGACACAAATGGTCAATATAATCCGGCCATATACGGCGACATCGTCGTCTGGCAAGACAATAGAAACGGCAACTCTGACATCTACGGCTACAACCTAAAGACCAAGGAAGAAGATTTCCAGATAACAACAAACACATCAGTCCAAGAGAATCCGGCCATATACGGCGACATCGTCGTCTGGCAAGACAATAGAAACGGCAACTCTGACATCTACGGCTACAATCTAAAGACCAAGGAAGAGTTTAGGATAACAACAAACACATTAGCCCAATATTATCCGGCCATATACGGCGACATCGTCGTCTGGCAAGACGATAGAAACGGCAACTCTGACATCTACGGCTACAACCTAAAGACCAAGGAAGAGTTCCAGATAACAACAAACGCATCAGGCCAATTTAATCCAGCCATATACGGCGACATCGTCGTCTGGCAAGACAATAGAAACAGCAGCTTGGACATCTACGGCTACAACCTAAAGACCAAGGAAGAGTTCCAGATAACAACAGACACAAGTTATCAACAATACGAACCAGCCGTATACTGTGACCGCGTAGTATGGCGAGACGATAGAAACGGTAACTCTGACTTCTACATTGCCTATCTTGACGTTGTTTGTGAAACACCTAAGAAATCATTACCAATTACACAGATAATGAAGATACTTGGGCTATGGCCAAACGAATAAACTTTATTTTCTTTTCTTATTTTAATTAATAATTTTTTCCCAGATCTTTTCATAAACTGTAGTAATAACAATCCTAAAATAGCAAAGAAAATTCTAAATCAAAATTAATCAATATTTTATTTTTAAGAATATACAATTAATTAATAGTTTTTTAGGGGATAATAAGCATCGCATTTATCCTAAAAATTGGTGCGACTGGCGGGATTCGAACCCGCGCTTGAAGCTTGGGAAGCTCCAGTCCTAA
>CAZVXE010000054.1:0-9237 GCA_964630765.1 uncultured Thermococci archaeon | reverse complement strand
AGGGCTTCGGACCCTGAGAACGTGGGTTCAAATCCCATCAGGCCCGCCTTGTTCCATTAAACTCATATTTTGTCTTCTTCTTTTGAAGCGACAATATTCATATCGTCTTCAAGTTCTTTTATTTTCTTTTTGTCCTTAATTATGCCTGCAATTATTATGGAAAATATTGCAACTCCTAAGGCATTTGACAGTGTCATAGGTATTATTACTATTTTTACAGTTTCTAATGCCAAATCAAAAGGTTTTGCAAGGATTAATGTAATCCCCATGTGATATAACTCTACTATAGCCGCAATAATTGTGGCTTTGTATGCCCCAATAAATTCCTTTTTTTTGTATTGATAGATTAATCCGCCAATAAGACCTGCCGAGATGGTGGCGACTGAACAAGGAAGAGCTGTAAAGCCACCTCCATAGAATCTGTTTATCCCACCTATTAATCCTGCGCCAAGACCAATAACTGGTCCACCCACTAAACCTGCAACTAATGGCCCTATATCCCTTATATTTGCTATAGCGCCAGAAGGAAGTTCTATCCCTGAATAGTTCCCAAATATTGAAAAAGAACCAAATATGAGTATCATAACAATCTGATTCTTATATGTAAATCTTTTATCTATAACAACTTCTTTAAAATGATTAACGGAACTCACAACCACGGCTATTACAGTAACCATGACTGATACCTCGTTAATTAAAACAAAAAGAATATCCATGATTTCTTCAGGGTTCACAGTGATAAAAACAAAAGTCAATTTAAAAAACTTATTGTAATTTTTGCAAGTTTCGTAACCTTTATGTTAAAAAATAGTAGTAATGGATGGATACCAATATCTTAAATATTATATGGCATTAATTTAATATTTTGTGTTAAGTAATGCAATCTTTTCGAATATCTTTTTTTCAGTTTCTATTCTATTATTGATATCCGTTATTTCAAAATACTCTATTATGAAATCTTTATCATATTTTCCGAGGGGAACGGGCTGGCCTAAAATCTGGATAATCTTCTCTTTTTTTTCTTCATTCACTATAATTCCTATCTTATTAAATCCATTTTTTATACCAAACGTTAAAGCTTTAGATATCTGTTTTTCTCCAGATAATCTGATCAAATACTCAAGTGAAAAATCGTCAGCAAAGTTTGATTTATTCTTAAATGCTTGAGTTGTCTGGTACAAAGCCATAGTTATATGATTAACTCCATATGCTTTACTTACGTCAAAAATAGCATCTGCCCCATTTTTCTTTAATATTTCAATTACTTTTTGTGCATCTTGAATTTGGGATTCAAATACCAGTAACATGATTATACTATATTCCCTTTTCTTAAAAAATTATCGTTGTGCATTGTTAATAAAGTTTATAATTGGTAATACTTTATGGAAATCTAAAAGAAGTATTGTTTATCATTATTAACCGAAAACTATATATAGTAGTTAACAAAATTAGTATTTACTGGATAACCCACATGAAAGACAATGATTATCCATAATGATAATCCGTGAGCGATATTACAATACCACTATTGAAGTATCCAGACAATAGATATGAAGTGTCCATATAATATCTGAATAATATTATGGGGGTATAAGGATAATACAAGAAACACATCAGGAAGATACCCAGATAGGTTATAAGAGATATCTGGATAACCGAAACTCTTATATAGATATATCTCCTAAGTATTATACAGATGCTAGAGGGACACTAATGAAACTCATATCAGTACAAATACCAGAAGCATATATGAACGGGTTGGACGAGTTGGTTAATTATGGATACTTCCCTAATAAGAGTGAAGCCATAAGATCAGCGATCAGAGACATGCTAAAGAACGAACTTGGTGGGTTTAGATCACTTAGAAATGAAGGCATATCTGGAAAAATAAAGTAAATAATAAAAAATAATTTATATAATTGGGGGTTTTATATGAAAGGCATCTTGGAAAATGCTTCAAGATATACTCAAACTAATAACTTTGAAGAAACTGCAGCGGAATTAGAAGGCATTGGGCACGCTAGGATAATATGTGCAGGATGTGGCGGTGCAGGCAATAATACAATAAATAGACTTTCAATGCTCGGAGGAGTCATGGGCGCCGAAACAATTGCCTTGAATACTGATAGGCAGCACTTAGAAAATATTCAAGCTGACAAAAAGTTTGTTATAGGAAAAGATCTTACAAAAGGTCTTGGAGCAGGAGGGGACCCTAGCGTTGGCTGGGAAGCCGCTCAAGAGGATAGACATAAATTAAAAGATCTATTTAAAGACGCAAATTTAGTTTTCGTCGCTGCCGGTATGGGGGGCGGAACAGGAACGGGAAGCGCTCCAGTAGTTGCTGAAGTTGCTAAAGAATGTGGTGCGTTAGTTGTAGGTGTAGTAACCTTACCTTTTAGAATGGAAGGATCTCACAGATTTGAAAAAGCAATTCAAGGGCTTGAAGCCTTTAGGAGATATGCAGACACAGTTATTACACTAGATAACAATAAGCTACTTCAACTTGTTCCAAACATGCCAATTGACTACGCATTTAGCGTATCTGACGAAGTTCTTGCCGAGATGGTTAAAGGAATCACTGAGACCATTACACAACCAAGTCTTGTTAATCTAGATTATGCAGATGTAAGGACAATCATGCAAGACGGTGGAGTTGCTGTAATAGGCGTAGGTGAATCAAATACAAAGAATAGGGTCGAAGAGGCAGTTCACGAAGCAATGACTTGCAAATTACTCGATGTTGACTATAAAAATGCAAAGGGTGCACTTGTTCATGTTTCAGGTGGTAGCAATATGACCTTAAACGAGGCTAACAGGGTTGGAGAAATTGTTAATTCAATTATGGATCCTGAAGCAAAAATTATATGGGGAGCAAGAGTTGACGAAGGCCTAAAAGATTCTATGAGAGTAATGCTCATCATGACTGGAGTAAAATCACCGTTCATATCTGGAAGGGCTGCGGATGGAGACATAGAGTTACAACCATTTGAAAGAGACGCAAGAAGAAAGAAAATGGGCGGCGGAGAAAGCTTTGGTCGAAGCATTGACTGGGCTAAATATGGAATAGATGATCTATTTAGCTAAAATAGTTATTATTTCATTTTATTAAATATATTCTAATTTTCTTAATTATAAAAAAAATTTTATTTTAATAGTTTTAATAGATTTAACGACCTCCAACGCCGCCTCCACCGAAGCCACCGCCACCACCAAATCCGCCTCCGCCTCCGAATCCTCCACTACCGCCACCGCCACTGCTGGGGGGTGCGTAGGAAGAAATTGGAATAAAAGACCTATTTATCGCATGGTAAGGAACTACATTTACGTCTTGTATGTTTACATTTAGAGCTTTCATTGCAGCTTCTACTTTATCCCCCACTCCGAGTGCAGTTCCATATACAAGCCATTCTCCCCACATGAGAATATCATTTGGAGAATATTTTCTCATCAATGCGAGGTCGGATAAGAACTTAGTAAAAGCATCCCATTCAAGTTTTTCTTTATAGCTATCATTTTTCCATATCCCGAATAGCGTTGTTGGAAATGCCATAGCAATTATAGATTGGATAACAATTATTATGGAAGCAATAAGAGAACTTGATGCATTAGTTGCAAAGGGTATGAATATGAGCATAATAATAGAAATTACTACAAAGAGTATCCCAAAAAGCAATACTGGGAGGGGTCTACTCCTTCCCTCAACTATATAGTTTTTAATAATCATTCTGTCAGTTGATTTAACATTTGTAATGCCGTTTAGGGATGATTGATAGCTTAGCATAGTTTTTTGGTTCATATAGTCCTTTCTTGCGCTCTTTGCCAGGGAGGTTATTGTTTCAGTATCAACTACTCCATCAATTCCTACTCTTTCAATAAACTCGATTACCTTTGTTTCAAAATTATCGAGGTCAGTTTTATCTTTCAGTTTAATAGTGATATATTTTGGATTTTCCTTCTCTTTTATCTCAATTTTATGTCTTTTATGAAGGTCCAAAAGTGTTGCGTAGAAAGCATTCATATCAAAAGTATTTGCCTCACCTTTAAACAGAAGATTGACTACCCAAGGTTTCAATTTATCGTTAGGAACAAAGCTCAAAAATTCTGGCACTGTAAAGCTTTTTTCTTTTCCATGCCTGTAATAAATATATAAGAATATGAATGGAACTATTATAAGCAGTAGACTTGTTAACGCATAAAGAAACTTTGCCGCATAAAATGGTACAGTATAGAGTAAATTAGCCATTTCTGTTTTCTGCCTAACTCCACTTATATTTTCTGGGAAACCATTTATGGTATTAATATATTCTGGCTTTAAAAGAAGTTCAATTTCTAAAAGTTCATTTTCTGGAGAAGTTCCAGTAATAATAATATAGTTTTGGTCTTCTGAAACTTTTAAATTAGGAGGATGTGGATAGACTTTTACTATACTTTCTTTTGCAATCATTATCTTAAAATTTTTTATTGATATATGTTCTCTCTGGAGTTTTAGATTCAAATGACTGACTTCACTATCGTATTGAATAGGTGGGTGAAGGATGTAATTGTATTCTATCTCATACTTGCCTTTATTAAAGTATGAAGGATTGTATGCGCCCACTTCATTTGTATACGCCAAAGAGTCTATGGTATAACTGTGGGATTCATCTCCAAATAATCTCACATCACCTTTGTAATCTTTAGCATAACCGATAGTTCCAGAAGGATACTTTACGTCTA
Source organism: uncultured Thermococci archaeon (assembly GCA_964630765.1). Taxonomy (GTDB): domain Archaea; phylum Methanobacteriota_B; class Thermococci; order Methanofastidiosales; family Methanofastidiosaceae; genus Methanofastidiosum. The sequence continues at coordinate 4,521 of CAZVXE010000054.1, read as the reverse complement.
CAAATTCAATATAGGGCCTTCCAAGTCTTTCAAACGAAAGCATGTCATCCCAGTATCTAAAAAGCATCCTGTACTGCCCAGAATTTTTTACTTCGTATGTATATCTCTCAGATAAGGTACCATCTGAAAGAAAAGTGACCTCATAGTTATCCACTATGAGGTCACCCTCAAAAATGATTGGGCCTTTAGGCAGTAGCAATAGTGCAGTTGCACCTATCAAAAGCGTAACTAGCACTAGTACTGTAATCTGTTTTGATTCAGCCATATTTCCATCTTCTAAAACTCAATCTTTGGCCTTGTTTCAATAGCCTCTTCAAATTTAAGGTATTCTAGTTTTATGAGTCCGATGATTCTTCCAACTATGTTTGAGGGTATTGTATCAAGCATAGTGTTAAACTGTTGGGCTATGTTATTGTAGGTATATCTTTGTCTTGCAATTTCATCTTCTACAGTTTTTACTGATTCCATTAGGTTAACTACTGTAGTTGAAGTTTTAAGATCTGGATAGTTTTCTGCTACTGCAATAAGTCTTCCCAATATGCCCGCACTTTGACGATCAATTTCACTTATTGCCTCAGGAGAAGCGCTTCCGATACTTGCACGGTATTTTGTAATATTCTCCAATGTTTCTTTCTCAAACTTTGCGTAACTCTTTACAGCACCCAATAGCTGGTCAATCATATCAAGACGCTTTTTTAGGGCGACTCTTATCTGCCCAAGAGTTGCTTCAGCTGAATTCTTCAATGCAAAAAATCTGTTGTAGATGCCAACAAATATCCCAATAAGACCAATTGCTATAACAACTACAACCCCAAGTATTAACAAAATTGATAAGTCCATAAAATCTCCAACTACACTTTGATTATGGTATTTAAGTATCTTTCGGAGAATTATTCTTAATAATTTCAAAAAATAGAACGAATTACGGTATTATTTCCGGCCCAAAATATTTCTCATATTCAAAATCTTTGTAGCTGATTGTCTCGTTGTCGATAAGTTCTTTAATTTCAGGCATTTTATTTTTTAACTCTGCTACGAGATGTTTAATTGTATTACATATTAATTCATTTCCATCTTCTGGCCATAATTTTAGGTGCTGCCAGTAGAGGCATCTCCCGCCACAAATATTCTTAATCTCACAATTCTTGCATCTTTCTGCCATTGGAAATTTTTTTAATTCTGCAGGGCCGGAATCTAAATCACCGCAAACAAAATCTTGAATCCAAGTCATGATTGGGCAAGCCACCAATTTTCCATCTGTGCGTATAGCATACCCACTATGGCCTGCACCACATCTTAGAAATGTTTTCTCGCCTTTGAGAAGGTCCTCCACTATTCCAATGAATGGATAAAGCTTCAGAACTTTTTGATTTCTCATCTGATTTACCCAATAATCGATAAGTTTTGTGATTGAACTGTTGTATTCTTTTGTAAATAAACTAAATTTTTCTTTATCATAATCATATGCGTAAAAACCCGCATCTATCTGCCAATGGACAGATGAAAAGCCACTATCAACCAAATGTAAGACTTGTTCAAAAATATCTGGTGATTCTGGGTTTAAAGTCATCCTGCCAATAATCTCTCCAGAATAACCTTTTTCTTTTATTTCTGAAATATTCTTCATTACTAAGTTGTAAGTTCCTTTACCTCTATTCGAATCATTTCTCTCTCTGTTCCCATCAATAGAAACTAAAATCCTACCAATTTTATCTAGATATTCTATTGGAAGTTTATCCAAAAGCTTTCCGTTCGTCTGCATTCTAAAAGGCACATCAATATTATCAATAATCTCCTTGATTTTTTTTATTTGGAGGAGAGGTTCCCCCCCATAGAAGATAATTACAGGATTTTTATCCTTATTAATAAATTTCTTAAGAGCATTCACATTGATTTCGCTAGATTCAGGTGCAGATAAATCAAGAGTGACTTTTTGTTCAATATCTGCATCAAAATCATTCATTGATTTTTCGTAACAGTATCTGCACTGTGAATTGCATTTCGTTGTCAGTATGATGTGATAATGCATAGGTCAAATCTTAATTAATTCGTTTAAATTACTAATGTATACAAAATTATAAGGATAATAAATTTCACGTTAATTTTATAATGAATGTTTCTACTAATAAATAAAGATATCATAACAGTGTTAGCATGAGTAGAAAAAATTCAAGAATCAATATAAAGAAAATAGTTCCATTAGGATTACTTAACAAAATCAATCGAAATCAATTTGGGTATAAGAGTCTTGGGATTATATTTTTCTTTGGATTAATCACTTTTTTAATATGGCTCTTCAACAGGATGGGTGGGAATTTTCAATTCTTATTAGTTATTGCTAAAGTATCGGCATTGATTGGAATATGTTTATTATCTTTAACAATTTTTTTATCACTAAGATGGCATTTCATGGAATCATTTTTTGGGGGCCTCGATAAAGTCTACAAAGCTCATCACTTTTTAGGGCAGATTACAATGATTGTTATACTGCTACACCCTCTTTTTTTAATTATCAGAGTCTTTCCCAATCTGAATTTAATATCAATATATCTTGTCCCTGGGTTGAATATTCCTTATACATATGGGATTGTATCTTTTTTTCTCCTTGTTATCCTTTTGATATTGACTCTTGTAATAAGGCTACCTTACAAAATCTGGCACCTTACACACAAGTTTATGGGAATCGTTCTTATATTGGCTACCTGGCATGCATTAGTTGCAGGGCGAGATATAATTCAATATCCAGTACTTAGAATATGGATTCTTATCTTCTCATTAGTCGGAATTATTTCATATTTCTATATGCTATTTTTCTATCAATTAATTGGCCCTAGGGTCAGGGCTGAAGTAAAAGATGTCAAGATCATTGGGGATATAACTGAAATTAAATTTGAAACACTTGGCAAAAAAATGAATTTTAATCCTGGTCAATTTATCTTTATCAAGTTTTTAAATCTTGAAAAATCATTTGAAATATTTCCATTTTCTATATCAAGTTCTACGAATGATGAGTTGATTAGAATCTCGGCAAAAAAATCAGGAGATTTTACTTCTTATCATCTACCAAAAGTAAATGTTGGGGATAAGGTATACTTATACGGACCGTATGGTAGATTTGGCGAGAAATCTCTTTTTGAAAAAAAGGATATGATATGGATTGCAGGCGGGATAGGAGTAACTCCTTTTCTTAGTATGTTAAAATATAAAGATTTACCAAAAAATAATAAAATTGATTTCCTATGGTCCTGTAAAGATGAAACAAATGCATTATACGATAAAGAAATAAAAAAAATTATCAAAAATAAGAATAACATCCGATATAGGATATGGACCTCAAACGATCTCGGAAGACTTTCTGCACAAGATATAATTCAATTATCAGGTGCCAAAGAGAAAATCACCAATAAATTAATTTTTATATGCGGCCCCAATGAAATGATGATGGAACTTGCAGATCAATTTATCAAACTGGGTGTTAAACCAAGAAATATAATTTTTGAAGACTTCAATCTTATTTAGGATTTCGTGCTAGACGTGAAGACTTTAAATTTTAGTCTTTTTAACTTAAACTAATCTAGGAATTATTACAAAAGAATTCTATTATCCATCGCTTTATTTCGTCTCTAGATTTCCTAAAAGCATTTAATTTATCTTCATCTGTTCCTTCCACGCTGGAAGGATCTTCAAATCTTTTGTGTATGTAATTTTTTGCACCTGGAAAAAATGGGCATGTTTCTTTAGCATTATCACAAACTGTGATCACGTAATCAAATTGCATGTTCACAAAATCTTCAGTACTTTTTGAATAATGGGAGGAGATGTCAATTCCTATTTCTTTCAAAGCTTCAATGGATAATGGGTTTATTCTGGTGGGTGCCGAGCCTGCGCTATATGCCCCATAGGTGTTTCCACAAATATTATTCAATAGACCTTCAGCCATTTGCGATCTAGCCGAATTATGTGTGCAAACAAATAGAATTTTTTTCTTCATATTAATCCAACAATAACTAATCTAACTAATGTATTATTAAGATTATTCAACATAAAATATATATTACTATGAGATAATAATCTTAAGGATCAGTATTATTTATTCAAGGGCCAACTGACACTGTTTACAATATGTAGCTTCGCACTCAGGATTATCAAATTTCCATTTAAGGCCCCAATCTTTAATTTCTTGAATTATGTGGATAAAATCTTCTCCACTTTCAGTTAGAGAATACTCACATTTTATTGGAACTTTAGTATTGTCTATGTTCTTTTTGATAAGCCCTTGATCTTCTAGTTCAGAAAGCCGTAATGAGAGAATTTTAGGCGTTATTCCTTTTAATCCCCTTTTTAATTCATTAAATCTCTTATCTTTAGTCTCGCCCCTATATAACTCTAATAAAATTAGAAGAGACCATTTTTTCCCTACAATATCAAGTGTTTTGAAAATAGTGCAGTCGATCATGGTATCAAACCAGAAACTTACTAGTTTATATAGGTATCTATTATATACTTAGTATAGAAAAGATA
>CAZVXE010000053.1:0-9322 GCA_964630765.1 uncultured Thermococci archaeon | reverse complement strand
TAGTATTTTCCAAGTCTTCTAATCTTTGCCTCAATAAGATTTAATCCTCTTGTTGAGTGAAGATCCTTTGGATTAAGCTCAAGATGCTTCCTTAAGTTGACGGCTCTAGATATAAGATTGAAAAGGTCTTCTGGGTATTCACTTTGGAGATTATTCTCCTTTAATATTTCGTTAATACTCTTCCCCGCGATAAGTTTTACATCAGGGATTCCATGTTGGTCCCTTAATATAATTCCTACCATGCTAGGTCCATGACCTTCTTTTGACATAGTTAATACTAAATCAACAACCTCTTCTGGCCTTTTTTCAACCCAATGTGGCATCGATGTTCTTGCCGGTTTTTTTGAACCGGATTTTCCTCTTTTTCTCGAATGCATTCTTGCCATTTACTCAACTCCACTTTCAAGGTATTTGGCCATTATCTCAAGAGCTTTGCCTCTATGGGAGAAAGCGTTTTTCTCCATAGTAGTCATCTCTCCAAATGTTCTCGAGTTTTCTTCGGGGATGAATATAGGATCATATCCAAATCCCTCTTGACCTCTTATTTCATTTGTGATTGTGCCTCTCGAAATTCCTTCAAATAAATGTGGGCCATCTTTGTATAGTCCCACTACCGATTTGAAGTAAGCACTTCTATTATTTACGCCTGATAGAAGTTTCAAGATACCATCATTTCCGATTGTATCTTGGACATACCTTGAGTACGGTCCAGGAAAGCTGTTTAGTTCTTCTATGAACAGTCCCGAGTCTTCTAAAAAGAAGGGACTTTTAAGCCTTTCGCTGCAAAAATTAATCCCAAATAGGGCTATTTCCTTTAGATCAGAAGCTTGGATCTCCGGATATCCCATATTTGTCTGAATTAATTCAATATTGAGATATTCCAGTTTATCTTTAGCTTCTTTGAATTTTCCTTTGTTTCCGGTGATAAAATAAAGTTCTTCCATATATACTTACAAACAACAACCCTTATAAAAAAATTTCTTAAAACATCTTTAATGGAACATTCTAAAAAGGACAGCGACTCACAGAAACTTAAGATGATGGTCATAGGACTTGGAGATGAGAGCTTTAAGATAATAGAAACTAAACCCCACAATCTAGATCTAAGAACATTGGCGATAGGATATGACAAGGAACGATTAAAATTCTTAAAAACAGAGAAAAAATTCTTTGTTAACGACTTGTTAAAAAATAAAATAGATTCGTCTGAAAGCATTCAAGGCATATCCAAAGTAGCATCAAAAATAGAGGAAGAGTTCCGTGGATTTTTCAGTATAGCAAATATTGTATTTATTTTAACTGATCTAGCTGATACAAATATTAAATTGGCATCAATTCTTTTAAAGTTGGCAAAGGATAGTAAAGCCATTCCCATACCTGTGATAAGGGCAGACGACATACTGAGTACTAGCAAAGAGAATTCAAAAGAGAAGTTTTCAGAATTGAAGATGTATTCAAATTCTTTTATTATAAGAGAGGACGAACAACGAACAATATTTTCTCGAGGATATTCCCCTTTTTGGGAAAAAATCGAAGGATTGTACCTTTCCCTTGCACTACCAAGTCTTGTCAACATCGATTTTGCCGATTTTAGGACTGTGATAAACAAGGGTGGGGCCTGCTATATTGGTGTGGGCGAAGGAAAAGGAGACAAAAAGACTATAAACTCTTATGAGAGGGCCTTAAAATCAAAGTTCGATTTAGAATTAGATGATGTCAAGGGCGCACTTATTAATATCATCGGAAACAAAGACCTAGCACTCAAAGAGTCAACAAATGTTACTGGGCATATAGAAGAAAGGATACATAAAAATGCCGAGATAATATGGGGCGTTTCACTCACTGATAATTCACCGGATATATTAAAGGTTGTAATAGTTCTAACTGGAGTTAATTATCCCGAATTGGAAGATTATCTATCTTAATTAACCTCGATGGCCGGGGCATTAGGCCTCTCTTCTGGAACTGTAGGAATTAGAATTTGTTGATTCATCAGCAATCTTACAACTTCATCCAGTATCTTTCCCTTTTCTTCAATTTTAGTATCAGTTGCTTCAGTTACAGGTAGGTCAGTATCAACGTATATCCATCCCTTGTTTCTAATCCCAAATTGGTCATAAAGGAAGTTTATGTCTGAGATATTTGTATTGCCTGCGTAGAAGTCTATTACCGCCTCAAACGGATAATATTTATCTGCACCGTAGTGCTTGTAAACATAGGGCCCAGTAATAACTCCTATAATTATATCATATTCTCCATCTTCTTTATAATCGTAGAGAACACACTCTTTGTAAAAGTCTGTAGTAATCGGGTACTCTCCAGTATTTCTGTATTCCTTCTCAAAATTAGAGAAATTTCTCCATACCTCTGCATCGTACTTGTATATCTTTTTTACTTCAAACCCATTCTGTTTATCAAGATTCCAGTATTCTTCACTCAAACTACCCGAGATATATCGGCTCCACTTGTCAAGCACACCATCCTTTCCCTCGTCAATATAGTAGGATTTTTCAAATGGATTCTGCATAATGAGCGTTATACTAGTGCTAGTCATGTTATATTCAAAATCAGATTCTGCAACATTGTCAACTAAAAACTTATTTTTCTCGAATATTTTTAAAAATAAATCGGCTAGATTGATGGCATCCGTAGAGGGCTGTGGAAATTTGATTTCCATGAAGTCTGAAACTGTGGGTGGTAGTTTTTTCAAGTAACTATTATATAATTCTTGTCTTTCTTTTGATTGAGCTTGTGTAGTTATTACGCTTAATATTATTTCATTTAAAGTTGTTTTTGAGAAACTGTCTTTGGAGATAAGATTGTTTAATATTACTATATTTTGATCTTCAGGGAATCCCCTATATTTTAGATAATTTCTACAAAAATCCAGATTTTCAGGTGTTTTTAGGTCAGACACAAGATCCCTTTCTGTCAAGGGATCAATAACTAGCATATTGAAATCAAAATATCTCCTCGAACCTTTAAATGCAAGATCAACATAATAGATATCTCCAACTCTCTTAATTTTTCCCTCGCTAATCTTCAGGTTTATATATGCCTCTCCAACAATACTCTTTGCTTTCTCGAACTCGTCTATTGTAAGTTTTGCTTCGAACTCATCTAAATCAGTTTTTTGAGTAGTACAACCTACAGAAAATACAGAGATTATTAGTATAGCCAGAGTAGAGTATGTTAAAATTTTATTTATAATTACCACCCCAGAATATGTACAGAGAGGTTTTACCTGTGCTGTATAACTTATCAATTGAGGAAGCATTTAAATAGTTTTCACTATTTTTAAACTCTGCAACCTCTCTTGGCCCAAGATAGGCATAAGTTATATTATATGTATCAATAACGGAATAATTACCTGAATAAAAGGTTTTTATATCTTGGCTTCTTTTGACATAATCCCAGCTTCCGGAAGCATATCCACCCTCAACTGTTTTCAACTCTGAAACTTTTCCAAGAATCGGCGAAGTAAACCAAGAAGAAGCAACTGTGAAATTATCTTGAATTGAATTTTCATTTAGATAAGAAAAGGCCGAATATTCCTCGGAACCCAACATTGGTTTGACCTTTGAAACATATTCTGCAGCAGGAAAAGAAGCGATTACCATAATGCCAATAATTGCTGCAAGAATGGCTTCCTTTCTTTTTTCTTTAGCAAATTCAAATATGGCAAAAGAAGAATAAAAAGCGATAGGATATGCCAAAAATTCTATGAATCTGAACGGGAGGAGATCTAGGCTTGTTATGTAATTTCTTGAAAGTAAAAAAGCCACGGTGCCCCATGAAATTAACATCAGATCTTCTTCTCTCTTCCGGAGTATCAGAAATACTATTCCCGGTAAAGCTAAGGCCATTGTTATGTACCCAAGTTTTACAGGATAAAAAGCCAGCTTGAATACTCCTCCATATGGAATATTTGATGCAACACCATGCATTAAAAGCTGGATAATCCAAGGGAACGATAAAATAATTGTTATTAAAGTAAATATGAAAAAATTTTGGAGTTTCATTTCCCGCTTGGCTAAATACAAGAGGAATGTGAATAAAATAATAGAAAGAAAGAATACTATGAATGAGAGGCCATGTGTATAAAAAACGGCAGAGGATAGAATTCCTGAAGCGTATAGGTATTTCCTATCTTTTAATCCTAATAGGTATGTAAGAAAACCCAAAGGGATTAATACCAAGGCAAGCGATTGTGGGGAGGCGATTATCCCTCGGTCAAGAGATACTGGTATGACAAGCACAAAAAATGATGATAGGAGCCCTACTTCTTTTCCATAAAATTTGTTTATTAGTAGAAATGTTGAAATCGCCGATAATGGGAACAATATAGCTGGCATTATCCTTGCAGTGTCCATAATGGACAGTCCTCCAAGATTTAATATTCTATATAACACCAATAAGGTAATATGAAAAAGAGGCGGATATGTATGAATTCTCCCTTCTGGGCCAAAAGATACGGGATCAAAAGTAAAATATCCATTAGAAAAGTTTTCTACTATTCGCATGTGGTACCATATATCCCATGAGAGGGGATAAGGAAATCTGCCGTAAAGTGGATAAGTTTCACATACTGCAAGTATAACTATAAGAACTACAGGAATAAGAAAATATTTAATATTTTTTATTTCCGGCAATGCCATTAACAAATTAAATAGACATCTTTTTATATAGTTTAGCGTATAAAAAAGAGGAGATAAAATGAAGAAAAAAGTTATTATTATGGGGGCGGCCGGTAGAGATTTTCATGATTTTAATACTTATTTTAGGGATAATCCAAAATATGAAGTTGTTTGCTTTACTGCAACGCAAATACCCGATATAGAGGATCGTGTCTACCCAAAAGAGCTGGCAGGTTCCTTATATCCAAAAGGTATACCAATATATTCCGAGAGCCGATTGAGGGATTTGATTAAAAGATATAACGTGGATAAAGTATTTCTCTCTTACAGCGATATCTCTCACAATTATGTGATGGACAAGGCATCTGTTGTTCTTTCAAGCTGTGCAGATTTTTCTATTCTTGGCCCAAAGTCCGTAATGCTAATATCAAAAAAACCAGTCATAAGCATATGTGCAGTAAGGACTGGAAGTGGCAAGAGCCCAACAACAAGAAAGGTCAGAGACATCTTGAAAAGTATGGGATTGAAAGTTGTTGTTGCAAGACATCCAATGCCTTATGGTAACCTCTTAAAGAGTGCAGTTCAAAGATTTGAAACTTATGCAGATTTGGACAAGGCAGATTGTACAATTGAAGAGCGAGAAGAGTATGAGCCCCATATCGAAAATGGTACAGTTGTATTTGCCGGTGTTGATTATGAAAGAATATTGAGGGAAGCTGAAAAAGAGGCAGATGTTATTCTTTGGGACGGGGGAAATAACGACCTCCCATTCTTCAAACCTGATTTGCATATTGTTTTGGCTGACCCATTGAGGGCGGGTCAAGAACTAACATACCACCCCGGTGAGGCAAATGCAATGATGGCTGATGTAATTATTATTAACAAAGTTGATTCTGCAACACGTGATCAAGTAGATACCATAAAGAGAAATATCCAAAAAATTAATCCCACTGCAACTATAATCGAAGCAAATTCTCCAGTTTTTGTTGAAGATCCAAAATTAATAGAAGGTAAAAAAGTTCTTGTTGTTGAAGATGGGCCTACACTCACACATGGAAACATGAGTTTTGGTGCTGGAACAGTGGCGGCAAAAAAATTTAATGCCCAAGAGATAATAGACCCACGACCTTGGGCGGTAAGTACAATAAAAGAAATATTTGAAAATTTTAAACAACTTGGAAAAGTATTACCTGCAATGGGATACAGCAGAGAGCAGGTAGAAGAGCTTGAAACAACAATAAACAATGTTCCTTGCGATACCGTAATTGTTGGAACTCCTATAGACATAGGTAAGCTCATGAAACTCAATAAACCACTAGTAAGGGTGAAGTATTCAGTAGAAGAAGTCGGAAAGCCGGATTTAACAGATATTTTAAAAACATTTAAGAAAGAAAGAGGGATTTAGCCTTCCATTTTATCAATGACTTTCCTGTATTCTCTTAATGACATACCGAGAGCAGAGGATTCAGAGATAAGGGCACTTATTTCGATAACATTGAATAATTCATCCACTGTCGCACCGGCGCTTATTGCATTTCTTATATGCACATCAAGACAAAACGGAGTCTTTAAGGCAGTAGCAGCAGCCACAGCAACTAGTTCTGCAGTCTTTGTATCCAATGCGCTTCCACCCATAAGATGAATGACTCTTTTTGTTCTTGGAACAAAGTATTCCTCGTCTCTTGAGATTTCTTGTGTAACGAAGGGGATTTCTCCATATTTTTCCTTAATCTTCCTTAGTAGTTCATCTTTCATTTTCTATCTCCTTTAATTTTCTAAGCCCCATCGCAAGTGCTGAAGATTCACCCATTAATGAAGCTATTAAAATGACTTGGAATATCTCTTCTTCACTCGCCCCAAAATTTAGGGCTTGTTTAATATGAAATGCAAGACAGTGGTTGCCGTTATGTCCAACAGCACCGGCTATGGCAAAGAGTTCAGTTTCTTTTGGTGAGAAAACCTTGTTTGATCCCATAAGATGAAAAAGTTTCTGTACTGAAGTAATGAAATCCTTTTCGTCTTTTGATATCTCTTTTAGAATAAAAGGAACCTCTCCGTAGAAATCCTCTATCTTCTTTAGAGTTTTCTCAACGTTTAATGTCATAAGAGCACCGTTAGAAGGTCAAAAATAAATATATTTAAATATTTTTGGGAAATAGAATTATTTATTTCATTCTCTCTGTTTCTATAATCCTGTCTATCTCTCCATCTATTCCCATCATTCGGCCCCCATGCATGAGCCTTTTGAAAAGATCCATGTCATTTCCTTCCATAATTATAGTTATAACACCGGAAACGCCATCCTTTGCATCTTTTTCTGAAACAACAAACTGAAGGCTACTTACATCTGTTTTCCATGAATATATTTCATATACGCGCTCTATATTTTCTTTATCTAGCTTTATTATAGCTTTCATAGAAAATAATCTGCGGACTTTCTTAAAAACATTCTTCTTTTAATTTAATAGTTAAATAAATGTTTTCTATGGAGAAAATAGATATATATTTCTTTTGAAAAAACATTACATGGAAGAAATAAAATTAATGCCGATAGGCTTAGTTCATTCTCCTTTTAAGGAGCCAGTTGGTGTGCCAAAGGATTCAAGTAACGGAATGGATTATAAAGGAACTATTGAGATATTTTCAGAATATAAAAATGGATTAAAAGACCTTGATGGATTTTCTCATATATTAGTTCTTTTTTATTTCCATAAATCAGAATATTCTCATCTTATTGTGAAACCTTACCTTGACGACCACTTAAGGGGCGTATTTGCCACAAGATCGCCACACAGGCCAAACTTCATTGGATTGTCGGTAGTTGAGTTATTGAGAATAGAAGATGGAATCTTGCATATAAGAGGAATTGATATGATAGAAGGAACACCGGTCTTGGATATAAAGCCTTACATTCCGGAGTTTGATTCAAATGAAGGAATTAGAATAGGGTGGCTTGAGGGAAAGATATAATCTCTAAAGCGGCTGGCCAGACCATCCATCAAAAATGATTTATATTCTTAGGTAGTATCTAGTTAGGTGAAATTATGAAGTTTTGTCCAGATTATGCAAAAGTTGATGCCAAAACTCTTGATAAGATTAAAGCTTTAGAGAATGAAATTGGAGTAATACTATTAGCGTATGAAAAGCCCCCGGCCTATGCTAAAATCCCAGAAAGTGATGTTGTCAAGTTAAAAGAAGTTGAAAGGTCCATGGGAGTAACTCTTGTAGCATTTTCTTAAGTGCAATAATTTTATTTTTTTTCTAAAAAATAGCTAAGGGCTTTCTAACTGGGTCAGAGTGCCCCGTACGGGATTTGAACCCGTGCCACGGCCTCGAAAGGGCCGCATTCTTGACCGGACTAGACTAACGGGGCTTAACAAACCATTTTTATAAATACTTATAAAACTTTTGGTTATTTAACTCAAGTATTTTTCTGGATTCTGGTCAAAACTCTTCTTGCATCCTGGGGCGCAGAAGTAATAAGTTTTGCCTTTGTAGTCACTCTTAAACTTTGCAGTTTTTTCATCAACAGTCATTTTACAAACTGGATCAATTGCCAAAATATCCCTCCTTTAATTTTTTTCTGGATTAAATCTTTTTAGCATGAGTGAAAGTGTTACCACAGTAACGGAACTCATAGCCATAGCAAAACCTGCAAACTCAGGCCTTAAAGTAATACCAAAAGTTGGATACAAAATGCCTGCGGCAACTGGTATGAGCGCAGTATTATAAGCAAATGCCCAAAAAAGATTTTGTTTTATTCTTTGCATAACTTTTTTACTTAACTTAATTGCGGACACAACGTCTCTTATATCATTCTTGACTAAAACTATGTCTCCACTTTCTATTGCAACATCAGTTCCGCTGCCAATTGCTATACCTACATCTGCTTGAGCTAGAGCGGGTGCATCATTTATGCCATCTCCAACAAAGGCTACTATTTCTCCATTATTTTGGAGCCTTTTGACTTCTTTGGCTTTGTCTTCTGGGAGGACTTCTGCAAGTATGTTCTTTATTGATAAAACTCTACCTATTGCAGAAGCAGTACGTTTGTTGTCTCCTGTAATCATATATACTTTAATTCCAGAATCTATCAGTTTTTTAATTGACTCTTTAGAAGTTTCCTTTAGAGTGTCTGCAATTCCAATTATCCCTGAAAGCTTGTTGTCAATTGATATTAAAACTGCAGTCTTCCCTTCATTTTCAAGTTTTGTTATTTGTTCTTCAATTTCATCTTTAATTGGAATTTTCTTCTCATTGAAAAGAGTTCTATTTCCAATTATTACTTCTTTTCCAGAAACAGTTGCCTTTACCCCTTTTCCTCCAAATGTATCAAAATTCTTACTTCCTGATAGCACAATACCTTTTTCTTCTGCACTTTTGACTATCGCATTTGCTAAAGGATGGTCTGAATTCTTTTCTACACTTGCAGTTATCTTGAGAAATTGATCTTTATCTATTCCAAATGTGAGTATATCTGTGACATCGGGCTTACCTTTGGTTAAAGTTCCAGTTTTATCAAACAAGACTGCAGTTAATTTCTCTGAAAGCTGCAAAGCATCTCCATTTTTAATTAGAATTCCTAGGTCTGCACCTTTTCCAATACCGACTGTAATTGCAGTTGGAGTTGCAAGCCCAAGGGCGCAGGGGCATGCGATAACAAGAATTGAAATTAAACTTGTTAT
>CAZVXE010000052.1:0-9634 GCA_964630765.1 uncultured Thermococci archaeon | reverse complement strand
CTTCAAGTTTATTTAAATCAGAAAAAACAATCTTAAAAGCTTCAACAAATTGGAGGGCAGTTGCAGAATCATTAATGTCATTAGAAGTTGCCCCCAGATGCACATACTTCCCATGCTCCCCACACTGCTCAGAAAGTGAAAGAACTAATGCCATTATATCGTGATTTATTTCTGATTCTATCTGCTTCATTCTTTCAAGAGAAACGTATTTAGTATTTGCCTTTTTGAAAATCTCGTCACCTGCTTCTTTCGGTATATGGCCTAATTCTGAATGGGCTTTTGCTATTGCCCCTTCAACTAGAAGCATCTTATTTAATCTCTCCTCCTCATCAAATATTTTTCTCATTTCAAGAGAACCATATCTATTATCAATTGGATGAATCATTATAATCCCTAATCTATTTTAATAAATAAAGTTTATTAAGTTTTTTGACAGATTGCATCAAAAATAATAAAGTTACCGAAAGACATATGATTTAAATACATATTCTACAATGTATGGACATTGTTACGATTATTGGCCTAACGGCCGCATTCCTTACTACTGTCTCATCATTACCTCAAGTAATTAAGACTATTAGATTAAAAGAAACAAGAGATATATCTTTCTGGATGTGGACTTTTCTGTCTGTAGGTATATTTTTATGGCTAATATATGGATTATACAAAAAAGACCTTCCCATTATTTTAGCAAATGGTATATCGCTATTCCTCGTAGTAATTGTACTGGGCTTAAAAATAAAATATAAGTAGATTAGTTCTTTTGATTACATTCTTTTATCATTTCTCTTAATTCTACGACTTCATCGATTACCTTCCAGCCCTCGCCCAAATAAATTGCATCGACTAAGTTTCTTAAGAAAGCAAGATTTGACTTGGGGTCGTTAAGATCGTACTTAGATACTAAATTTAATATTTTTTCTAAGAAAGAGAATGTAACGGGAAAGTCTTCTTGGAGTAGCTCAATAAGGTCATTTTTTAGTTCTTCCGAGCAGTTCAATGCATCGTCAGCAAATAAAAGTGCAAACTCAGCCCATCGATCTCCTAACATTAGTTCAGGACCTCTAGTTAGATTATTTAAATTAGACTTTGTTCTTGTGTCAATCATTTTTTGCGGATCATGCCCGAGGTCTCTTTGGAGCTTGTAAAGGGGAGAATGCTGGGCTAATGAATTCATGTTAATATCTATGCCAGTTTGTCTATTATATTTATTTACCAATCCTTTGAATCCCTTAATCATTAAAATCCAATGCCCTATTTCATGCGTTATTAGTAATGGGTCAAACGATTTTGGATTTTCAAGCCATATTGGCAACACTACATTTCCATCTATCACTGCAGGATATGCACTATTAAGTTCCCCGAGTATATGTTTTAATTCAGGATTATCCTTCCGATCACCCATCATTACCTCAATTGGGTAGCCAAGCAATTCTTTTGATAATTTATTCCATAAATCTAGAAATTTCGAAGTTGGTTCATCTGCCATTTTTCTTATATAACTTTCAGGTAAAGGTTTCATTTAATCACCAATAAAATACTAATATTAATCTTTATCGGATTCTTTTATAATTTCAATTCCTTCTTTTACAAGAAATATAAAAATTATTATTCCTACTATTGGGTCGGCCTGCCAAAATCCAAATAAATAATTCAAAGTCAGGCCTAAAAAAAGAGGCAGAGATAAAAAAGCACATGCAAGAGTTTCTTTTGAATCTGCGACAAGCGCTTTGCTACCTATCTTTTTTCCAATAGAATTTTTCTGGTAAAACAGCAAGGGCATTATCAATAGTGAGGCTATTGCAATAATTATTCCGGCTGCTGATGGGTCAGGTTTTTCTACAACGAGGAGTTTTCTTATTGACTCTACTAAAACATAAAAACCTAGGATAAAAAATGTTAATCCTACTAGCTTTGTTGCTTTTTTTTCTATATCTAGCTCTTCATCTGCATCTACAAAACCATGTTTTTTTAATCTCCAAATTAAAATAATTCCGGATAATGATTCAACGATGCTGTCTAGGCCGAATCCTATCAAAGCAATGCTATTTGAAAGACTTCCAAAAATTATTGAAAAAAATGCCTCCAATATATTGTATACAACTGTAAAATATTCTAAGGATAATCCTCGCTTATATAAATCATCCATGATTTTTTTCGCCTTTAAATAATTATAAAACTATCTAAATTAGGATTAAATCTCACAATTTTTTGAATAAGATATCAATTAAACGAGAAAATATAGAAGCCTTGTACCTAGAGCTGTAGTGATATCCCAAATCAACTATACCTCTGTCAAAGTTTTCATTAAAATTTGTTGTTTTGTAATTTAACTTAAAAAAAGATGAAGTATCCGAACCTGAATCTATTGCTTTACTTTGTTCGTCAAGGTAGTAAGGACCATTAGGTCCGATTATGAATGACGGATTAAAAACTAAAAAATCAAGTTCAGAGATGCCATGATTTATTTTATTTGCCCATAACATGTTACTAGAATAATTAATTTGACCTTCGTTATAAATTCCATAATTATTATTTGAAATAATATTATTTTGCATGTCAATGATCCCTTTATTATAGATTCCAAATCCTTTAGAGCCGCCATTTGAATCGATAGTATTATTTATCAAAATACCTTTAGAATTAGTCGAATCAAATAAAATTCCTTTTTCATTATTACTAACAAGGTTATTTTTAAAGTATAGATCTACTGGGCCAAAAACTTGGATGCCAGTATTATTGTCAAGGAACAAAGAATTTTCTACTTTAAAATCGATAGTGCTCTCTGGGGAAAAAGAATATGCAGTTAGAGAACTAGAGTTAACAAAATTTGAATCAATTATTGTTATCTCCATCGATTTATAGGTAGATTTTATGTCATTTCCTGATGAGGTCTCTATTTCAGGAGGCGAACTCTCCCCATAATAAATATCACACCTATTTATTGTCATTTTATAATCTCTAATGGGATATACGGCAGAGATAAATGAAATATCTCCTAAATTTTCGAATTTACAATCAGATAACACTAAAGTAATGGAATGGCTAGGAACATAATTCTCAAAAATAATGCTCTCAGAAGTCTTTGCATTTTTAAAAGTGATTCCAGAAATTGTAAAGATCATAGGATTTGCGTTATTTTGGGTTTTATATATCCTAAATACATGGTCTTCGAGAAGAATTATAGTTTTGTCAGATCCATCCCCAACTATTGGAAGACTTTTTCCTGAAATATTGACATCTGCACTTAAAGTATGAATGCCCTCGTGGATATAAACAATGTCCCAACTACAAGTATTGTTGGTAATTGTATTCGCTAGATCATCACCAGGATAAATATGGTACGAAGTTGCATAAGCTATTTCTCCAAAAGATATAATTAAACTAAGTGTGAATAACAATATAATTAAGATTTTCTTCATTCTTATCAGATTATAAAGAAAGAAAATAAATAATTAATTATAATATATTATAGGCCAAGTTACTTATCACTGATTATTGTATAGATGATTGAATAACAACAAATATTTAAAACAATTATTAGATTATTATATATGCAAGAAGCTTTAACTACCCTGGAACGGTCAGAGAAAGGTGTAAAAGTTACCTATATTGGGCTTCTTGGAAATATTGTTCTAACTATCTTCAAGTTTATTGCTGGTATCTTGGGCCAAAGTACTGCAATGATAGCAGATTCTATACATTCTATTTCTGATACAGCTTCTGATATTGTAGTATTGTTAGGTTTTCAATATGTAAAAAAACCTGTAGATGAATCTCATAACTATGGGCACGGCAAAATAGAAACTTTATCGACAGCAATTGTAGGGATAATGCTTATACTTGTGGCTTTATTTATTGTATTTTCGGGCGTGGAAAAACTTCTGAAATCATTACAAGGCGAAATAATACCAAAACCGGAGTTAATTGCATTATACGCTGCAATAATATCCATTATAGTTAAAGAATCAATGTATAAGTATACAGTAAATGTTGGAAGGGCCATAAACAGTTCATTAATTATCGCAAATGCATGGCATCACAGATCTGATGCATTCTCTTCAATAGGAACCATGATTGGTATTGGCGGCGCCATTTTTTTAGGGGAAAAATGGCGAATCTTGGATCCGATTGCAGCTATTTTTGTAAGTGTCCTAATTATTAAAGTTGCAATTGAAATACTACGCGATAGTGTGAATGAGTTAATTGAAACTTCAGTAGACGAAGACAAGAAGAAAGAATTATTAGATGTAATTTCTAAAGTAAATGGGGTTGAAGATTTCCATAAACTAAGAATAAGGCATATAGGGCATTATTATTCTATGAGTATTCATATTCTAGTTGAGAAATCATTGAATATTGTTGAAGCTCACCAAATTTCGGATAGGGTTGAAGGAGAAATAAGGAATTTTCTAGGACATGAAACAATCATTACAGTGCACATCGAACCCTATCAAAAAGAATAAATAGCTATTATCTCATATATTAATCATGATTTGTATTTAACAAATCAAAGAGGACAATAATGGTTAAAGAATCTTCTGAATCCCGCATTGCCAAATTGAAAAAATTGAAGAGTGATAATATCGATAGTTTTTTACCTAAGGACATAGTATGTGTGGACGATTATGAAGAGTTATCTGTTGTCTTCAAGAATACCCCTATAACAACTGAAAAATTTAAATTAGTAAGGAAAAAAATAGAAAAAAGAAAGAGATAAATAGAAAAGTATATAAAATTAGAATTATAAATATCTGCATGAATAAAGGACGTATTATAAGTTTAATAGGGGGCATTATACTAATAGTTGCTGCTTTTTTGCCATTTTCTTATTTTGTCGATGGCTTATACTCAACTTTTCAGATTACAGTTGCAGTACTGATGAATTTTACTGATAATTCAGTTATGCAAAACTTTCTGCTTCAAGTAAATCCATCTTATGGTATGGCCGCTATGATTTTAGCGTTAATAGTTGCAGGATTTCTATTACTTACCATAGGTGGTTTACTTGCAATTATTAAGAAAGCAGGCGGCTCAATAGCGGGCCCTGGTGGGATGATAGTATTAACAATAGCAGGATTTCTTTATGCGGGGGCTTTAATATTTGGATTTTTAGGAATTGGGTTTTATTTAGGCTGGCTCGGTGCCATTATCTGTATTATAGGTGGCGCAATATCTCCGGACAAAGACAAGAGCAGAATTAATGTTTCTGTTAATCAGCAGCAGAATGTAACAACTAATGGAGCACCCATCGGCTCAACTCAAAGCACAAAGAATTCAACTCCCGAATATGGCACTAAGTATTGTAATAAATGTGGATATCAAAACAAGGCAGATACTTCATTTTGTGTTAATTGTGGAAATAGACTATAATCTTATTATTCTTTTTTAATTTCTTATTTTTGTTTTAATAATTTGACTTACGAATTTCGTAATATTATATATTATTAAATTCAAAAAGGGAAACATTTATTAGTTATTGCTATTACTTTTTTACATACTTCCTCACGGGAGTACGAAAATGGAGGTATTAGGGATGAAAAGAATAGGACAAATAAGCATTGTATTACTCTTGATATTGGCTGTTGTTGCAGCCAGCGGATGTACCGGTACAAAAAGTAAAAAATTAGTAGAAGAAGGATACCTTACTATCGGAACTGAGGCACAATACCCGCCCTTTGAGATAAGAAAGGCGGATGATAGTTTCTACGGTTTTGATATTGCTTTAGGTGAAGCATTAGCTAAAGAACTAGGACTTAAACCAAAATTTGTAGATACTGACTTTGCATCAATTATTGCATCATTAAATGCAGGTAAATTTGATGTAGCAATGTCAGCAATGACCATTACTGAAGATAGAAAGAAAACAGTCAACTTCTCGGACCCTTACTTTGATGCAGGATTAAGCATGGCTGTTCCAATTAACAGCAACAAACAAACTATTAATGATTTAAATGGAGCAATAGTCGGAGTCCAACTTGGAACTACAGGCGATCTATACGCATCTGAGCTCAAGAATATAAAAGAAATTAAGAGATACGCTCACGCACCAGACGCTTTTCTAGATATGAAAAATGGAAAAGTAGACGCAGTAATTAATGATGACGTTGTTAACAAACCTATTATTGCAGCTGACCCTACATCATTCAAAGTTGTCGGTGGTTTATTGACAGTAGAGCAATACGGAATAGCAATTCCAAAAGAGAACGAAGATCTACTCTTGAAAGTAAACGCAGCACTCAAAAAACTAAAAGAAAATGGAACTTACGACCAAATATACGACCAATACATAGTTAACTGGTCTGAAGAATAAACAAAAAAAGGTGACCAAAGTGGTGGGACTTGGATTTCAAATTGATTTATTTGTAAGAATATTGCCTGAATTACTTAGAGGTGCAGCTATAACAATACAACTAACTGCATTCTCTGTGGCCATAGGTACTTTAATTGGACTTTTTATGGGTATTGCAAGGATATCCCATTACAAGATTTTCAGTGTGCCTTCAGCACTTTATGTGGAATTTATTCGAGGAACACCACTTTTGGTCCAAATAATGATAGTTTACTATGGATTACCTGCTTTAGGGTTAAACCTTGACCAGTATACTTCGGGTATCCTGGCTTTATCCATTAATAGTGGAGCTTATATCGCTGAGATATTCAAAGCAGGAATCAAATCAATTAAAAAAGGACAAACAGAAGCCTCAATCTCTCTAGGATTAAATTATATGCAGACGATGAGGTACGTAATACTGCCCCAAGCAACTAGGAATATACTTCCTGCTTTGGGTAATGAATTTATTGCATTATTAAAGGACTCTTCGCTTGTTTCAGTTATAGCCATATCTGAACTTTTAAGAAGAGGTATGATAGTCTATTCAAGAACTTATGATGCCTGGACACCACTTTTGGGTGTTGCTTTAATTTATCTTTGTATAACTATACCACTGTCAAGAGCAGTTCAATACATTGAAAAGAGGTGGGAAATCCTTGATTAAAAAGAATCAAATCAAACGAAAAAAATCAGAACAAATTAATAACACCTCAAACGGAAACACAATGATAAAAATGACTCACGTCAAAAAATCATTTGGAGATCTAGTCGTTTTAAAAGATATAAATCTTGAAATAAAAAAAGGCGAGGTATTAGTCCTTCTTGGGCCTTCTGGTTCTGGGAAAAGTACCTTGATTCGATGTATTAACAGGTTAGAGAAAATAGACGAAGGGGAAATTCTAGTAGAAGGGATGGATATTTACTCGCCCGATATGGATGTACACAAACTCAGGACAAAAGTCGGCATGGTTTTCCAACAATTCAATCTTTTTCCCCATATGAAAGTAATAGACAATATAACACTCTCTCCAACTCTAGTAAAAAAAGATTCTAAAGGTAAGGCAAAGAAAGAAGCAATGGAGTTATTAAAAAAAGTAGGCCTTGACGACAAATCTAATTCATATCCCCATGAACTCTCAGGTGGCCAGCAACAAAGAGTTGCAATTGCCAGGGCTCTTGCTATGAATCCAGAGGTTATGCTATTTGATGAAGTAACATCGGCCTTAGACCCGGAACTTGTAAAAGGCGTTCTTGAAACCATGAAAGAACTTGCAAAAATGGGAATGACTATGATAGTTGTTACTCATGAAATGGGATTTGCAAAAGAAGTTGCTGATAGGGTTATATTTATGGATGAGGGCTATATTATTGAGGAAAATGAACCAAAAGAAATATTCGAAAATCCTCAGAATCCAAGAACTCAGGCATTTATATCAAAAATATTATAATTAATTTTTTTATCGAGGAGGATTATGAAAAATAAAAAATTTATATTTATCCTAACCTTATTTCTTATAGTTTCAACTTTATGTTGTGTAAATCAAGGAGAAAACAGAGATTTAGAAAATAAAGACATATTGTACCAATACTCAACACTTGAAGCACTTATGGAAGGAATTTATGATGGAAATATCACTTTCGGGGAACTTAAAAATCATGGAAATTACGGTCTTGGAACTATTAATGAGTTAGATGGGGAAATTATACAAGTTGACGGAAAATTCTATCAAATAAGGGTGGATGGAATAGCTTATCAAGTTTTGGATAATGAAAGAACACCTTTTGCCATAGTTACTTTTTTTGACAAGGATAAATCAATTATTATTAAAGATTCTCTAAACTATAAGGAATTTACAGATAATATTGACAATGCGATCCCTACAAAAAATATATTTTACCTTATAATTGTAGAAGGTAATTTTGAGTATATCAAAACTAGAAGCGTTCCAGCTCAAGAAGAACCTTATGTACCTCTGATTAAAGCTATAGAAGAACAAAGTATTTTTGAATTCAATAATGTGAGGGGAACCTTAGTAGGTTTTAGAGTGCCTGATTATGTTGGTAATATGAATGTCCCAGGATACCATTTTCATTTTATAACAGAAGACAAAAAGGCTGGCGGCCATGTTCTTGATTTAAAGATTCATAATCAAGAGGCATATATCGATTATACACCTGACTTTTTTATGGGCACTCCGGAAAATGTGGAGTTCTACAATCTAGATTCTGGAAACGATAAAGCAGAAGATATTGAGGTTGTAGAGAAAGGCAAATGAATTTTTAGATTTGATTAAACACTCTTTCTGATACTACCCCCTTATTAATATATTAGAAAGATTTATCTTAAAAAGAAATATAGATATTAATTGTAATAATAAAGGGATATCATGGATGTCAATAAAGCTATATTTGAAAGAAGAGCTTATAGATCTTTAGAACCCATAGAGATAACTCCAGATATTATTAAATCTCTAGCAGAAAGTGCGAGGCTATCCCCCTCGTGTTTTAATAATCAGCCATGGAAATACATATTTGTTACAGACCCCACAGTTCTAAAAAACATGCATTCTGCCCTTTCAACTGGGAACGACTGGGCAAGAGCTGCCTCAATGATGATAGTTGTATTTTCTAAAAAAGAAAATGATTGTTTAATAAAAGATAGAGAGTATTATTTATTTGACACTGGGATGGCAACTGCTTTCATCATTTTAAGAGCAACTGAACTTGGATTAGTTGCCCATCCAATTGCAGGGTATAGCCCTAAAAAAACTAGAGAGATTCTGGGAATACCAGATGAAATGAATGTTATTACCCTTGTTATTGTGGGGAAACATTCTTCGCAAATGAATCCGCTGATGAATGAGAATCAGAAAGAAGTTGAAAAAGAAAGGCCTGAAAGATTGACAGTAGATAAATTTGTTTTTATGAATAGATACCGTGATTAAAAGCGTATAATCTAGAAAAAAAATCTATCTTTTAAAATATTCTACAAAGTATTAGAAATGCTCAAATATCTCCATAAAAATACCAAGTAAACTTATATATATACAAAAATTATACATATTAGAAGATAGGAAAAATAACATAATCTCATATCAAGAATTTTCGATTTATAGAAAGGAGGATAGAGAATGGAAGATATTTCTATTGTTCTTTGTGGTGAAGCTGGACAAGGTATAGAAACTATAGAAGATATATTAACAAAAATACTCAAGGATTCAAGATACAATATATTTGCAGTAAAAGAATATATGTCAAGGGTTAGGGGTGGCTCAAACTCTACAGAGATTAGAGTGTCCC
>CAZVXE010000051.1:0-10247 GCA_964630765.1 uncultured Thermococci archaeon | reverse complement strand
GATGGAAGAAGAATTTAGCGAATTAAGACTGAAATGTGCAAAACAAGAGGGAGAATTAGAAGCATCTAAAAGATTTATTCAAAAACTTGATGCTAACGATTCCATAATCAAATCTTCTCCATTTGTTGCTTCAGAACCATCGTACAAACCAATTGAAGATGAGATAGAAGAAACACTTGATCAAGATAAACAAAATAAATTTGATGAAATAATGAAGGACGAATTTGCTCTTTTTGGAGAAGAAGAGAAGTTAGAAAATGAACCTAGAGAGTTAAATATTACAAAAGAGAGAAGTATCCCGGTAAACGAAACTTCTATTGATGGCGATGAATGCGTATCTAACAATTCATTTGGGAAAGAAAATCCATTCAGAAAATTTAGTAAAGAATATAAAAAAGAGGACGACCTATAAAATATATTAAAAGCCTAATAGTTCTGCCCCAAAAATCTGTAATAGTATGCCGACTACTATGACGAAAACACAGATCATGACTACTACTTCAGGACGGATTTTTAATCCTCCTTCGTCTTCATCAAAATATCTGATGAGTCCAGCACCAGTTGCGGGCATCGCACCCCCAACAGCTTGCGGTTTTCTCTTTACCATATAATCACTAACAAAAAAAAGTTTATTCATTATATAAATTTATCGTAATGAGGGAGTAAAATGACTTTAGACGAGATTATAATAAGGGATTTCTTAAAATTCAGTATACCTAGCGATAGGGCCCTTGCAATAGAAACAATGAAGAAAAATGATATATCCGAGCTAATCGCATTTAAGGAAGGTACTGACACATTTCTTGGTATTATTAATATTAACGATATACTTTCAAAACCAGAAGAAGAACAATTGGCCTTAATAATGAGGAGAGAAATCCCAGTTATAAATAAGAAAGATAATATTGAAAAAGTCATTTCATTATTTTTAAGTGGAGATTTTTATTATCTGCCCATAGTTGATAATGGCAATGTTATTGGTATTATCTCGTTAAAACAACTACTTCCTTTAGTCAGTAAAAAGTATAAACTTAAAAAATCAATCGCCGAGTATATCGATCACAATTATTTCATGAGTGTCTGGGAAAAAACTCCCACATACATTGCTTCAAAAGTAATGTTAAACTTTAAAGTTTCATTTCTTGGAGTTCTTGACGAAAAAGGAAAATTTGTAGGATTATTAGATACCACAGATATGATCCGTTCAGGAGAAATAATAAGTGGGATTACAGAATCAGATGCTACAAAAGGCGAGTCTGGAGATGATTGGGATTGGAACTGGAAATCCTCAGTGCTAATCGGCACTAGTAATTTCTACTTGCCAAATAAGCCAGTTTCAAACTACTTGAAAAAGGAATATTCGACAATTAATGAGAATTTATCAATATCTCAAGCAATTGAAACGCTTCAAAAAGACGGAACAAGGTATATCGCTGTAATTGGGGAAGATAACGCGCTTATTGGTATCCTGAGAGATGTTGACATTCTCAAGGCTTTTAAAGGCTTAATCTAGCCAGATTATAAGAGAAACATTTATATGCAATCTTAAGACAACAACTTTAAATTTTGAAGGGGTAAAAATGGTAGAAACCATTATCAATGACATTGTTATAGAGAGAGTTTCAGAAATTGCTAGATTAAAGCTTTCTGACAAAGAAAAAGAAAAATTCCGTGAAGAATTTGAGAGAATTCTTGAAGAATTTTCAATTATTGATGAGATTAAAGTTGGCGAAAAAGAACTTTATTATGTTGTGGAAAACGTCAACGTTTTGAGGAAAGATTCAGAACCAAAACCCTTCAATAATATTAACAGAATTAGATCTAACTTTAACAAAATAGAAGACGATTTTATAGTCGTTCCAAGAAATCTTTGATTTAGTGATATCATGTTTACTAGAGATCTCATTGAGGATTTATTATCCAAGTCAGTAGAAGAACATCTTCATAAAAAAATTGAAGAGATTGAAAAAAGGAATAAGGAAATAAACGCTTTTATTACCCTGAGTAGCGAGGAAGCCGAAAAATCTTCAAAAGAAATCCAGAAAAAAATAAACGATGGAACTCAGGGAAAGCTTTCTGGTCTTGTTATCTCTATTAAAGATAACATTGCAGTCTCTAATACTAGAATGACTTGTGGTTCAAAAGTATTAGAGAATTATATAGCACCCTATGATGCAACTGTTACTAAGTTGATTAAGAAAGAAGATGGAATCATAATTGGTAAGTGTAACATGGATGAATTTGCATGTGGCTCAGATGGAACTTCTTCTTATTTTGGTCCAACTAAAAATCCTAGAAATGTTGATTTTGTACCCGGTGGAAGTTCTTCAGGAAGTGCAGCTTCAGTTGCTGCAGATTTTTCTGATCTATCTATCGGTAGCGATACAGGTGGTTCAATAAGGTGCCCCGCAAGTTTTTGTGGTGTATATGGATTCAAACCAAGTTATGGATTAGTTTCTAGATATGGCCTTTCTGATATGGCCATGAGTCTAGAAGGCCCAGGACCTTTTGCAAAAGATACTTACGGAATAGCACTTTTACTCGACGTCATTTCTGGTAAGGACCCTAGAGATACGGTAACTGTTCAAAGTAATAACTCATATCTTAAAACAGTTGAAAACTTCAAAGATGGCGATATTAAAAACATGAAGATTGCATACGCTAAAGAGTTTTTTGAAGGCGTAGATGAAAATATTAAAAGCATGATACTTGACAAAATTGGGATGCTCGAATCCCAAGGTGCAAAAATAGAAGAAGTTTCACTCCCAAACATAAAATACTCTATACCTATATATTATTTAGTTGTGTTCAGTGAGTTTTCATCAGCAATGTCGAAATTTGATGGATTTAAATACGGCCATTATGCCGGAGGGCAAGATATAGTAGAAGCCGTTTCTAATACAAGAGAAACTTCAATGGGGACTGAAGTCAAGAGAAGGGTTCTACTTGGAACATTTATCACTATGGAAGAATTTAAAGGCAGATGGTACACAAAAGCTCTGAAGGCGAGAAGCGCCATCAAAGAGGACTTTAAAAGAATTTTTAATTCATATGATTTACTTATTGGCCCAACTATGCCCACACTCCCTTGGAAAATAGGAGAAAGAATCTCCGACCCCCTAGCTATGTATTCTTCAGACATACTTACTGTGAGTGCAAATCTTGCAGGTATTTGCGCCTCAAGTCAGCCTGTTGGTGAAGTAAAAGGCCTTCCTGTGGGATTACAACTTCACGCTGATAGTTTATCTGAGTCTAAATTACTTAAAGGCATGAGGGCAGTAGAAATAGCCTGTGGGGGAATGTAATTGCAGCTTCACGAGGATAAATACAAAGATTTGAACCTAAAAATAGGTCTTGAAATACATGTCCAATTGAAAACTAATCAAAAGATTTTTTGTGAGTGCTCATCAGACTATATTAATTCCCCACCAAACAATAATATTTGCCCTATATGCACATCACAACCTGGATCAAAACCTATGGGGATAAATGAAACGGCACTAGAAAATCTACTAAAAATAGGTTTATTCTTAGGTTGCAAAGCATACGAAAAACCTTTCTATGTCCAAAGAAAACATTATTTTTATCCTGACCTCCCTTCAAACTATCAGAGAACATCCCAACCTATTTTAGGAAACGGCGTCTTTATGGGCGTCGGTATATGGGAGATACATATTGAAGAAGACCCTGGCAGGTATGAGCTCAGAGAAGGTAAAGTTGACTTTAACAGATCAGGCGTACCCCTGGCTGAAATAGTAACTGCACCAGAAATAAAATCTCCCGAGTATGCAAGAGAATTTTTGAGAGATCTTTTGCTATCCCTTGAATATTTAGGCGTGATAAGGGGTGAATCAGGATCCATTAGGGCAGACGTTAACATCTCGATAATGGGCGGAAATAGAATTGAAATAAAAAATGTCAACTCTGTGAAGGGTATATACAAAGCCTTGAAATATGAGATTGTTAGGCAGAAAGCTGTTCTACAGAGGGGTGGAACGATAACGATGGAGACAAGGCATTTTGATGAAGCAAGCATGATAACTAAAACCTTGAGGAAAAAAGAAACAGTTGCTGACTATAGGTATATCCCTGACCCAGATCTAGTTCCAGTTTATATTAGTCCGGAGATGCTAAATGAAATTGAGTCAGTACTCCCGGAATCCCCTCATGCGAAAAAGAAGAGATTTATGGAAGAATATTCATTAGGAGAAGAAATAGTTGATTCCTTGATATCTGATCTTTATCTATCCGATTTATTTGAAGAGTCTGCAAAAAATTCAAATCCGCTTGAAGCGGGTAAGTGGTGTGCAACTGAACTTAAACGAAGATTAAATGAAAAAAACTTGTCAGTTTCAACATCAAAAATTAACCCAAAACACATATCTGATATGGTAGGATTCATCGAAAGGGGAGAACTTTCTGTGAAAAACGCTAAGTGGATTATTGAAGATGCTGTTGACAGCGGTGAAGAAATCCCAGTGCTCATGGGTAAAAAGAACTTTTATCAGATTAGTTCTGAGGTCACATTAGTTGGGATAATAGAAAAGATTATTGCCGATAATCCAAAAGCTGTTTCAGACTTTAAATCCGGAAATCAAAATGCATTACACTTTTTATTTGGCAAAGTTGTCAATGAAACAGAAGGCAGGGCAGAACCTTCAAAAACAATAAAATTACTTAAAGATAAATTATGTGCGGTGGCTTAAATGCTTAAAAGAACATGTTATTCAAATAATTTAAAGGATGGCGAGGAAGTTGTACTCGCTGGATGGGTTCATGAGAGGAGAGACCTTGGCGGGATTAAATTTATTTTGTTAAGAGATAGAGAGGGAATTGCCCAGATTACTGCGCCTAAAAAGAAAGTCTCTGAAGAAATTTTTAAATTAATGGATTCTTTAGGAAGAGAATGGATCATTGCAGTTAAAGGAAATACAAAAGCATCTCCCCAAGCCCCAGGTGGACTTGAAGTGATACCTAGCGAAATAGAAATAATAAATATGGCAGAAGCAAGTCTTCCCCTTGACCCATCTGAAAAAGTTGATGCGGATATTGACACAAGACTCGACAACAGATTCATGGATATACGAAAACCAAGGGTAACTGCTATTTTTAAGATTAGAAGTGAAATCTTAAGAGCTGCAAGAGAGTATCTTTTGAGCCAAGCATTTGTAGAAATTCAAACTCCAAAGATAAGCGCTTCAGGCACTGAAGGTGGGACTGAACTTTTTCCACTTTCATATTTCGAAAGAGAAGCTTTTCTAGCACAGTCTCCTCAGCTATACAAACAGACTATGATGGCTACTGGGATGGACAGAGTTTTTGAGATGGCTCACTACTTCAGAGCTGAAGAGTCCAACACACGAAGACACCTTTCAGAATCTGATGCTGTAGATATAGAAATGTCATTTATTGAAAACGAAGACGATGTTATCTATATTCTTGAGAATCTAGTTTCCCACATCTTAAAATGCGTTAACGATAATAAAAAGAACGAACTCGCTTTATTAGGTGTCGAAGTAAATACTCCTTCTACACCTTTCAGAAGAGTCAAATATGACGAGGCAATATCCCTTCTTCAAGAAAGTGGATTTAACGTTCACCACGGTGAAGATTTAGGTACAGAATCAGAAAAAGCTTTAGGAAACATTGTCAAGGAAAAATATGGTGATGATCTTTACTTCTTGACAAAATATCCCCTATCCACTAAACCATTTTATACTAACTTTGATGGCGAGACAGCAAGGGCATTTGATTTGGACTATAAAGGCGTTGAAATAAGTTCAGGTGGCCAGAGGATCCATAATGTAGAAGTTCTTAAAACAAGAATAAAAGAAAAAGGGCTGCCCGTATCCTCATTTGAAGCATATCTGAAGCCTTTTAGGTATGGAATGCCACCACACGGTGGGTTTGGTCTTGGTATAGATAGGCTCATAATGCAGATGCTAAATCTAGAGAATATACGAGAGGGTGTGCTATTTCCTCACGATAGAAGAAGACTTGAACCATAGAAATATTTATTTATTTTTTTAAAATTACTTTTTCATATTTATGCCAATAAAGATTCAAATTTATATTTATTATAAAATATTATTTGAATAAAGTTTATAAATTCTATAGAATAAGCATAGTTTATGGGTGGGATTAAATATTATAGTACTAATCGGAATATTAATGAGGCCGGATTTATACCCTTTAAGGGGCTTGTGAGTTTTAAAGATGCACTTATGATGGGGCAGGCTCCCGACGCAGGACTCTTCATGCCCGAAAGAATCCCTAATATTTCAAAAGGGGAACTTGAAGATCTAAGAGAAAAGAGATATTTTGAAGTAGCTCACACAATTTTAGAGAAATTCCTTTATGGCGATATTGAATCTGATCATCTATTTAGATTATGTAAAGAAGCATACAATTTTAGAGTGCCAATTGAAAAAGTACACGATAGAAAGTATGTTCTAAGACTTGACCAAGGACCAACTGCTTCCTTTAAAGATTTTGCCGCTAGAATGATGGCACGACTAATGGGCGCACTAAAAGATGAAAAAAAATCATTGAACATTCTTGTTGCAACTTCTGGGGACACAGGCAGTGCAGTCGGCGAAGCGTTCAAAGGAGTAAAAGGGATAAATGTATTTATCCTAT
Organism: uncultured Thermococci archaeon; assembly: GCA_964630765.1. Lineage (GTDB taxonomy): Archaea > Methanobacteriota_B > Thermococci > Methanofastidiosales > Methanofastidiosaceae > Methanofastidiosum. The sequence goes on along the minus strand of CAZVXE010000051.1, from coordinate 3,608 downwards.
ACCCCGAGGGGGAGGTATCAGGCAGACAGAAAAAACAACTTGATACAATAGGGGATAATGTAACAACACTTGCTGTTGACGGCAAATTTGACGATTGTCAGAATCTTGTAAAAATGGCATTTCAGGACAAAGACTTGGCCAATTTGAACCTGACATCTGCCAATTCAATAAACATAGGAAGAATTCTCCCACAGATGATATATTATTTTTACGCATATCTCCAAAAATCTGAAGAAGGTGAAAAAGTTCTAATTTCCGTTCCATCGGGAAACTTTGGGAATTCCCTCGGATGTGAATTTGGTAGGAGGATGGGGTTACCCCTTCATAAACTCGTAATGGCAGTAAACGAAAATGATGAGTTTCCTAGATATCTAAATAATGGAAATTATCAAAAACTTTCTCCTTCAAAAGCATGCATATCTAGTGCAATGAACGTAGGGCACCCCTCAAATTTAGCAAGATTCTTTGAACTTTATGGGGGAACTGTTGATAAATCAGGTAAAGTTCACAAATATACTGACTTGAAAAAAATGCAAACAAATTTATTTTCGGTAAGCATATCCGACCAGAAAACAAGAGATACAATAAAAAATGTCTATGAAAAATACAATGTAGTTCTAGAACCCCATGGGGCTGTGGGCTGGGCTGGACTTGAAGCATATTACCGCGATAATGGAGATTATCCGCTATCAATTTCTTTAGAAACAGCGCATCCTGCAAAGTTCCCTGAAGAGATTAAGTCACTACTAGGATTTGAGCCAGAACTGCCCGAATCGATGAAAGGTGTAGACATGAGACAAGGCTGTCCAATAAGAATAGAAAATGACTATTTAAAATTAAAGAAATTCTTGGAATCCACAATTGAAAACAAGTAATATCCGGCTATTTTTATTCTTATTGTATATTAATCAAAAATTTTATTTTTTATTACCGCAATATTTAAATGTATATAAATATAATGAATATATATTATGGAGGAATAATATGGAAGGCAAAGGGGAGAGGATTGTAAACCTTGACCCAACAACTAGGCATGAAGGGCATGCAAAACTTGTTCTTCATGTGGACGAGGAAGGGATAGTTGAAAGAGCATATTATATCTCAACGACAATGGTAAGGAGCTTCGAATCATTGACTTTGGGTAGGACTTATGAGTTTACTCCAAGAGCTTCAATGAGGATATGTGGGTTATGTCCAGTATCTCACGCGGAAGCATCATGCCAAGCTCTTGAAGGGGCATTTGGGCTTGAAATATCTCCGGATGCATTAATATTAAGGGAGATTCTAGGCCTTGCAAGTAAGATGCAAGACCACGCACTTCACCAATTTCTAATTCTTGATGACATAATAGATGATGAAAAAATTAAAAAGGAGTCTATAGAGAGGACTCAAGAATTGAGAAGAATCGGGCAAAAAATGAAGGATATTGTAGGCGGAGAAGCAATTCATCCTTCAAATTACTGCGTAGGTGGATTTAATACCAATATAAGCCAGAGAGCAGCTGCAAGCTTGTATAGGCTTGTAAGAAAGTATGAGAAGAATGCACACCTACAAAAAGATTTGTTTATTGAGACAATTGAAAAGAAACTTGAGAATTTACCGAATAATATCGGTATATCTAATTCTAGTATTTTGGCCACACATATGACTTACGGAGATCGAAAAGAAATTAATCTCGAAGCAATAAGAGAAGTAATCCCCTCAAGATTTTATGGAAAAGAGGAAGAAGGCAGAACAACAAATACAATGATCCCTCTTTATTATGGGGAAACAGTTGAAACAGGCCCGAGAGCAAGATTTATCAAATTTAAGAGATTTTCTGGAGATTCCGCCCTATATATCAACGTTGCAAGAGCAAGAGAAATGCTAGTTATGGTATACAGGGCTGAAGAACTTTTGGACCAGTTGGATGTTAATGGTAAAACAAAACCTGATCACATTACAGTTAAAGAAGGGGAAGGGGTAGGAGTTTACGAAGCCCCAAGAGGAACTTTAATACATACGGCAAAAACGGACCACAACGGGATAATGAGGGATTACAGGATAATATCCCCTACAACTTGGAATATTCCAACCATAGGCAAGGCTATAGAAGGTTCACCTCAGGAATATGCCGAAATCATCATGAGATCCTATGACCCTTGTCTTGATTGTGCAACTCATTGTATAATTGTTAAGGATACAGATGGCAAGGTCATCGAAAGGAGGTATTTGTAATGAACTACCTGATAAAAGAGAATCTTATATTGGGTTGCGGCAATCCTCTTTTTGGCGATGACGGATTCGGACCAGAATTTGTCAGAAGAATCAAAGATGAAAAAATTGAAGATAGGTTTAACAATCTCGCTGTGGTAGATTGTGGTTCTGGCATATCACCCTTTTTAAATCTAATCAACTCTTCAAAACACAAAATAAAAAATCTATATATAATTGACTGTGGGGATTTCAAGGGAAAAGTTGGGGATGTATTGATTTTGGATGGGAAAGAGATAGCTTCTCAAGATTTCATAAAATCTTCACATAGCATGAATGTTCCGCATGAAATAAATAGATTTTCTTCTAATGTCAAGTTAATATTAGTTCAAGGAAACGTAGATCCAAACAGCATGGGTCTTGAAATGAATGAAGAAGTTCGGAACGCTATTGATAAAGTTCAAAATATTCTTATCAGTTTTATGGGGGGAGCGCAGTGAAACCAAAAGTTGGCGTATTTCAGCTAGCATCATGTTCAGGATGCCTTTTATCTCATCTTGACACAGGTAAGATTACACAATTTCTCGAAGAATATGATGTAAAATATTACCCGCTAGTTATGGATGCTCGAAAAATTCCTGAAGAATTAGATCTGGCCGTATTTGAGGGGGCAGTAGCAACAATTGAAAAAGGGCACATGAAACTTGTAACGGACATAAGAAAAAAATCAAAAAAAGTTGCAGCTTTAGGTGCATGTGCTGTAACTACCGGAGTACTAATGCACTCTGCAGGAAATCAAATGCCTATGCCAGAAACAGATGCATTTTTGCCAATTAGTGAACTCGTAAAAGTAGATTATGCCATACCTGGATGCCCACCCAGTCCTGAAATTATCGAAAGATTTTTCGATGCATTTCTAAGAAACGATGAAAAATATCTCCAAGCTTTCACAAACATTGAAGAGAATTCGGAGATTAATATTAGATATATAACTCAAAGAGCGCTCTGTATTTCGTGCGGGCTTTGTACCGCAGTATGCCCCACTTTGGCTTTGTCAGATATAGAAGGAAAACCAGTTTTAAGAGACGAAATATGTGTAAAATGTGGGGAATGCAGATTCCAATGCCCAAGAAGTTACATGCCTTTAGAATACATAAATGAAACGGTCTTTAAAGATGAAAGTACCTCCATCGATGAATATCTTGGGAGATATATGTCAATCTATACCGTAAGGGCTACTAATCAAGAGATATTAAAAACTGCACAAAGCGGTGGAACAACAACAGCGCTTATGAATTATTGTCTTGACTCTAGAATAATTGACGGTATTTTAACAGGTGGCAAAGACAAAGAGAAGTATTGGCTTGCAAGATCTGCACTTGTAACAGATTACGATGAACTTCTTGAAACAACTG
>CAZVXE010000050.1:0-10330 GCA_964630765.1 uncultured Thermococci archaeon | reverse complement strand
TGATTATCATGGGATTCGAAATACCTGAAATATTAAAAGTATCAAAACAAATGGAAGATAAATTAATTGGTAAAAAAATTACAGATATTACTTTGACAGAGCATTCAAAATCTATAATTAAACAAGGTATGTCAAATCTTGATAAAAGACAGAATGATATCTTAGATATACCTATTACTAAAATTTTCCCAAAAGGTAAATGGATATTCTTGGAATTTCAAAATAATAATCTGTTGATGTTTGGGGAGATAATTGGGAAGTTTTCATATATTGAAAAAGGTGAATCTTTACCTCTGAAGTATCATATTAGTTTTCAATTTGAAGATGAATCTTCTTTGACCTTCCAATCTTCTTTATACGCTTTTCTAACAGTTGCAACAAGGGATGAGAAAAATCAGCATAGATATGCAGGCAACATTGGCCCATCCCCAAATGAATCAAACTTCTCATTAGACTATTTTTTACAAGTACTGTCAAATAATGAAAAAAAGCCAATTAAGGCAGCGCTAAATACCCAAGATCAAATCTCTGGACTTGGAAATGCATATATCAACGATATTTTGTTTGAATCTGGAATCCATCCTAAACGAAAAGTTTCTGACCTTAATCAAATAGAGAGGAGTAATATATTTGATTCAATAATTAAAATAATAACATCCGCTATTACGCTTGAGGGAAGTGTTGATGAATTTGACCTTTATGGAAATCTAGGAAAATATTCTCGTATAATGGACAAAAATACTCATCTTTGCAGAAAATGTGGTGAGAAAGTTATTAAAGAAAATATACTTGGTTCTTCCTCATATTTCTGCCCAAAATGTCAGAAGTTATAATCTATCCTATTATTTTCTGATTCTCAATAACCTAAGTATTATGTCAAGTATACCCTTAGTTTCTTTTGTATTATTATCTTTAGTTTCTACTGTTTCTTGATTAGATTCATACTCTTCTGGATTATCATTTTTATCAGAAATATATTTATTCGTATCAAATTCTTTTTTTTCACCTATATGGAATAGAAATACTTTTTCCCTTGATGTTGAAACTAAACTTGAGCTATCTAGAGAGAGTACAAGAGAATTAATAGAGTACATGTAATTGGGATCATCAAATGTTTGATAGCTCCATATCTCTTTTCCATTGTTAGATAATAAATATATTTTGTCCATCGATCCTGCGGCAATTAAAGTTGCATCTGGATTAATAGAAACTGAATAAATTCCTTTATCGTCAAGAGACTTCCATAACTGCTGGCCATTATTTGAGATTAGGTAGACACCACCTTCTCTAGAACCTGCAACTATATACTCCCCACTAGGGTTGATTTTGACATTTATTACCCCCTCATTTCTTTTAGATTTGCACAACGTTTCCCCAGTTTTCGAGATGATATATACCCAACCATTTTTTGTTCCAGCAGTAATATAATCGCCATCAAAACTTATATCTACGGAATTGACTTCACCTGTTGTCTCAATACTCCAAAGAATTTTTCCATCATGGGATAATAGGTATATATTATGGTCATTTGATCCAACTACAACATAGTTTCCATCAGGAGTTATCTCGACTGCCGTAACAGGGGCACTAGTTTCAAGTTTCCAGAGGAGAATCCCTTTTTTTGATAATAGATATGCCGCCCCATCGTCGGACCCAGCAATTATTTTTGACCCATCAAATGAGGCTGCAACAGATTCTACTGTGTTTTCCGTTGGAAAAGTCCAGAGTAACTCTCCATTGTTTGAAAAGAAATAGACATTCTTATCTCTCGATCCACCAATAACATAAGACCCTCCAGGAGTGATATCTACAGAAAGTGCCCTATCATTAGCCAGAAATTTCCATAGTATGTCCCCATCTTTTGAAAAAAGGTAGAAATTATTATCAAGTGACCCCACAGCAATAAATGATCCATCTTGACTTATATCTACAGAATATACTGTTTTTTCAGTATCAGCATTCCAAAGAACGCTGGAAGAAGAAACTGTTCCAGATAATATCAAAAACAAAATAAAACTGGAAAATAGCAATACTATCTTTCTCATAGAAAACTTATAAAATCTCTTTTTTTAAATTTAATTGTAATCATTTAAATATTAAAAGATGATTATACATTAAGTCAATTAGAATATATTCTTTTTAATTATATTAACATATTTTATTCTTTGAGCTGCAAACTGGATATTCTAGGATAAATATCGCTCCAGTGGGTTTATTATCCAATAATTTTATAGTTCCTCCATATCTCTCCATTATTTTCTTGACAATATATAATCCAAGCCCAGTGCTTCTGTTATCGCCATAGCTAAATCCCTCTTCAAATATTCTAGTTTTTATTTCTTCTGGAACGCCTATACCATAGTCAGCTATTTTAACTATACAGTATTTTTCTGTCTGTCTGATTTCTATATCTATTCTCTTACTCTTTCCATGAATAATAGCGTTCCTAATTATATTGTCTATCACAGAGAATATTGCTTCATCTGTACATATTTTACACTTTCCACTAACGTTGAATTTAATTTCGGGATAATTCTTAATAATATCTAGAATAACCTGATCAATTTCATATTTTTGTATCGGACTATCTGAAATAAGTGCTTGCTCTAACTCTCTCATTCTTTCAATCAATGTAATACTCTTATCAAGGGCTCTTGAAGCTTTCTCTTTTAATCTAGGATTAGAATCTCCCATCAAATCACAAACAGTTAATACTATCGTAAGATCATTTAATATGTCATGTCTTAATATTTTATTAAGGATTCTTAAAGTTTCATTTAATTCATTTACTTTATCTTCCGCTTTCTTCCTTTCTGTGATATCGGTGCCAACACAAAATATGCCTTTGATATTGCCATTTTCATCCCTTATTAGTTTATTAGTCCAATATATCCATACTCTTTCTCCATTTTTCTTCATATTTTCATTAATATTAATATTATAATCAGATTCAAAATTAATCATATCTTTGATAAGTTTCTTTAGCTCTTTTCCTGATGATTCTATTTCAGGAACAATTGTTCCGATACCTAAATTTCCAATTATTTCATTCTCAGAATAGCCAAAGAATTTTAATCCAAATTCATTCATTGAAATTATTTTTCCTTCGTTATCAAATTTTAAGATGATACTATTCGCATTCTCGACTAGTTCTCTATACTTTTCTTCGCTTTCCTTTAGGGCTTTCTGGAACTTGTTCTTTTCAGTAATATCTAAGCCTACTCCAAAAAAGAAATCAAATGTTCCATCTTCCTTAATTATAGATCTGCCGTGCCACTCAACTAAAATCTTCTTCCGATCTTTTGTCAGTATATTGTTTTCATTGATTGTAGGAACTTTGGATTTAATCAAATTATCAAATGTTTCAGTTAAATATTCCCTCTCTTCTTCAGGAACAAAAGTTGAGAGATAATCAACACCGATGACCTCCTCTAATGAATAGCCGATTGCTTTCAGCATAGAGTTATTCATCAAAGTCACCTTGCCATTTGCATCCATGGCTACATAGAATAAAGGAGAAGCTTGAACAAGTGTGTTAACAAATTCTTTTTCTTTTAACAGTGTCTCTTCGGCCCTTTTTTGATATGTGATGTCTCGAATTGATTCGATGGCCCCAACTTTATTGCCTTCGTTATCATAAAGGGGGGCCGCTATTGCCCACACGTAAGCCCCTTTATTATCATAAAGGGCTGGTGTGAAAACTTCAGCATATATCATGTCGCCTTTCGTTTTGATAAATTTATATTTTGAAACTATATCACTATTTTTATCAAATAGAATGTCAATTAGTTGCCGTCTCGGTTTTCCGTAAAAAGGAATAGATACATAAATATGTTCTTTTCCAATCATATCTTTTTTTGGAATTCCAGTCATTTCTTCAATAGCATGATTCCAGGCTATAATTTTGTCATCTTTATCTATAATGAATGTTGCATCTGGAAGGAATTCGATAATGTTTTCAAGCTCTTTGTTTTTAGATTTCAAGCGCTCTTCAGACATCTTTCTTTCAGTAATATCCTGTATAACTCCTGTGACAGCAACAATTTGCCCCAAATTGTCTTTAATTGGAGTTACCGATAAATCGGCCCAGAAATATGAGCCATCTTTTTTTAGATATCTTTTTTCGATTTTATATGACGTCTTTTTATTTTCAAAAAGTGGGATAAATTCATTTTTACTTAATTCTATATCTTCGGGGTATGTCACATCATTTATATTAAGTTTTAGTAATTCTTCTGTAGTGTAGCCCAACAATTCAGCTAATTTACTATTTACTTCAAGAAAGTTGCCTTTCGAATCTACAAGATCTATTCCAACAGATGAGTTCTCAAATATTGATAATAGTTCCTCTTTCTTTTTTCTTAATTCATCTTCAATTAATTTTTTATCGGTAATATCTCTGCCTACAGCTTGGTACTCGATTAAATTCCCGTCATCATCGAAAATTGCCCTATTTATCCAGTGTAGAAATCTAGGTCTTTCTCCAATAATATATCTATGTTCAATTTCTTTTATCGGGTTTGTAAGAGTAAGGGATTCCAATAGCGATTTTAATTTTTTATAATCTTCTTTAGGTAAGAACGAGAAAAAACTTTTTCCAATTAATTCTTCCCTTCCCATCATCATATACTTGCAATATGCATCATTAACAAAAGTGTGGGTGCCCTCTGGTGTAAATCTAGTTATAAATTCTGTCTGATCTTTTACAATATTCTTGTATCTCTCTTCACTCTGTTTTAATGATTCTGAAGTATTTTTTAATTCAGTTAAATCGTTTAGAATTACAACCGTTCCAAAGAATTTTCCACTGATATCAAGCATCTTTTTCATTTTTACTTGAAAATAGCACAAACCTTTTTTAGTTTGGATTAATTTTTCAAATTCAGATTTTTCTTTTTTTGATAATGCAAAGGCTTTAATTTCATCTTTTATGAAATATAATTCAATTTCTTTCTTCACAATTTCATAGTATTTTTCGCCAGATGTTTTATAGAATTCAAAATATTCAGAAGTTGCATGGTTCAAATTTTCAATAATATTTTTTTCATTAACAAAAAACATAGGTGCATTAAGACTATCAAATATCGTTAGATACTTATTCTTTTCATTAGTCATATACCGATTTTTAGATTGAAGGTCTTCAATAATATTTTTTTCACCTAGTTCGCTCCATTCACTTGAAAATCCTATTTCCAATCTGTCAAAGAATCGGTTTATATATGTTAAATAATTGTTCTTATCGTTATTATCAAAATCTGTTTCTGATACCAAATCAAGGTAACTTTGTCTATAATATTTCATTAGCCCTAAAAACATTGAAAGAGTGACACCCCTACTTCTATGTCTTTGAGCTTCGAGAATACCAAATGCAGCAATAGGGTCTTTAGAATAATCTTCATCGGGACCTAGATTAGGAATGCCATTGTATTTTTTCAAACCTTCAATAAAACTTTCAGAAAGGCCAGATATAGAAAGTCTCCATGCTTCAACTAAAGTTGAGGTATATTTAGTATAACCATTAGCTTTCGCATAATCAAGAATTCTCTGCATTAGCCAATTCTCATTTGAGGAAATTAAATCAATTAATTTGTCCATGATTTCTTAAAATAACTTACCCTAAGCCTTATTTAATCTTTTCGAATTGATTACTTATATTACGATATTAGTAATAATCTAATTATTTAAAATAAATAACCCAATAAAAAAAATTACTACTTTAGGATTATTAGATTATTCTTTCCATATTTCTGCTTAGCAATTAATTCATTTTTCTCCATTTCAGAAATAATTTGGCTGATTTTGGATTTAGACATACAGGATTGCGAAACAATATCATTTTGAAAGCATTTACCTCCCGATGACCTTAGAATACTGATGACTTTTTCTTGATCAGATAGTAATATGGGTGTATTTTTCTTTTTTTTGTTAATGGCAAAATAAAATGTCAGAACTATAACAATTACCAAAATACCGATAAACCCAAATAGAAAGATATTCAAAGAACCTAGTAATGATTTCTTTTCCAAGACAATTTTTGGTTCATTATTTAATAAGATTTTTGGACCGTACCAGAATATTGAATTTTCTCTTCTTTCGTTTGGCTCTGGATTAAGGCTAACAATTGAATATTCTTTGGGATATTCAATTACAAGAACTTCTCCTTCCTTCAAATGACTACCTTCACTAAATGAGTCGCCTATCTGGATTATGTCTTTGTCTATAAGGCCAAAACCCTTCCACAAGAATTTGATATTTACAACACCATATTTTTTATTAATTGAATCAATAATCTGATAGTTCAAAGAAATATTCTCAATAGTCATTTCTCTTCCTGAAGAATAAGCTACTCTGTTTATTATGTTTTGAAGCGAATCTTTCTTTTTTTGAATAATAAAATTCTTATCTTCTTCTAATGCAGCCATGTATTCATTAAAGAAGTCAATATCTGCTTGAGTTTTTAGTTCAAATCTAGTTTCCAGATTCCACAATGCGCTTCCATCTTCATAAACTTTTATGTAGATGCTATTTGTTTCTTCACAAACTGCACCTGGCACAGAAGAAAAAAATAAAATTGCGAAAATTGCAAATACTACCATGGCTTTATTTTTCATATTACCAACTTTTAATTGAATCTTATTAAACTTACTATGAAATGATTCAAAAAACATATAAATGAATTTTTTATCCTTCGTCTGATGGTAGACTATAACTTATCATTCAGAAAACCATTTTCTGACTTCAGAAAACTCCTTATTGGGATAGTTGTCAATATTATCCCAATTGTGAACTTAATCTCGTATGGATACATACTTGAAAGTTCAGATATAAAGAGGGGAGAGCAGACTGACAAGATGGAAGAATGGGAAGATTTGGGTGGGTTCTTTGTTAAAGGGCTTATGGCCTTTATAGTTTCATTGGTCTATGGTATCCCGGCTTTGATTGTTGCCGCCATTGCTTTCTTTATAGCGTTTGGACCTTTGTTCGGTCAACTTATATCCATGGGAGCCCAAAGAGTTGAAATGATGAATCCTGAAGAGTTCATTCCAATGTTCATGCCATATTTACTGGCGGCATTGCCGTTGATAATAATTGTAGTTATCCTCATATTGATAGCTACATATGTGGCACCTGTTGCTGTTCTAAAATACATTAAAACAGATAAATTCTCCGAAGCTTTCAACTTCAAAGAAATATCCAAATATATCTTTACTGGAGACTATATAGTTGCATGGCTCTTAGTCTTGGTATTAAATTTAGGTTTAGTTGGGATATTATCAAATGTACCTTTCGTTGGAACTGCAATAGCATCTTTCATAACTGGCATGATAGGATTCTCTTTATACGCTGGAGTCATGATGGAAATAGATAAAAAGAATTAATTTTTTTATTTTATTTTTTAACCGAAAATCATCTATACTTGAAAATCAAATTTATTTTAAGGTGCAGAATTGATCCAAAATGAGCGAATAAAATTTTTAAATAACAAAAAAGAAAAAAACGGAGATTACGTTTTATACTGGATGCAAGCATCTCAAAGAACAGAGTACAATCATGCCCTAGAATATTCGATTATAAAAGCTAATTCTCTTAAGAAGCCAATTGTCGTATTTTTTGGATTAACAGAAAAATTTCCAAATGCAAATCTCCGAAACTTTTCTTTTATGCTCGAAGGATTATATGAAGTTGGAAAATCTTTGAAAGATATAGGAATTAAATTTGTTATTCAGAATATTTCTCCAGAAATCGGAGCAATAGAGATGTCAAATGATGCATCAATTGTAGTTGTAGACAAGGGGTATCAAAGAATTGAACGTCATTGGAGAAATTATGTTGCAAATAATATTGATTGCCCTCTAATTGAGATTGAAACTAACACAGTTGTACCCGTGGAAGAAGTTTCAAAAAAAGAAGAATATGCAGCTGCAACCATCAGGCCAAAAATAAATAAACTATTGAATTACTTCCTTTTACCTTTAGAATTGACTAATTCCCTCAAAAGTTCATTGTCAATGGGCTTTGACTCGTTAAATATAGAAGATCCAGAAGAATTAATTAAATATCTAAAGATAGACAGAAGTGTAAAAGTTGCACCAAATTTATTTGGCGGGACATCAGAAGCCAAAAGCCATCTTGATTCCTTCATAAAAAATAAAATTGATAGATATGATGATTTAAGAAATAATCCAAATCTTGATTATTTATCAAATATGAGCCCATACCTACATTTTGGTCAAATATCTCCCCTCTACATTGTATTGAAAATTATACAGACTGAAAGCTCAGGAAAGGAATCATATTTGGAAGAATTAATTGTAAGGCGAGAACTTTCTATGAACTATGTATATTATAATCCTAACTATGATTCATATAAAGGATTGCCTGATTGGTGCAGACGAACATTAGAATTTCACGAAAAAGACCCTCGTGATTATATCTATTCTCTTAAAGAATTGGAAAATGCAAACACCCATGATCCATACTGGAACGCTGCCCAAAAAGAAATGATATACACCGGTAAAATGCATGGATATATGAGAATGTATTGGGGGAAGAAGGTTATTGAATGGTCGAAATCCCCTATAGATGCATATAAAATCTTAATTCATTTGAATGATAAATATGAGTTAGATGGGCGTGATGCAAATGGGTATACTGGAGTTGCTTGGTGCTTTGGAAAGCATGATAGGCCATGGGCTGAGAGAAAAATCTTTGGGAATATCCGATATATGAACGATAAAGGATTGAAGAGAAAATTCGACCCGGATGCATATGCGAAAAAGATAAATGACCATAGTACCAATATTTAGCTATGAAAAACCATGAATTAATTGGAAAAATGTTTCCAAAAATAACTGCTTATTCTCTTGCTAAAACTGAAGTCAGGCTTCCAGATATGGCAATAGGAAAAGTCACTCTAATTGCAATTGCATTTGTTCGTCAGGCTCAAGAAATGATTGATTCTTGGGCTATTCCATTTGAGAATAGATTTTCTAACAAAGAAAAGTATGCCTATTATGAAATACCGATGTTAGGGGGCATCTGGAGGGTATTCCGTGGTTCGATAGATGGAGGAATGAGGGCGGGGATACCTAATGAAAAACATAAGAGTGTCTTGACACATTATGGCAACTATAAAGCCTATACTTCCTATCTTTTAATTGATAATCTAAATAATGGCCATGTTTTTCTTTTAGATAGAGAAGGTTTAATAAGATTTAGAGGGATGGGATTTGCATCTGAAAAAGATATAATAGAAATGATTCAAATTGCAGAAAGATTAGGTGAATAATCTTGAAAGATTTTTTGAAACCAAGAGTTGTTATTAGCAAATGTATAGAGTTTGACACCTGCAGATACAACGGGCAGATGATATCAAGTGATTTTGTACAAAAATTAAAATCTTTTGTGGAATTTATCCCTGTATGTCCTGAATTTGAAATAGGTCTTGGTGTGCCAAGAGATCCAATTAGAGTTGTTTCTTTTGGCGGAGATTTGAAGCTGATACAGCCAAAGACTGAGGCAGACGTTACAAAAAGTATGATTGAATTCTCTAATTCTTTTTTAGACAAATTAACAGATATTGATGGATTTATTTTAAAATCAAAATCGCCTTCTTGTGGAATTAAAGATGTTAAGATTAATGCAGGAAGTGGAACTCCACCAAAAGAGCCCAAAGGCTCAGGATTTTTCGGCAAAGCTGTCTTAGAAAAATATCCCAATCTTGCGATAGAAGACGAGGGTAGATTACTCAATTCTAGGATAAAACAGCATTTTTTAACAAAGATATATTCATTAAGGAGATTTAGAGAAGTCAAAAAAACAATGTCAAAGAAAGATTTAGTTGAATATCAGTCATACAATAAATTGTTGTTTGGTGCATACAGTCAAAAAGAAACAAAAGAACTGGGAAGAATTGTTGCCAACATGGATAAATATCCTCTGGAGAAGATATTTCAAAATTACGAATCTCATCTTTACGCTCTTTTTGATAAGCCCCCAAAATGCCCCCCTAATATAAATATACTGTTGCATGGATTTGGGTACATATCTAAAAACCTAAATAAAAAGGAAAAGGAATTCTTTTTCGAGACTATAGATAAGTATAGAAAGGGTAATGTGTCCCTAAGCGTACCAACTAATATTCTTAAATCTTGGGTTTTGAGATTTGATGAAAAATATCTAGAAAATCAGAGTTTCTTTGAGCCTTATCCAGATGAATTGCTATCTGTTGAAGATATTAACTCATGCGAAGTAAGGGACTATTGGGAATAGACTAGCTTTTCTTAAATGCTTTTATTTCTTCAACATCAGTTAGTTTCCAGACTATGCT
>CAZVXE010000049.1:0-10668 GCA_964630765.1 uncultured Thermococci archaeon | reverse complement strand
TTTCCAGAGCTTCAAGACATTAAGTTGCTGACTGAAAGTTACGAGGCTTCAGAAGGATTAGAGTATTTTATCAGTTTTGAAGATGTCAAGAGGGACATCTTAATTGGGTATGCTAGACTAAGGAAGCCTTCAGAGTTTGCGCATAGAAAAGAGATCTCCAGAGTTCCTACTGGATTAATAAGAGAGCTTCACGTATATGGTGGCCTTATCAGTATAGGCGATAAAAAGGAATCTGGTTGGCAGCATCAGGGGTATGGAAGAAAATTATTGCTTGAAGCAGAAAGAATTGCAAAAGAAGATTTGGATTTAAAAAAGATGGTAATAATCTCTGGCATTGGAGCAAGAGAATACTATAGAAAATTTAAATATAAAAAAGAAGGGCCTTATATGTCAAAGATCCTTCAGTAATGCTTGGCAAACAGGATAACTTTCTTTGCTTCTTGACCGCACACAATACATTTTTTCTCTAATCCCTTTTGGTCAAGAGGTATACAACAAGAAGTTGCACCTGTTTCTTCTTTGATCTTTTCTTCGCAACATCCCCTTTCGCACCAGCTAATCTTTGCCATTCCTTTTTGATTGTTTAGGATATCTGATAATTCGTTGTAGTCTTTAGGTAAAAATGTATTTTTTTCCAGAAACTCTTTAGCATTTGAGAAAAGAGACTTCTGAATGTCTTCAAGGATTCTGTCTATTTCTTGGCTAAGATTATCCATAGGTAAAAAGATTTTTTGAGAGTTGTCACGTCTTACGACAACAACTTTATTCTCTTTTACATCTCGTGGCCCTATCTCTATCCTAATTGGGATTCCTTTTAATTCCCATTCATTGAATTTAAAGCCTGCAGTATATCCTTCTCTGTCATCTAATTTTACTTTGTATTTCCTTCCAAGTAACTCTTGAACTTCCTTACATCGTCCAATGACTTCTTCTTTACCATCTTTAAATATAATTGGCACAATAACAATCTTAATTGGGGCTGCTCTTGGTGGTAAAATAAGGCCTTTATTGTCACTGTGGACCATTACAAGAGTACCTACCGTTCTAGTAGTCATCCCCCATGAAGTCTGCCAGACGTATTTCTTTTCCTTATCTTTATCTTCAAACATAATACCAAAGGCTTTAGAGAAATGCTGGCCTAAAAGGTGAGATGTACCTGCTTGCATCGCCTTTTTATCTGCCATCAAGGATTCAACAGTCATAGTGTAAACAGCCCCTGCAAATTTTTCATTGTCAGTTTTATACCCAGGGATTGTTGGGATTGCAAGTAAATCTTCCATTACTTCCCGATAAACATCAAGCATTTTTTTTACTTCTTCCTCAGCTTCTTCCTTTGTAGCGTGGGCAGTGTGACCCTCTTGCCATAAAAACTCCCTAGTTCTTATGAAAAGTTTTGTCATTTTTGTTTCCCATCTAACTACATTAGCCCATTGATTTATCAATAAAGGAAGGTCACGCCAGCTTCTTATCCATTTGGCATACATTGAGTACATAATAGTTTCAGAAGTTGGCCTTATAGCAAGCTTTCTTTCAAGAGGTGTGTCTCCGCCATGAGTTACCCATGCAACTTCGGGCGTGAATCCCTCAACATGCTCCTTTTCCATCTCAAAAAATTCTTCAGGAATAAATAAGGGAAAATATGCATTTTCATGACCTGTATCCTTTATTCTCTTGTCAAGAAAATCCTTAATACTTTCCCATATTGCATAACCGTATGGTTTTATTACCATACACCCCTTAATGGGAGAATAATCAGCAAGACCTGCTTTTACAACAATTTGATTGTACCACTCTGAAAAATCCTCATCTCTAGAAATGGTAACTCCAAGATCTTCGGCCATTCATAGCACCTGCTGGAGTTATATTAAGATAATATAAAAAATTATCCTATAAAACTCCCTTTTCTCTAAGTATCTTAATAGAATCAACTACTTCTTCTAATTCCAAATTTAAACTATCAGCAATACCTTGAGGGGAATAAGATTCTTTTAGTATAATCTCAATAAGAATTTTTTTCTCTTTTTCTCTAAGATTAAGGTCTTCAATAGTTTTTAAAATAGTCTCCTTTACTTCAGAAATGGATCTTTCTATGAATGCTTTTGCATTATCAATTTCAACTAATTCATTTTTGAGGTAATCAAGATTTTCTTTTAATCTACCAATTATTCTAATCTCTGAATCAAACTTAATCTCTTCATAAAAAGACTTGTATTCTGGGTATCTTTCAAAAATTGATTCCATATCGATTTCTTCAGTTTTAAAAGATGCGTCAAATACTCTTGGCGCAACAAAAAGCTCCATTCTTATATTGTCCTTTATCTTGAAATATTTTCTAGGACTTCCTCTTTTTTGTTTTAGAACAAACAGGTCTATAAGTCCTAGATCTTGCATTATCTTAAGGTGTTCGTTAATGGCCTTTTGACCGATTTCTAGTCTTTCAGCTATCTCTGTTGTATAACAAGGGGATGTAGCTAACATCTCAAGTATCATTCGCCTTGTTTGATTTCCTAGAATATCGAATATTTCTTCAGTTGTTGCCATTCTTTCACTATAACTTAACTATTAGTTAACTTATTTAAATGTTTCGCAATTAGACTATACAAAGATCAAGATTCTTTTTTATATGCGTAGATTTAATAGGTACAAGTGATAATTTTATTCATGATTTCATTGACTACAGATTTCGATGATTTTTATTCTGGGCAAATGAAAGGGCCAATATACATAATTAATCCCGATGCCAAAATTATCGATATAACTCACAAGATAAAAAGACAGTCGATATATGACGCTGCGTTTGTAATATCTAGTTCATATTCTTATTTTCCCATGGGGACAGTTCATGTAGTTGTAGTTGA
Organism: uncultured Thermococci archaeon; assembly: GCA_964630765.1. Taxonomy (GTDB): domain Archaea; phylum Methanobacteriota_B; class Thermococci; order Methanofastidiosales; family Methanofastidiosaceae; genus Methanofastidiosum. The sequence continues at coordinate 7,810 of CAZVXE010000049.1, read as the reverse complement.
TCCAGGTGTGGGAAGCCAAAGAGATCCTATTGTATTAAATTGTGATGGCCATACATTTGTCGGTCCCGATAATGGTGTTTTTTCTTTGCTAAAAGGTGAAATCTTCAAAATAGACATTAACATACTGAATCAAAAATTACTTGAATATGGAATGACTAATTCTTCTAATACTTTCCACGGCAGAGACATATTTGCCCCAACTGCTGCATTTTTAGATATTGGTGATACGGATTTTTTGCAAAAGAAAGATCAAATAACACGTCTTCCTTTTAAGAAGGAAATTAGCAAAGACGATGCACTGATAACTATTTTGTATGTGGATTCATTTGGTAATGTTATCTTAAACATGAAAAAAGAAGATGCGATCATAAAAGAAATTGAGCTATCTAATATTAGAATCCCAGTTCTTACTCACTATGAAGAAGGAAAAAATCTTGACTTAATTGCTTTATACTCTTCATCAGGCTATCTTGAAATATCAAAATATCTTGGGGATGCAAACTCTATGTTGAATCTAAAATCTGGGGATGTTATAAAACTTATTTTAAAGAATAAGTAAGGATATAGCTACAGTTATTGCTCCAAGCCCAATACAAAAATAAGAAAAATTTATTCTTTTTGCAAATTCTAACAATAACTTGATTACTATAATAGATGTAATAAATGCGCTAATTAATGCGGGATAAGTATTTGCTACAAATGTGGTGTCATTTGCTTCTAAGATAATCCCTCCTATAATTGCTGGTATCGACATTAAAAAAGAGATTCTTAATGCCTCTTCTTTATCAAAGTCTCTCCCTAATAAAGCTGCAAGAGTTGAACCAGATCTTGATATTCCAGGTATTATAGAAATACCCTGAGCCACTCCGGCAACTATCATATCCCAAATGTTTGAATCTTCCACTTTTTTAAATCCAGATTTTGACCTATACTTCAAGATAATCCCCGTGGCAATAAGAAATAGGCCGATAATGATATTTCCAATATCTAGCTGAATGTTTTCAAAAATTGATTTCAATACGATGTATATTGGAACACCCACTACCCCAGTAAGAATAGTAGAAACTATCAAAAAATGTGATGTTTTATCGGTCTTGATGTTTTTTAGAATATTTATGATGTCATTTCTGAAATAGACTAATACTGCAAGAAGAGTGCCCAGATGAAGGAATAGGGACAAAGAAAAACTTTCAGAAGGTGTAAGTTTTAAGAAATTCATGAGTATTAAAGATACATTTCCTGAACTTGAAACAGGTAAAAATTCTAAAAATCCCTGAATGGCCCCAACTATCACTAACTCAACTAGATTCATCCTTTCCACTTTGAGATCTTTCGTATAAATGCTAATATTGATGCTTCAGAAACCATACCCGCGATTTGCACGTTGTCTGATACCCAGAAGCACGGTATTGCGCCAATCTTTCGCTTTAAAACTGCTTCCTGATTTTTAGCAACGTCAACTATTTGATATGAAAGCTTGCCATGTGAAAGGTACGATAATGCAATTGTGAAATTAAGCGCCCTGTTTGAGTGCTTCTTATTCTTTTCAAGGAACAGCATAACTGTTTCAGGGTAGATTGTTGAGATTAATTCATTATTTTTCTTAATCATTTCAATGCTGAAATTGGGATCTGTTACAAGTTTTTCTCCAAAGATAAATGAAACTCCGCCTCTATCACATTCTATGATGCATTTTCCACAAAGAGAGCACCCGATATTTGATAGGGGGTATATGCCATAACCTTCGTCCAATATTGGAATCTTCTTGAAAATATCGCATGTTTTTTTGCAGCTCTGAGCATTGCATCCAATACATCTTGTGTAATCAATTATCAAGCTGACATTTTCAATTATATATCTTTCAGTTTTTATCTTGTAAATTATTTCATCTTCAGAAAATGAGCCATTGTAGTATTTTCCATTGATATAGACAGAAGGTAAATTATCCTGATAGTACCATTCTGCTCTTTGGTCTCTTGCATTGATATACTCAAAGTTAATCTGATCAGACGCATCGACAATAGCAAGTAATACGGCAGGTACTTCATTGCTGTTATTTGCTATTGCTTTTACGTCCATAGGTACATCGAGTTCTTGTAAATATTTTAGATGCTCTAAATGTAACTCTGTTCTTTTTGGAATCCTAAACTTTTCAAAATGTTTTCTATCTACTTCTTCCTTTGGAATTGATTTAGGAACATCTTTTAATTTTTCCTCTATCTTTTCTTCTACAAAAGCTTCAGGAGTATCGTAATCTTCAGCTAGGCGCCCTTCGGAATACTGTTTCAAAAGAACAGACAGTGAAGTTTTAGGTGGCCTAACGCCTATCTTTTTTACTTCTTCATAAGGTAGATATACTCTTTCCCCTTTTTTGAATCCCATATAAGCAGGCCTCTCAACAAGTGTGCCTTTTTCTCTGTATTTGAATTCATCTAGTACATCAACTTCCTCTTCGGGCGGGATTGTTTCTGAGTCTTTTGGTATTTCTGTTCCAGGTATACCTGGTGTTGAGGGTGTAACAAGTTTCTTTTCAGCTACTTTTTGCTTTTTCTTTTTAAAAGGAGAAATTGCAACAAGGCCAAATATATCAAGACCAAATGCTAGATGGCCCTTTGGGCATTTATCAACGCAATCGGCACATCTTGTGCATCTTGTCGAGTTTAGGTCTTTCACAACATCTATGTCCAGAGGACATACATCCTTACATATATTGCATCCATTGCAATTATCGCCGTTGTGATATAACTTTAGAAGACTTATCTTATTAGAAGGCCCGGCCAGAGCTCCTATAGGGCATAGATATCTGCACCAGAATCTACTAATAATGAAGAACATAATTATCAAGAATATAAGTATACCAATTCTAGCCCCTAACCAGATATTATATGAAAATCCATTAGCAATCTGATATGGAAAAGTTGCTTCTATTGTTCCTATTGGGCATAATTTACAGAATATAGTATCAACATATCTTATAGCAAGAACTAAAGTAGCTACAAGAACTATCAATCTACTTATTAGAGAAAAATCTTTTGAATTATTCTTTGCTTGAGACTTTCTTCTTGGCTTTTTATTTTTCTTTTTAAATAAATTTTTAACAAAGTCAATTGCATCTTGGAAAAAGCCAAATGGGCAAACCCATCCACAGAAAGCACTCCCCACGAATACAAATACGGCCCCCATTGCCCCCAAAACATATGTTGGAACTTGCCCATTCATTACAAAGTTCTGCAATAATCCTATGGGGCAACTTATTGAAGCCCAAGGGCAAGCATAGCAATTGAAAGCAGGAACTGTAAGATGTTTTAAAAAAATTCCAAGGAAACCAAGATTTATCAGAATCAAAGAAAGCGATTGGGAAATAGTCCTAATACGTTTTATTTTGCCCATCAACTCACCATTTCAATTGCTTCGATTATTTTCTCCTGCATTCTGTCTATTCCTACAACCTTATGGACAAAATTATCTTTCCTTAGAACAACACCGTCTTTATTAAAGAAAATAACTGTGGGAAGTTCTGATACGGCATAAGTATCAAAAAATTGACCTTGAGTTTCAAGTTTAATCTCTTCATAAGATATGTTGGGATTTTCAACTGTGAAATTAAGTATTATGGCCTTTGCATCAGGACAAGTTGGACAGTCATTTGACGTAAAAACCCATATTTTAACAGGGTAATCAATTCTTTTTAATCTATTAATAGTATCATCAGTTAATGTATGGCTGACAGAGCTACCTGACAAGCCTATACAAGATATACAGATATACGATCCAATCTGATTTGCCTGTTCATACTGGCGACCTTCAAGCGAAACTGGCCCAATATTGAGTCCATAGATACCCGAAATAAGAAGTACAAACGCCATTATAAAGGCGATAATACTAACTATCTTCATCTTTATCACATCCTATTAACAATAGTGATATTTAAAAGTATTTGGGTATCAACCATTGTTGCTCATTTCTTTTTATCTAATGTAAAATCTAATAATGAACTTATCCCATCAACACTGATGTTATTAAAAGGAACCTCATTAAGTCTTGATTTACCGTCAAAAAAGACTATACTTGGGATCCTATCAACAACAAAATAGTCAAATATTACCCCATCAGTTATCCTATCAAACTCGTAAATATCAATCTGTCCCTTGTATTTTTCCTTTATTTCATCTAAAACTGGCTCTTTCTCATGGCATATTTCACAAAGTGAAGATTTGAAGTATAGTACTATTAATCTATTTTCGTCTTGTGATTTTCTAAATTCATTTAATTTTCCTTCAATTATCCCGGTGTTGTATTGATCAACAGCTTTTAGTATTTGATCTTTTGTTTTACCCTCAGAAATCATGTTATTTATAGTAGCATCCACAATTGGAGTATACTGGCAATCTGGGAAATATTGTTTACAGTCTTTTAAATTAAAAAGTGTGCTGCATGGGCAAATAGCTTCTGCTTCTACCTGTTCGTAAAGTGTTTTTGTCTGAGTTCCATTAGTTTGATTATTATCATTGTTCGTATTATTATTTGTGTTCGTGTTTGGCTGAGAAGTACAGCCAGCAAATAATATTAACATTCCTATAATAATAACTAATAATTTTTTCATATTTTATTCCCCCTAAGAAGACACTACAAGATAATTGACAAAGGTCTCCTCTGCCATAGGTCCCTCTTTACTAAATCCTTCATTGAAGACTATTGTTGGAACTGCATTTATCTTATAATTTTTACTGTATTCTTCAAACTCGTTTGACATAATCGTAACTGTAGATACTTTGTCTGAAACAAGTGAGTAGTAATATGCACCTCTTACCATATCGGGGCAAGATGGGCAAGTCGGAGTAACAAATATCTTTACTTCGACAGGATTACTGATAGTATTTATTTTTTTTCCAATTTCTTCGGATACTTTTGGGCTCTCCATTGATGAGCTTATGATAACTTCAAGGAGTGGATTAAATTCCTTTCCTCCTGGAAATCCATAATGTTTAATTCCATAATCTTCTTTTCCAATTACAACTATTGCTGGAACTAACTCAATATTATATTTTGTAGCCATATCCTTATTTTTATCAGTATCATATACTTTCAGCGATATTTTATCAGAAAGCTGATCAAACTCTTTCATAAGTGTTTCAGTCTTAGAGCAACTGAAACAGCCGGATTCTGATGTGAATAATAAGATATCCACTTTGCCATCCATATTAGCTAGCATTTTTTTTATTTCTGTTTTGTCAGAATCAGAAAGTACTTTATCAGGATTAGATTCGTTACACCCTGCCATTAACAAAGTACCGATTAGCATTAAACTAATAATAATAATTTTTATTCTTTTTTCCATAACGTCACCTTCGACCTTTCCATATCATCAAAAATACTTTTTATTGCAATTACTCCTTCACTTGCAGCAGTAACAATCTGTTGAAATCCGTTAGAACCAGATGTCACATCCCCAGCGGCATAAACTCTATCCACACTAGTTTTCTGTGAAGAATCTACTTGGATGTAACCTTTTTGATTTATTTCAATTCCAAGATCATTTGCACAACAACATTCTGGTATTGAACCAATCTCGACAAATACACCCTCTACAGGTATTTCTCTTCCATCCTCTAACTTTACTCCCTCAACAAACTCTTTACCTGTTACCTCAACAACATTGGAATTGTACAAAACTTCAATCTTTGGATTTGTTATAACTCTCTCAATCCAGACTAGTTCTCCTCTTAGCTTTTCTTTTCTGTAAATAACATATACTTTTTTTGCCATTGAAGCAAGTAGTATAGCGGCCATATTTGCTGCATCACTTCCTCCAATAACAGCCACAGTCTTATCTCTGTAGAAAAAGGCGTCACAAGTAACACAGTAGCTAACCCCTTTTCCATAAAACTGAGCTTCTCCAGGAACCCCTAATTTTCGTCTTTTAGTACCTGTTGCTATAAGAATGCATTTTGCTTTTACTTCCTCATCTGTTAATTTTATAGTGAATATGTCATTTTCTTTACTTGCAGAATAAACATGTTTTTCTATCACAGGGATCTCAAAACTTTTTAGATGATCTTTAAATTTCTGCATTAATTCAAAACCAGATATTACTCCAAATCCAGGATAATTCTCTATGAGATGCGCAGTCTGTGCGGTACCTCCCAAGGAATTAGATATAACAACAGCATTTAATTTAAATCTTGCCGCATAAATACCTGCTGAAATCCCGGCTGGCCCCCCTCCAAGAATAGCAACATCAAAAACGTCCATATAAATCTAAGATTTGAGCATTCTTTTAAGATTATCTGTGATATTTAATCCACATAAATAAACGTTATAAGAGTAATAATTAATATAATTTCATGATAAATGTCGATTTTCATATTCATTCAATGTATTCTGGGGGCACTTCTAATAACATGGAAATCCCTGTTATTGCAGAACAGTCAAAATTTAAGGGTTTAAACACAATAGGATCTGGGGACTGCCTCAATAAGAACTGGCTTAATCATTTTGTTTCATCTGTTACTAAAATAGACGAAGGCACATTTGAGCATAAAAGTGGGATGAGATTTATTCTGACTACGGAAGTAGAAGACCAAAGAAGGGTCCACCACGTCATTTTATTCCCTTCTCTATCTTCTGTTGAAGAGTTTCGTAATATAATAAGAGACAAATCCCCAAATCTAGACACTGATGGTAGATGCAATATTAATTTAGGGGGAGATGAGCTCTTAGATATAGTCAACAAAATAGATGGATTAATTGGACCGTCCCATGCCTTTACTCCATGGACTTCAATATACAAAGAATATGATACTCTTGAAGAGTGCTATAAGACTAAAAATATACCTTTTCTTGAACTTGGCCTATCTGCTGACACTCAAATGGCCGACTGTATATCGGAGTTGAAAGATGTCACATTCATGACCAACTCAGATGCTCATTCACCATGGCCGCATAGAATTGGTAGAGAATTCAACAGACTAAAGGTAAAGGAAAATAACTATGATGAAATAATCAAGGCCATAAAAAGACGTGGAGGAAACGAGTTTGTTCTAAATGTTGGTATAGACCCTGACCTTGGTAAATATCACATGACCGCATGCACAAGATGCTACAAGAAATACACTATTGAAAAGGCAATTGAAATAAAAAACAGATGCACTTGTGGTGGCCTGATAAAAAAAGGCGTTGCAGATAGAATAAAAGAATTGTGCGATCAAGAAGTCACTCATCCTCAGCACAGACCTAAATACATCAAAACTATCCCACTGGCAGAAATCTTAGTTCAGACACTTGGCCTTGCTTCTGTAAACTCAAAAAAAGTCCAAGATCTCTGGAAGCTATTAGTTCAGTCATTTAAAAATGAAATAAATGTTCTTATTGTTACACCGAGAGAAGAAATAGAAAAAGTCGCTGGTGAAAAAGTTGCTCAGGCAATAATTGATTTTAGAGAAGGCAATATCTATATAGAACCAGGTGGAGGGGGTATGTACGGTAAGGTGCATCTAAATAAAAAGAAGAATAATCAATCTAGTTTGGATGGATTTCTATAATTTAATCATCAAAAAGTGTTTTTACTACCATTATTACCTTTTCAGTATCCCCAGAAAAACGTGCTACAAAACCTTGCTTTAATTTTTTTATATCGAGGTGAACGCCAGAAGGCAGACTAATATGTCTTAGATTAGCTACTTCCTCTCTTGAAATAAAAATATCTCTAACAAATGCCTCTTTTTTTTGATGTTGTTTTGCCTTCTCGAGGATTTTTTCTGTAACCAACGTATCCCCAAATACAATTATTGGTTTATTAATATATAAAATT
>CAZVXE010000048.1:0-11079 GCA_964630765.1 uncultured Thermococci archaeon | reverse complement strand
GGCCATAGTAATTCCTAATGTAATTGTAAATAAACCTATAACTTGGAAGATAATCTTATTTACTCTTTCAGGGAACCGCGATTTAATCAAAATACCAAGTATACTCCCTAGAATAATTGCGATGACATTAACTATGGTCCCTAGCATGAAAAATTAATTGAAAAATTACTTAAAAATCTATCTAAATTATTCTTACATTTATCATTTGAATAAATTTAATCGATAAAAAGAATTTATTCATCTTAAAAATATGTATTATGGATATTAATTTTATCTTTGCCGAAAAGTTTAAATATATCTCTCTTTCTCCTAATCAAAGCCTTAATAGAAGCAAACATTTATATAAAAAAACGACATAATTAATTATTGCTTTAAATTTTTCAATTGAAGGGATATCATGGAATTAGACCAGAGACTGCTATTTGATTTTCTTGAAGAGTTATTGGGTGAAGAGGGTGTGGAAGTTGCAAATATAATTTATGAGAAAGAAGCAACTGACGAGGAAATATCAAAAATCACCCATTTAAGAATAAATAATGTAAGAAGGGCTCTATATAAGCTATATGACAATAGGTTAGCTACTTACAGAAGGATAAAAGATAAAGAAACAGGATGGTACATTTATTATTGGAAGATGGATCTTTCAAAGGCACCAGATGTAATAGACAAAAGAGAGAAGGACTATGCAGAGCATCTTCAAGAATTATTAGAATATGAAAAAGATAATATGTTTTTTGCTTGCAAGAATAACTGTTCCAAGGTCCCGTTTGACGTTGCAGAGCAACTTAATTTTAAATGTAATATCTGTGGAGAAAAATTAGATTTCTTTGATAACTCTGAAATGATAAAAGAACTCGAAGAAGCGTTGGGCAAATTCAAAAAAATTGAAGACAGTTAACGATCATCATGATATCCAAAGATGAAGCAATATTATTATTACGAGCCGAAGGCTGTTCTGAGAATGTAATAAAGCATTGCATTAATGTTTCTAAGTATGCTAGAGAGATAGCACAAAAAGCTTCAAAAGATTTTGAACTTGATTTAGATATAGTTGAAATTGGTGGACTTTTACATGACATTGGTAGATCAAAGACCAATGGGATCCACCATGGAGTTGTAGGGGCAGAAATCCTAAGAGATAGGGGCATAGATGAAAAAATTGTATTAATATGTGAGAGGCATATTGGTTCAGGAATCGATAAAAAAGATGCCGAAACTTTTGGATTACCTCCTCGAAATTACATACCCGAAACAATAGAAGAGAAAATAGTATGTCATGCAGATAATTTTTTTATCAATGGCAAAAAAGTAACGTTTGAAAAAGTATTCGAAAGATTCAAAATAGAATTGGGCGAGGGCCATTCTTCTCTTCAAAGATTATTGTCACTTCAAAATTACCTTAAAAAATATCTTTAATTAAAAGTTAAATATAACTTCAAGATATATTAAACCTTATCATAATCCTTATATAGTTTCTTAAGACCTATCTATTGGAGGCGATATACATGGAAAGAGAATTAATCTATGGTATCGTAGCAATTATCCTAGCACTAGGATTGGTGACTGTTGCAGTATTAAAGCCCGCATCACAAGGGCAATATGACCAGTTGCAAGTAACTGGAACTGCAGTACTAAAAGAAGCGCCAGATCAAGCTACAATATATGTGTATATTGAAACAAGAAACGATACGGCTTTGCTATCCCAGCAAGAAGCTTCAAGAATATTAGCCCAGGTAATTCAGGCTTTGGAAAAGGAAGGTATACCTTCTGACAAAATTCAGACAGATACGTTTAGCATATATCCCGAATATTATTACCCCCCAGACAAAGAACCTGCTTTGTTAGGTTATAGGGCCGTTTACGGTTTAAAAGTAATAACTACAGACATAACTAAAGTTGGAAACGTAGTAGACGCATCCATTAAAGCCGGTGCCAACAGAATAAACAACATTGAATTTGGCTTAAGCGATGCAAAAATGGAAGAAGTCAAAGTAAAAATTATCAAAGAAGCAGTTAAAGTAGCTCAAGTTAAAGCAAACGCTATGGCAGAAGCAGGCAACTTCAAACTTGGAAAGATTTCTTACATGAGCGAATCTTCATACAACGTAGTTCCATATAATAGAGTCTTTTCAGCAGTTAAGGAATCAGCTACAGCCGTGCCACCAGAAGATGTAGAGATAAGTGCTACAGTTTCAATAACCTATAAAATTTAATTTTTAATTTTATTTAATATTTTTTTATTGGTCCTTTTTTAGTAAAAGCTTTTATATTAATTCTAAGTAATAAATTCGGTGGGATTATGGACGAACTAGATAAAAAGATAATATCAGAACTCAATAAAGATTCACGTCTTTCTTTTAGAGAATTGTCAAAAAATCTCAACATCGCAGTAGGAACAATTTCACACAGAATAAAAAAGATGGAAGAAGATGGGATTATTAAAGGTTATATCCCAGTTGTTGAACCATCAAAGGCTGGCTATGACTTTATTGCAGTTATTAATGTCACAATAAAGAGGGGCAAACTACAGGATGTTGCTTCCCTTCTTGATAAATTTAATAACATAGTTTCTATTTACAATGTAACGGGAAATTATGATGCCGTTATTATCGCCCGATTCAAAAATAGGGGCCAACTTAATAATTTTGTAAAAGAACTCCAAACTTTTGAGAATGTAGATAAAACAAATACTTCACTTGTATTAAACACGATAAAAGAAGATATCCGTGTAAAATTTGATTAAAAATGATATCATGAATAGACCTGGGATAACAACTTTTGTTTCTTTGCCGGATATTTTTACAATCACGAACGGAACTTTAGGATTTTTAGCCATATATTTTATACTTATCGGGAACCTATTGCTTGCTTCTAGGATTGTTTTTTTGTGCATCTTTTTTGATAGTTTCGATGGATTCTTAGCTAGGAGAAATAATAATTGTGAGGAATTTGGTAGAACTCTTGATTCATTGTCAGATATAATCTCATTTGGCATTGTGCCATCTTTTATTTTCATTAGCTATGGAAATAATCATTTATTGGGCGTATTGATAGGGGCAATCTACGTTATATCTGGATTATTAAGGCTTTCAAGATTCAATGCATTAAATTCTCAAGAATATTTTGGCCTTCCTATTACTATCGGCGCAATCTTCGCTACTTTGTTATTTCTAGCAGAGATTCCCTTTTACTTGTACTCTATGCTATTAATCTTGACATCTATCCTCTTTATCTCAAATTTTAAAATTATAAGGCCATCAAATAACGGGAAATCTTTAGTGATATCTAGCTTAGTCTTTGTCTTTGTTTCTCTAATTCCTTATCCCCCTATTAGAATAGTGTCCAGATTCTTACTAATCTTATTGCCTGCTATCTTCTTACTTTATTTATTCAAAGCTCATCGATCTTAAATCTTAAAATAGCTCCGATTCCACCGATGCCCTCTAACTTTTTTCCTGCATCATGCTCACTTGAAATAACGTGTATTATAGCTCGTTGCTCTCTAGATTTTTCAGTTATTTCTTCAAATTCCGTTCTTCTAAGAAATTGGTCAACTATGAGAAGTTCATTCACTGCGCCATATTCCAAGGCCTTTTCAATGGCTTTGATTCCATAAACGCCTTCATTTTTTATTATCCCTTCAAATAATCTTTCAACTGCGCTAGTTTCAAGTGATATCCTAAGATCTTTTTGGGCCTTTTCTAGTATGCCTCTTTTGACACACTCATAAACTCCAGCTCTGCCACCGGTCGACACATTTTCAGTTACAATATTATTTATAATTTCAGATTTGTACTCTTTGACAAAATTCATGAACTCATCCTTGTAAAATCCAGGCCCCGCTACAATAACGGTCTTTAGATTATATTTTTGTATTATCTCTAGGATCTTAGAAGAAGTTTCTGCAAAGAATTCACGTTTGTCTTTGTCCCTAGATGATATTTCATGTTTTCCAGCTATGCTCTTAGAAACTGAAACTGGAAAGTCTACCCCGTATTGGGCGATAATACCGAAGTCTGCATCCCCTTCTTCTATACACACAATCAAAACTTTCGGGGTTAATGTATCCTTTATTGCCCTCTCTAGTCGTTCTAACTGGTGATTTTTCCATTTTTTTGTAATTGTCAATGTAGAATCTTCTTCTATATTAAAGGTGTGATAACTGCCAGCTTCTTCTCCTTGCGTTATTATCCCAGTTGCCCTAAGCCTCATCACGTCTTTTGAGAACTCGACTTTTTCAACCCTTATCTCAAGCTTTACTGGGATTCTTTCAAGTTTTTCACTTCTTATTTTGTCCCCTTTTTTCATCTCTTTTCGGTATGTCTTACCGAATAGCAGATCCCCACTTTCTATTATATGAGATAGGTGCCAAAGATCGTCTGCATTGTCTACCCTTATCTTCAATATTCCTTTGTCAAGTTCTCTGTGGATTATTTTCATTTAATCTCGTTCTACTAGGATAGTTTCCCCGTCTTTTACAAGATTTAGATTGTCTAAAGAGCCATCAATTTTCCCAAAAATATTAACTGCGCTTGCAGGCCTAATTTCCTTTTCTAGGGATGCAGGAGTTTTCCCAAAGAATATGCAGAATGCATCCCCTTGTGGCCAGAATGCCAAATCTCCTTTATTTACAATTTCTTTTGGATTTTCATATTCAACGTGAACGGGAATTGAGAAATAGATTTCTCCGCCCCATCTAAATCCCTTAGCTTTTAATGGAAGTGACTCGTAAATAGCTTTTGCAGTTTCTGATTCGTCTAATATCGCTTTGAATTCAAATTTATCAGTTTTAATCTTTATTTGCATAAAAGATAATTAGGGGAAGAAGATTTAAAATTTTCCTTTTTTAAATTTTGGGTGTTCAAATTTCTTTTTTGGTCTGCTATCAAACTTCCTCGTCATTTGCTTTTCTTTTTTAGGTGGTGCATTAGGGTACTTTCTTTCAATTTCTGATATCCTTTTCAACAAATCATTTCTAAGTGCATCCCCAATAAATTCCCCACTCGCATTGTCGACTCTAGCAGCAATTGCTATTTTTGATGCAAGAGTTCTTGCAATTTTTCCTTTTTGCCACCAAGGAGCTTTACCAATTTCTGGGTTTTGAAGTATTATTCCATATTTAGGTGGGTCTGCACCAGTCTTTAAATGCCTGAAAAGAGCCTTTTCTGCACCCATCAACTGGATGGTTGAAGAGGGCTTACCTGATAGATTTTTAAGACCTCCGGCATGAGAGATAAGTTTTGCAGCAATAATTGGAGTTGCAACGACAGAGGTATTTGGTGCAACTTCATTTACTAGATTTGTAATGTAATTTTCCAAAATTTCCTTCTTGACATACAAGATATCGATTAACTCTGCAATTTGTTTTATTTGTGATAGATCCTCATCAGATAATTCAACACCAAGCGACCTCTCAATTACTTCATTATTAAGCGTTGATTCGTAAGACAGCAAATTCCTTTTTTCTAGATACAATGCCTTATTACCAATCTTAATAATAAATTCAATAAGATTCTTGTTATCTGGAATCGCCGAAACAGATTCAGGAAAATGTATTGAGTACCATTCCCTAATTCGCTCAAGAAATAGGTTGATAGTTTCATCAAATTCATTAAGTGAATATACTGCATGAATAATAAGTTTGTCTTTTTCCCCCAATAGACTTGTGACTTTTAATCTTGCTAATTCTTGGAGAATGGATTTTTGTTTTATTCTGTATTCGTCTTCATTAATCAGGGCTTTTTCTAGATTATCAATATGATGTTCCCTAAATGATATTCCGCCTTCATTTGGAAAGATAAATTGAAATAAATTTTTGTCTTTTAATTCATACTCTGAGAAAAAAGACGAATCCGGATTTCTTTCCAAGATTTTTTTTAATTCAAAAGGAATTTTACCATTCTCAAGTTTAATAAGTGATTTAACTGAAGATTTTGTATTTTTGGAAAAAGCTTCAAAATCATTAATCTTGCCTTTGTTATCTACAAGGTAAATGCCATTTACGTTCACACAAATAAACATGTATCCACTATACCCCAAATATGTCATTTTTTTAAATGTTTTTTGGATTGTTGCCTCTTTTTAGAAGTTTAAAGATACCTAAAACAGTTAAAATAAGGTAAAGAAATACTCCCGTAAGAAGGCCTGGGACAAATTCTTTTATTTCGTCCATTAAGTAATAATCTGGCACAATATACCTATCAAATAAAACAATCAAGATATTTATCGCAAAAAATGTAATTATTATAAACCAAACTAATTCATTTGGTTTATTAAATCGCCTTAAAATAAAACGGCCAAAAATCAATCCTAACAATATTGAGGGGATTAAGATATAATAATTCATAAAATAAAATAGACATTTAGTATAATAAGATTTTCTATAGCGATTATCCTGCTCCAGAGCAACCGTCGTCACCTGGATTATAATCGGCCTTCACACCAACAATTCCGGGGGTAGAGTATTTTCCACAGCACTCTTCAATTAATTTTTCTGATTTCAGTTCATTGCCGCACGCTTTAACATCATCAATTGAAGATTTAGTTATGTCCGATATTTTTTCAGGAGATATCTCGCCTCTTTGGTATATAATTGTAAGAATTCTTGATTTAAGTTCACTATCGCATCCCATAAATACACCTATAAAAAAATATAAAAAATAATATATAAATTTATTGACCTATTGGGAGAATTTCCCTACCATATGTTTCGTTTATTACTTCTGCTGCAGATAGGTATAACGCTGCCAATGCGGTAAATATACCTTCATATCCTGCTATCGTGTGCACAGTGTGATTAAATTGTCCTATAGCTAACAGGAAGAAAAGAATGGTCAAGGATATGAATACTACCTGTAATGCTTTAGGTTTCTTTAGAGTTGCGACTGTCATGTAGGCTGTGAAAATACCCCATGCACCTAGAAAAACGGCAAGTCCTGCCTTTGGTACTGGCGCTATTGCGCCTGAGAATTGAAGTAAAAACATTAGTGCAAGACCAAGCCAAAAAGCACCGTATGAGGTGAATGCGGTGGCACCAAATGTGTTACCCTTTTTCATTTCCCACATACCTGCATATACTTGACATGCTCCACCATAGAATATACCCATCGGTAAAACCATTCCAATACTTTCAGCAGGTATAATCTCTGCATTGACAAAATTTAAAATAAGGGTGGTCAGCCCAAACGCAGCAAGCCCTAGTGGGCCTGGATTAGCAATTTTCTCTGACATAATAACCAGTTGTAGGAAAAAATTGGCATATAAAAAAGTTACTGTTTACTCTGGAGAATGTCTTGTATTACATTATGGATCTGCTTAACAAGAAAAGGTTTTTGGATTACTGTTGCAGCTCCGGCATCAATGGCTTCTTTAAATCTTTCTCTATATGCAGATACACCTAATACGGCAACATTTGGATTTTTTGCTTTAGCATGTTTAATAACTTCAACTCCTGATACATCTGGAAGTCTTATATCTACAATTAGAACTTCTGGATTTTCTCTATCAAAAATCTCAATAGCTTCTCTACCACTTTCAGTAGTAAAAACTATGTAGTCTTTGCTTAGTATTAGATCATATAGTTCAAGAAGCTCAACTTCGTCTTCTACAACAAGTACCTTTAGCATTAATATATAATGAATCTACTTATTTAAAACACTTTCTGATTGATCTTTAGGATATAAGTTAATTTTTTAAATATCTTTAAGAAGGGAGGGTATGGAGAAAATAAAACTTGATTTTCATATACATTCATATTATTCTCCCGATGGAAACATGAAACCTAAAGATATTCTTGAAGCTGCAATGTCTAAAGGTCTCGATGTTATCTCTGTTACAGATCACAATTCTACAAAAGGTGGCATTGAAACAAGAGACTATGCTGAAAAAAAAGATCTTTCCGTAAAGGTAATAGTTGGCCAGGAAGTAAAAACACTTTCGGGAGAGATTATTGTCCTAAATCTTGAAGAAGAAATTCCTAAAAACATGACTTTAGAAGAAACTATCTCTTACGGAAAAAAAGGTTTTATTATAGCCCCGCACCCTTTTGATAAATTTAGAAAAGGTATTGGAGATGACCTAGATTCCATAAATGACAAGATTGATGCTATCGAAATTTTTAATAGTAGAACCCTTTTATCTGCACACAATAAACTTGCAGAAACTTATTCAAAGATCAATAATATCCCGGGGATAGCCGGGTCAGATTCTCATTTTTCTGAAGAGCTTGGATCCTCTTATTTTATTCTAGAATCAAAAAAAACAAAAGCCTCTATATTCAAAAGTATTAAAGAAGGAAAAATATCTATTCATGGTAGGCAAACAGGAGTTAAACCCCATTTGAAGACTAGCATGATCTCCTTTTTCAAATAGCATGTCTTAAGATTTCTTTGATTTGGCTTGAATATATCAATATTGTATCATTTGTCGCCGTAACAGTAGGGGATGAAAGCAAAAGAAATGATAACAGGATAATGATAAGTCCTGCATACATAAAAGCAAAGTTTACCTTTGTCCCTAGATAATCTTTAGAAAGATTATAAAATAAGACTGTTGGCACCGACATAGCTAGTATTAATATAAATACCACAGGAAATGCGTACATAAAGAAGGATATTAACAAAAATCCAACTAGTAATAGTGAAAGTGGGAATACCCTTTGCTTGTTTTCTTTAATTATTTCTTTAGCATTGATTGTGTTGTTCTTGTAGTATAAGAATAGAAGTGAGTACCCTATCGATAATGAAAGAACAAACGGAAAGGGAAATCCTTTGAAACTACTTGTAAAAAGGAACCAGCCGCTAGAAAATTTCAGTATTTGTATAACTGTAATAAGTATTAAGCCCATATTTTTGTGATTTTTGAGTCTTATTGATGGGTAAGAGTATAGTAGATTTAATGCTATTACTGCTGCAAATATACCAAAAAAGTTCATTCCAGCTAAAAATGATAGAGTTGTTCCTAAAATTGATAATACAATGATAAGGAACTTAGCCGTGTGGATGGATATACTTCCATTGGCTATGGCTTTCCAAGATATTTTCATCAGATTCTTTTTATCATCTTCATAATCAGTGAGATCGTTAAACAGATATATTGCCCCTAGGCCCAAAGATAATCCAGATGCTCCAAGCAGTATTTTTAGTAAGTTGTAATCACCAGTTAAACTCACATATATGATAACACCAAAAAGGAACTGAAGGATATTTTTTGGGGCATTAAGAGTGGCAGAATTATAAATTATTGCCCTATAGGTCATAGAATTACTCAACATAAGTTTATTTATAAATATTCCCTTTAGAGAATATATAGGTTAGTTAAAAAATATATATAAAAAAAACTAATACGAACATAAAATGGGTGGCATACTACAATTATTTTCAATAAGAGAAGTAAGCATATCTCTTGAATTTTCGTACCACTCTGGGTCGTCCTGTTTTATCCGTGACAGGAATCTTTCAGAATTTTTATCTACTAGAAAGATTCTATCTTTTTCCTTTTTCTCCCAGACTTCAATTTCTCCTTTAACTGAGCACATGCTACCCAAATAATAGCATGATTTAATTATAAATCCGTAGGCTTGATCAAATTCATTTGCCATGAATAACATAATTGAAGCGTGGGTAAAAGACTAGAGAGAGTATGAGTTACTAATTATTTATGTATAAAAAATACGATAATCTTTGTTTTTTAGTATAGAGGATTATCGTGGTCTCGATTACCCTAAAGTTATTTTTAAGCCCCACATTAACCATATAAATAGATTATATACTTTTTTTGAATAATGCACATCGCGATGACCAGGCATAAGTACATACTACTTTTGATACTTACATCAGTTATCTCTCTTGCTTATTATGTACCCCATTATGGGCTGATATACGATGGCGGCCTATATGCCTCTTTAGGATATTCTTTAGTTAATGGAAATGGGTATTATTTTAATGGATATTCCGGTGATGTGCCGCCAATTTTGCCTCTATTTCTAGCTCTTTTCATAGGAATTTTTGGGGAAAATGGAATATATTTAGTAGTGCCACTATTTTCCATAATTCACACAATTCTTTGTTTTCTTATTTTGGAAAAAAGAGTATCTAAAGAATTGGCATTTTTAGGTTCATTGTATGTTTTTTTTACACCATTTATTTTTTACGCCTCAATTAATGTAATCCGTGAAATACCACTGTTGACCTTTGTCATGGCTTCATATTTGGTCTTTTTATGGAAAGATGATTCATACAAGAAACATGCCTTATTGGGTATCCTAATTGGAATATCATTCTTAACAAAATCAGTAGGTGTGATATATACATTTCCTATTATTGTTTATTATTTGATTAAAATGAACAAAAAAGTTGCAATTAATATATTGTCTTCAGTATTAATAGTACTCCCATGGGCATTATGGTCTTATTCTCATTTCCAGACTCCTTTTGTTTCTCATTCTGCTTATCTATTGCCCCAAATGGGCTCAAATATTACTACCTTTTTCACGAGAACTTTACCTATATTCTTCTTAGGCTCGTTTTTGCCTATATTGCCTCTTTCAATTTTAGGTATAAAAAAATCAGAGAAAATATTTCTATTCTTCGGGTTTTTCGTGTTTTTATCTGCCTTTGTATGGCCTGTTCAAGAGGCAAGATATCTTCTCGCAGGATATTTTCTTCTAGTTTACTTGGCATTATTTTATCTTAAAGATAAGAGAAAAAATAAAGTTTTAGCCTTCATGGTAATCGCAGTATTATTCCAGTTTGGCGCAACTGTGACCATATTAAAAACTAATGTTGTTTCCTATGGCCTTCTAGATGAGGCTGGGCATTGGCTTAAAGAAAATACAGATGATGATTCAAAAGTGATGACTCAATCCTATAGACAGATATACTATTTTTCCCACAGGCAAACTTATCAAATACCTCAAGACCCGTCAATGTTTCAAAGGACCCTCGAGCGTTGTAAAATAGAATATGTAGTTATTGATTCCTACGAAAAAACAACTCCTGTATACGCAAGAGAATTTTTTGGCAAATTAGATCCATTGATCACTTTCAACGATAATTATGGGACTGTCTCTATTTACAGGTC
>CAZVXE010000047.1:0-11139 GCA_964630765.1 uncultured Thermococci archaeon | reverse complement strand
AAAAATAAGGATAAATTTTAATAGTAGTTCTGTCTAGAATTGATAGAGTGATATAATGAGCAAAACATTAGAAAATCTGACCAAAGCTTTTATCGGAGAAAGCATGGCAAGAAACAGGTATACCATCTACTCAAAGATTGCCTTTAAGGAAGGGTACGATGAGATATCTGAGATCTTCCTCCTAACAGCCGACAATGAAAGAGAGCATGCCAAATGGCTTTTTAGAATGATTAACGATATAAAAAAGAAGGAAGGAAGCCCTACCGAGATAAAAGTAGAAGCAGAAGCACCACTAATTCTTAGTAATACAATTGAGAACATCAAGGGCGCAATAGCTGGTGAGCACTACGAGTATGCCAGTATGTATCCTGAATTTGCAGACACAGCAGAGAAAGAAGGATTCAAGGATGTCGCAACAAGGCTTAGAGCAATTGCTGTAGCAGAAAAGCATCATGAAGGGAGATACAAGAAATTATTAAAAGAACTAGAAGAGGGAACCTTTTTCAAAAAGAAGGAAAAAGTTGTCTGGGTATGCAGAAAGTGCGGATATATCCACGAAGGTACCGAGCCTCCAGAGGAATGCCCTTCCTGCAATCATGAAAAAGCTTACTTTGAAAGACAGTGTGAAGTATACTAAAATTTTTTATTTTTATTATTCTTTTTAATTATAAAATCAGATTATTACTCTATTTTTATTTATAGTAAATAGAATTATAACTACCAATAGCATACATTTCGATTATGAGTGAAATTGAAAAGGCGACATTTGCCGCCGGGTGTTTCTGGGGAATAGAATCAGCATTCTGTCAGATTGATGGAGTTATATCCACACAGGTAGGGTACTCTGGGGGGCATACTGAAAATCCCACATATGAAGAGGTGTGCACAGATAAAACTGGTCATGCAGAATCTGTACTAATTGAATTTGACCCCGATACAGTATCTTATGATAAGCTATTAGAATTATTCTGGAACATACATGACCCAACAACAATTAACAGACAAGGTCCTGATGTTGGAAGTCAGTATAGGTCAATTGTGTTTTATCACAACATGGATCAGAAAAATAAAGCATTGGCCCTAAAAGAAAGACTTGAAAAATCAGGTAGATTCAACAGTAAAATAGTTACAGAAATTATTCCTGAAAGTAAATTCTACAAAGCAGAAGATTACCACCAGAAGTATTTCCATAAGCGCGGTATAGTAAGGTGCAAATCCAAATAATCATACTAATGAAAGATATACATAGTAAACGATTGTATTCAAGATCGTTAGAGGTATTCCCACTTTTGCAAATTCAAGGAAGGTAATAGTTTCGTTTGACTTCTTTTCTGCATTCTGTATAATAATGACTGTGCTTGCCGCCCCTAGAATAAATAGATTGCCCGCAATTGTACTGCCAGCAGCCAGCGCAACCATTTCTTTTGACGAAGCACCAGCTTCAAGGAGCATAGGAAGGTACAAAGCAACGAGAGGGACATTTGAAATAAACTGGCTTAACACTATGCTCACAATAAAGATCATCAAAAGATTTGTTATATTTATGTTCATATTGCCAATTATACCTTGAATGAATCCACTGTTCCATACGCTTTGCATTAGGATGAACATTGAAACAAAAAATATCAATGTCTTCCAGTCTACATTTTTTAGAATTTCATACTTTTGTTTTGCAAGAATTAGTATAGGCAAAGACGCAACTAGCGATATGTAAGTCAATCTAAAATCAATATTTATCCCCGCCGTAACTATTGATATCTTTAATATTACCATTATTACAATGAGATAGAGAGAGACCTTGGCTAATCGTGCAAGATCCTTATTTTTTATTGGCTCTTCCGAATGGTTAAGTGAACCATTGTGAAAATTATCTTTATAGAAAAATCTTAGCACAAAAAATGCAATAGCAAGATTTAGTATTGTGGGGATTAAAAGAAATTTAAAAAACAAGATGAATGGATTTTTAATATTACCTTCTAGAGCTATGAGAAGGTTTTGGGGATTTCCAATAGGGCTCATCACACTTCCAATAGTAACTGCAAAGGCAAGTGTCAGTAGTAAAAGCTTTGGCGAAGTTTTATGTTTTCTGCTTAGGTGAAGAACTACAGGCGTTCCAATTATTGCAAGGGTATCATTCATCAAAAATGCAGATGCAACACCTATGACGAAAAGTATAAGGATTATTAGCTCATCAGGTGTTTTTGCCCTCTTAAAAATCTTATATGATATATGGGATAGATATCCGCTTTCCTCAAGACCAACCCCTACTACAAACATCCCAAATAAGAAAAGTATCACATCTAGGTTAATCGACATTAAAGCATCAGTTGGGGATATCTGCCTCGTGAGTAGACATGCTAAAGCTCCAAATGTCATCACTTGCCATATCTCTAATTTGATTTTTCCTACTTGTCTTACTGCAATCAATGAAAATACTAGCAAGAGTATTGCAACTGAAATCACAGTGGTTCACTCTTGGGCCCAGTATATAAGCGTTCCTAGTTAGAGATACCCAAAAACACTAACCTTCTATACCTATTGGGATTAATAATCAAAAGTAGTCCCGTCTGAGTGGATAGAAGACATCTATTGCATTTGTCTTTTTTATTGCCTTTCCGGAGTGTGCAATATATGGGGGTATAATAGCAGCTTCTCCTGATTTCAATATTTTTATTTTATCGCCGACTCTTAATTCAAGCTTTCCTTCAAGTACGCTCAATACCTGCTCATTCTCATGAAAATGCTCGGGAAATGATGCGCCTTCTTCAATTGTCCAGTGGGCAAGTGTCATGTTTTCGGAGTGTATAAATTTGGCTTTATATCCTGGATAAATTGCTTTCTCCTCAATGTCCTTCAAATTTCTAAACGGCATAATTCTTCTTCTAGTAATTAACCTTTTTAAGTTTTACTAATTTTTTTAGTCTAGCATAACATAGAAAAATCATAAATATCAGAAAAATAAAATTAGATTATGAATCGAAAAGACAGAGAAATAACGGATATTGAGGAAATTGAAAAAATAATCAATAATGCAAAAGTAATAAGAGTTGCTGTATGTGAAAATAATAGGCCTTATATCGTTCCATTAAACTTTGGTTATAAAGAAAAATGCATCTATATCCACTCTTCAAAAAAAGGGATGAAAATCGATATTTTGAAAAAAAACAATAATGTATCATTTGAAGTAGATAGCGATCATAAACTTGTTCTATCCGATAAAGCATGTGACTTTTCTATGGCATACAAAAGTGTTATAGGATTTGGCAGAGCCTATTTTATTTCGAATTTAATACAAAAAAAACAAGCTTTAGATATAATTATGGCTCATTATTCTAACGGTATTTTTGATTACTCCCAAGAGCAACTAGAAAAGATTTGTATAATTCGGATAGATATCGAATCAATGACTGGGAAAAAATCATAACATTTATATATTAAATTTAATACGATAACTTGCGGGCCCATGGTCTAGTTGGTCATGACGTCGCCTTTACACGGCGGAGGTCCTGAGTTCGAATCTCAGTGGGCCCACTACTTTTGGATAATTTTTTAAATTAAGTATATTATGTTTTTTTGATAGATATGGGCGTTTTAGAAATTATTTCAAATTTAGTTGGGATTTTAGATTCTATAATCTGGGGCCCCATGATGTTGATATTATTGGTCGGAACTGGTATCTACCTCACCGTCATTTTGAGAGGCATACAGTTTAGACGGCTTTTATTGTCTATGAAAAATCTACTGGAAAGCGCATTCAAGAAGGAGGACATCCAAGGGGATATCCCATCCTTCCAAGCACTAACAACAGCCCTTTCAGCGACAGTTGGAACTGGTAACATTGCAGGTGTTGCCACTGCTATTGTCATGGGTGGTCCAGGGGCACTTTTCTGGATGTGGGTAACATCTATTGTAGGTATGGCTACTAAGTTCTCTGAAGTTGTTTTAGGAGTAAAATACAGGGAGAAAAATCCAGATGGCGAATTTTCCGGCGGGCCTATGTACTACATTCAGAAAGGATTCAAGGAAAGATATAATATTGATGCAAAAGCATTGGCAATTCTATTCTCTGTTTTTGGAGTCATAGCATCATTTGGTATAGGTAGTATGGCACAGGCAAACTCTGTTATTTTGGCCATAATCTCTAATATCGGCAAAGGTAGTGCAATCTCGATACCTATCTTTGGTGAGGTATTTACAGCTTCGGCAATTCTTGGGATAGTTTTAGTAATCCTTACCGCTCTTGTTATATTTGGGGGTATCAAAAGGATAGGAGAGGTCACATCATACCTCGTGCCTTTCATGAGTATATTGTATATAATAACGGCATCAGCGATTATCTTGATCCATTATGATAGAATCCCTTATGCGTTTGCATCTGTTGTCGGATATGCATTTTCTCCGACAGCATTTACCGGAGGAGTTGCCGGATTTGCAGTTTCCAGAGCAGTTAGATTTGGAATAGCAAGAGGGGTATTTTCAAATGAGGCGGGATTGGGAAGTGCACCGATAGCCCATGCCGCAGCGAAAACTCCACACCCTGTAAGGCAAGGAACACTGGCCATAGTCGAAGTATTTATCGATACAATAGTTCTGTGTTCAATGACTGGATTTGTTATACTAGAAAGTAATCTGGATATATGGGGCGGAAATCTTACTTCCTCAGCCTTGACAAGCGCAGCATTTGCCCAGACTCTTGGTATATTTGGGACGGTAGTAATAGTCCTATGCTCTATATTATTTGGATATTCAACTATCCTTGGCTGGTCTTACTACGGTGAAAAATGCTTTGAATATCTTTTCGGGGTTAAGAAAAAATATCTGTATAAGATGGTCTTCTTATTCACGGTATTTTTTGGATCTGTTACTTATGTCGATATAGTATGGAACATATCTGATATGTTTAACGGGCTTATGGCAATTCCTAACTTAATCGCTTTAGTAGCATTGGGTGGAATTGTAGCCGGCGAAGTAAAAAAGTATTTTAAATAATAGAGGCGATTATGGGCTTTGATTTAATAAAAAAAAGGAAAACTGTAAGAAAATTCAAGGATATCAAAATTGAAAAAGAAGATATGATGTCCTTAATTGAAGCGGCCATACAAGCACCATCGGCCCACAATTTCCAACCATGGGAGTTCATACTAATTGATTCTAAAGAAGTAAAAGAAAAGTTATCATCTAAGATGGCTTCAACTTGGATAAATAATCTAGAAAAAGACGGTAAACCGCTACATGAGGCCCAAGAAAGAGTTAATCTGTCAAAGGGGCGAATAAACAAAGCCCCGTTTATTATAATTCCATGTTTTGATACCTCAAAGGTAGAAAAGTACGGTGATGAAAGAGACAATGCAGAATTCATCATGGGTATACAGAGTGTGGCCTTGGCTTCAGAGAATATTTTACTTAGAGCAACAGAAAAAGGATTTGGGGTATTATGGCTTTGTGCACCTCTCTTTTGCCCTGAAGATGTTAGGGAAGTTCTTGGAATCCCAAACCATATTTTGCCTCAGGAGATTCTAATAATTGGCGTACCAGACGAAGATCCGATAAAGCCAAAAAGAAGAGATCTAAACGATGTAATACATCACAACAAGTGGTAACATGATAACAGTCCTTTCAGGTGGTGGCGGAGGGGCCAAGTTTGTCGACGGACTTTCTAGCTTGGCTAACGATATTTCAGTTATTGCAAACACTGGTGATGATATTGAGATTTATGGCCTGCATGTATCGCCTGACGTAGATACTATCATGTATACTCTTTCTGGAGAAATCGATGTTAAAAAAGGATGGGGCATAAAAAATGACACATTTGTCTGTCAGAAATATCTCAAATCATTAGGGTATGAAGACTGGATAAGCCTTGGAGATAAAGACTTAGCAGTTCATATTAAGAGAACTGAACTTCTTAAAGCAGGTAAAACTTTGACCGAAGTAACCTCTGAACTTTGCAAAAGATTTGGAGTAAAAATCCCGTTAATCCCAATGACAGATGATTATTTCCAAACACACATTGAGTTAGACAACAAGACAATTCATTTTGAAGAGTATTATATCAAAAGGCCAGAAGGCAAGATAAAAAATATTATTTACAAAGGCAAAGAAAAAGCAAAACCATCTGAAGAGTTTCTCAATGCACTTGATACTTCAGATTGGGTAATCTTCCCCCCTTCTAATCCTTTGGTGAGCATAGGTACAATTTTGTCTTTGAAAGGTATAAAAAAGACTCTAAGAGAAAAAAAAGTGATAGGCGTATCTCCTCTAATTCAAGGAAGGGCAATAAAGGGCCCTCTAGTTGAGCTCATGAAATCCTTAGATTATGAGGTTAATTCTTTTGGGGTGGCAAAGTACTATGAGGGGATATTGGATATATTTATAATCGATACTATTGAATCAGATTTAGCAGAAAGAATTAGGGGGGAACTTGGCATGGAAGTATTTACTACTGACACCTTGATGAAAACAAGAAAAGATAGAGCGAGGCTTTCTAAGTTTGTCCTGGATAGGATGGATTAAATGGCGTTACCGGTACTCCTCCCTTTAAAATATGTCAATTTTTCTAAATCTAGACTTAATGAGATTTTAGGTCAGAATAAAAAACATCTTGTCATCGCACTTTTAGAAGACATGATAGCCTTACTCCAAAAGTTTCCAGAAATTGAGATATATCTTCTTACAAAAAAAGAAAATCTGGATATTATCCCAAAGGAGCTAGGCGTCAGATTCATTCTTGAAGATGAAAAAGATCTGAATAGGGCTTTGGAAAAGGGTGTGAGTTTAATAAAAGGTAAGGGGAAAAAAGTCCTAATATTACCATTGGATTTGCCCTTCATTAATGAAGAGGACATTAAAAAGCTCATTATTATCGCTAAAGATGAAGGTGGCGCTATATCTCCTTCATCTAGAGATGGCACTTCGGCTATAATACTGCCTCTAGATCGGAAATTTAAACTACAATTTGGGGAAAAAAGTTTTCAAAAACATCTGTCTGAATTTGAGAAAAAGAAGATTCCCTTTCAAATCCATTATTCGGAATCTTTGTATTATGATCTAGACACTCCTGAAGATGTCATGAGGGTATTGGATATAAAGAAGGATAGTAAGGCGTATTCTTTATTAAAAGATATCACCCCTCCTGATTATAATTATGATAACTTAGTTGACAAGTAATCTATTTATTCAAAATATTTTGGTGGACCGAAAGATTTATAAATTAGGTCGACCGAAACTATTTACTGATGTAATGCCAAAACAGGATGTAGAAGAATATTTGGAAGCTATTCTTGACATAGTCACAGAGAAAGAGGTAGCTAAGACAACAGATATTGCTCAAACTTTAGGTGTTTCACCATCAAGTGTAACAGAGGTAATCCAAAGGCTTAATAAAAATGATTTGATTTTTTATGAACCTTACAAAGGCGCTAAATTAACAGAAAAGGGATTGAAAATAGCCAACAAAATAAAAAGAAAACACAGGCTAGTCGAAATATTTCTTTCTGATTATTTGCGCATCAATCCAGATAATGTTCATGCCGAAGCATGCAGAATGGAGCACTGCGTTTCAGATGAAGTTACTGATGCTTTGTGCAAAATGATGGGTGGGCCATCAAAATGCCCATGTGGCAAAGATATACCGAAATGCGATCCTGATAAGGATTGT
Organism: uncultured Thermococci archaeon; assembly: GCA_964630765.1. Classification (GTDB taxonomy): domain Archaea; phylum Methanobacteriota_B; class Thermococci; order Methanofastidiosales; family Methanofastidiosaceae; genus Methanofastidiosum. Next base: position 3,482 of record CAZVXE010000047.1, on the reverse strand, counting down.
GATATTTGTAAGAGGCGATAAAACAATGAGTATGACAATAGCACTAGTAGGAAGCCCGAATGTGGGCAAAAGCGTAATATTCTCTCATCTTACTGGTAAGTATGTAACAGTGTCAAATTATCCTGGGACTACTGTTGAGTTGTCAAGAGGGAAGGGACTATTAGGAATTAAAAAAGTAGACATATTAGACACCCCCGGTTCAAATAGCCTCATCCCAATGTCTGAAGACGAGGAAGTAACTAGAAATGTATTGATTTCTGGGGAGATTGATTATGTGGTCCAGGTAGCAGATGAAAAGAATCTGCAGAGAGCTTTAATGATTTCTTCAGAACTTTCTGAACTTGGATTACCTTTCACTCTTGTTCTAAACATGGCTGATGAAGCTAGAAGGAAAGGGGTAATAATTGATATTGATAAACTTTCTAAAATACTCGGGGTGCCTGTCGTCGAGACTGTTGCTGTTGAGGGCAAGGGTATCGCCAAAATGAAAAAATTAATACCTACTTCCTCAAAATCTTATGTTAAAGTAAACTATGGAAAGCTCGAAAGCTCTGTTGAAAAATTAACAAATATGCTTGGAAGTAGGGGAAAAGCCATAATGGCTTTATCAGACGAATCTTTTGCCGAAAGGATCTTAAAAGATAAGAAAAAAATTGAAGAGGTAAAAGAAATAATTAGAAAAGAGAAAGAATCTATTTCAGTACCTCTATTTTATTATATACGGGAAAAGAGACGGGAAGAGACACTCCACATTTTAAGAAAAGTCAAAAATGAAGAGAAGGTTCTTAAAACACAATTATCTGAAAAACTCAGCAATCTTACTTTAAATCCCGTCACAGGTATACCAATATTTCTTGGAATAGTATTGCTGCTTTATCAGTTTGTTGGGTATCTTGGAGCCCAGATAATGGTTGAGTTCTTGGAAGAAAAAATCTTTGGCCAGATATTGAATCCCATTTTGATTAGTTTTTTTGATAATTATATCCCTAACGATTTTATATCTAGAATGTTTATAGGAGAGTTTGGAATAATTACAATGGCGCTGACATATGCCATAGCAATTATATTGCCAATTGTTTTGACATTTTTCATTGCTTTTGGGCTTCTAGAAGATTCAGGCTATTTCCCAAGGCTTGCAGTAATGGGTAATAAACCTTTGAAGTTTTTAGGATTAAACGGTAAGGCAATACTCCCACTTATCTTGGGATGTGGTTGTGTGACCATGGCTACAATCACAGTAAGAACTTTAGATTCAAAGAAAGAGAGGATAATTGCAACACTTCTGTTGGCCCTTGGAGTTCCATGCTCTGCTCAAATAGCTGTAGTTTTTGCGATGGCTTCAGCACTTTCTTTCAAGGCATTACTATTCATTTTTTCAGTAGTTTTGCTTCAGTTAATCTTTATTGGTTCATTGTCTTCCAAGATAATAAAAGGCCAGTCCTCTGATTTCATAATGGAATTGCCGCCACTGAGGATTCCAAAGTTTTCAAATATACTCTATAAGACTTTAATGAGGTTAGAATGGTATGTTAAAGAGGTAATACCTATATTTATACTGGGGACACTATTCCTGTTCTTCTTCAACGAATTTAAGATACTCGAGATAATTGAGAGATTATTCTCTCCTGTTGTTGTCAGTTTTCTAGAACTCCCGAAAGAGGCTGCCAGGGCATTTCTGATGGGATTCTTTAGAAGAGATTATGGGGCGGCAGGATTATTTCAATTGCAAGATATTGGATTAATGTCAAACGTTCAGACAGTTGTAAGTCTAATAGTCATAACACTCTTTGTTCCCTGCATTGCAAATTTTTTCGTTATAGTCAAGGAGAGGGGGGCAAGGATAGCCACAATGATATTTCTCTTTGTTTTAATATACGCTATACTAATTGGAGGAGTTACAAATATATTTCTTAAATACACTGGAATAATGTTTTAGAGGGATTTAATGATAGACGAGATAATTGAAGAGTCACTTGAATACATCTGGACGATGAGAGAACAAAATGATGAAAAAGTTGAAAATTTTGTCAAAGGGATTTATTTAAGGTGTAATTTTTCTCAAATTGCAGGGGATTTGTCACCTGAAGCTGTTTTGGAAGCTTTGAAAAATGAAGGGTATATTGAGATTCACGATAACAAGATTAAGTTCCTAAAGAAGGGTGAAGAGATAGGTAAGAAAATAATAAGGAGACATAGGCTTACAGAGAGGCTTCTGAAGGACATACTGCAGATGACAATTGATGAAATAGAGGAGCCCGCATGCAGACTTGAGCATACAATCACTGAAGGATTAGAAGATTCTATCTGCACACTTCTAGGGCATCCAAGTGTATGCCCTCATGGATTGGAGATCCCTCCTGGTAACTGCTGCAAGGATGTATCAAAAACATTAGAGCCAATAATAGTCTCACTTAGCGATATGGAAGCTGGAGGCGAAGGCAATATAATGTATTTAGTTACAAAGAGCCACCCTAGACTACAGAGGCTTTCTACCTTAGGGCTTAGCCCAGGTTCAAAAATAAAAATTATTCAAACTTTCCCAACATTTGTAGTTCAAGTTGATGAAACCCAAATCGCCTTAGAGAAAAGTATTGCAAAGGACATCTTTGTTCGAAAGACAAATGGGCACACACATCACAGGCACAGACACAGAAGGGGCTTATTCTAAAGGACAGAATATTATTTTATTTTTCTTAATTTGAGGATTTAAATCTTGATAAACCAATATATTTAAATATTATAAAAAGTTAAATTATTATAATGGGATTTAACCAGATTTCTTTTTTTCATGTTAATAATATAAATCTAATATTGATATATGTGTTTCATGAGGCATGAAAGCATTTTCATTAAAATAATATTAAATAAAAATAGTAAAGGAGGTAATAAATATGGCAGAAAGACCGACTATAACAATGGCTGAAAGAAATAAAATGATAATGGATATGAGAGAAAAATTCACAGCTAATTATGTCAAACAGTTAAAAGAGGAACATCCAGATTGGTCAGATTCTAAAATAAGAGGCGTCGCTGAAAATATGGCTCAAAAGGCTGTTTCACAAAATACTCAATGGAATGTAGATGTAGTTGAAAAAGGAAAAGTAGTTTATAAAGCAGGTAAAGGCGAGGAAACAATGGTCAAAAGAGAACCTGTTCCAAAAGTAGAACAAACTGCTCAAACAACTACAAAAACATCCATACCCAAAAAGAGTATCAAAGATATGCTTTCTGATGTTTTTAAAAAGAAGAAATAAAGTAGAAGACGCTTTATTTTTCTCTATTTTTTCAAAATAGATTTCTTAAATTTTCTTATTGTATTTCTATCAACCTAAAACTTTATATAGTATAAATTATACTAGTATATATTATACTTAAAGGTGAATTAGTATGACTTTAGAAAGAAAAATAAGTAAATCTTTCAAAATGGACGAAGAAACCTGGTTAAGGCATGCAAATCCTTGGAGTGGTTGGACAAGATTCTC
>CAZVXE010000046.1:0-11306 GCA_964630765.1 uncultured Thermococci archaeon | reverse complement strand
TATATAAAATTAATCAATAAAAAGTTCTTGCACATACTTAATAGAGAAACTTATAAATAATCATGACTACTAATAAAGACGGGGATAAAAATGTCGAAAGTTGAAGTTAATATAAATGGTAAACAAATAGATTTGAATCCGTTTGTCGAGGGATTCATAAAAAATACTGTGAAGGGTATGGTGTCTTCATTAAGAGGCTATGAAAAAGGAAAAATAAAAATCGAGATAGAGGATTAAAAATGGTATCTGCATTAATAGTTTATTATTCAAAATCTGGCAACACCAGAGAAATGGCAAACATGCTATCAAGATTTTTGAGAGACGAACAAATCGATGTTGAAGTCAGAGATGTCCTTGAAACATCGCCAGACTATCTATTAGATTATGATGGTATTATACTTGGGTCTCCAACTTATTATGGTGACATGGCAGCCGAAATGAAAGAACTTATTGATAGGAGTGTAAAATACCACGGTGAGCTTTCTGGAAAACTTGGGGGAGCTTTTACCTCAAGTGCATATATTGGTGGGGGTAATGAAACAACACTTCTCTCAATTCTCAAAGCCATGATGATTCACGGAATGGTTGTTGTAGGGGTCCATAATGCTGACCATTATGGTCCAGTGGCAATAGGCGCACCAGATGAAAGGACCGAAAAACAATGTAGGATTTATGCTAAGAAATATGCAGATACTCTAAAAAGTCTTAAAGGCTTCGATATAGTTGAATAATTATGGAAGTACCAGATAACTACGGCGGAATTGAGGAAAACTACTCAAATTATGAGGGCGCATATTTTGTCGTTTTACCCGTACCTTTAGAAAAGACAGTTTCATATAAAGGTGGAACCTCTCTTGGGCCTAAAGCGATTATTAATGCCAGTCAAAACATGGAACTTTTCGATGAAGAGTTTTTTGTTTCTCCCTGCACATTGGGTATTCACACAAAAAATGAAATTAATTGTAATCAAGCAATGGAAAAAGTAATGCTCGAAATTGAAGAAGAGTCATTCAAGATCCTAAATGATAAAAAATTCCTTTGTGTCCTTGGGGGAGAACATTCTGTTTCTCAAGCCCCAGTTAAAGCCGCTAAAAGAATGTACAAAGATATCTCTGTTTTACAGTTTGATGCACATCTAGATCTAAGAGATGCGTATCTTGGGGATAAATATAGCCACGCCTCAGTAATGTCAAGAGTAGAAGAAGATGCGCCAATTGTTCAAGTTGGCATAAGGAGCTTCTCAGAAGAAGAGTATGACAAAATAAAAAATGGGAACTACAATATCTTCTATGCAAAAGATATACACGACAATAAAAGTTGGTTTAACAGAGCTATTGAAAACTTATCGGATAATGTTTACATAACTTTTGATATCGACGCATTTGATCCCTCAATTATTCCTGGAACAGGAACACCTGAACCCGGAGGCCTCTCGTGGTACCTTGCATGTGACTTCTTAAAAGAAGTATTTTTCAAAAGAAATGTAGTTGGCGTGGATATTGTCGAAGTTGCACCTCAAGAATCGTCTTCAGTTTCAGAATTTGTTGCAAGCAAACTTCTATACAAAATGATGACTTACAAGTACATAAAAATAACATAATAATTCGGCCTAAAAATAGAAATCACGGCTTGAATTTGGCAATAAAATGCAAAATCATATATTTAGTATATTATTTTTTATTTATTTTAATGTTATTTTTTGCAGTTTGCACTTAAAACAAACAAAAGATTTTTAAATCAGTTTTTAATCTCTTAAAACAACTACCCTATAGAGGTAAGAGAATATTTTGGAGGAAAATAAATGTTGAACTTAGAGTCTTTAATATCAATTCTTGAAGCTTGTAAAAAAAACAATATCGCAGAGTTGGTAGTCAGAAAGGATTCCGTTGAGATTAGAACTGTTGTTGCCGGTGGAAGTGCCGCTGTTCATGCTGCTCAGCCTCAAATTTCTATCCCTGCTGCAATGACGTCTGCAGGAACTGTTGAAGAAACGTCAGCACCTGTTGCAAAGGAAGCACCAAAGGCAGCTGCATCTTCAAACATGATTGAACTTACAGCCCCAACACCAGGAGTAGCTTATGTATCTCCCGGAACTACAATTGATAAGAAACCACTTCCAAAGGAAGGGGATATAGTCGAAGCAGGACAAGTTGTAGCACTTGTTGAAGCTATGAAGATGTTTAATGAAGTAACAGCACCAAGGAAAGCAAGAATTGCAGAAATTAAAGTAACAAATGAAACTCTTGTCAAAGTTGGACAGGTACTAATGCTTCTTGAGCCTCTCTAAGCTGGGTACTACCTAATAAGGTGATACTTATGGAAGATGTAAACTACCTAAGGGATATATTCCAAACACCCGGCAAAGTGTCAGGTATACCCCATGACGATAGAATAGAGAGAGCAAAAAAGGGATGGGACAAAAAAGGTGAAGATACCCAAAAAAGATTGTCTGAAGCAAAGAGATTTGTTAAATCAGGTACAAAAATCGTTGATCCAGCAGATGCTGTAGCTCTTTTGGAAACTGTCATTAAACCAGGAGACAGAGTTGCAATTGAAGGAGACAACCAAAAGCAGGCTAACTTTTTAGCAAAAGCTTTTGCAAAGGTAAGTCCTTCAAAAGTAAATAATATTCACATGGTACAATCTGTACTTGCTTTACCAGAACATTTAGATGTTTTTGATAAAGGTATAGCCTCAAAAGTTGATTTTTGTTATTCAGGCCCTGTAGCAACAAGACTTGCAAGTATGGTAATGAATGGTAAGATAACAATTGGTGCAATTCACACATACATGGAATTGTTTGCCAGAACTTATCTCGACCTCACACCAAGAGTTTGTCTAGTTGCGGCAAATGCTGCAGACAAGGAAGGAAATCTTTACACAGGATTCAACACAGAAGAAACCCATTCAATAATTGAAGCTACTAAATTTAGGAAAGGTATTGTAATAGTACAAGTCAATGAGATTGTTAACAAAGTACCTCGTGTAGATATACCTGGCGGTTGGGTTGACTTTATTATACCCACTGAGGATCCATATTACATTGAGCCTCTCTTTACACGAGATCCAAGATTAATTACTGAATCTCAGATATTCATAGCTATGATGGCTTTAGTTGGAGTCTATGCAAAATACGAAGTTAAGACTCTAAACCACGGTATAGGTTTTAACACCGCAGCCGTTGAACTTTTACTGCCAACATTCGGAGAAGAGATGGGATTAAAAGGAAAGATTTGTACACACTGGGCATTAAATCCACACCCAACAATGATACCTGCTATAGAATCAGGATGGGCTGAAACCTTCATGCCATTCGGTAGTGAAGTTGGAATGGAGAAATATATTATGGCAAGACCAGATATATTCCCAATAGGTCCTGATGGAACAATGAGATCAAACAGAGTAATGTCACAGGCCGCAGGTCACTATGCTGTAGATGCATTCTTTGGTTCAACTCTTCAAATTGACCAATTTGGTAACAGTGCCGCTGCCACTGCTGGAAGAATTCCAGGTTTTGGTGGAGCACCTAACATGGCATGTAACGCACCAGGTAGAAGGCACCCATCAAAAGGATGGCTCATGGCTTCAAAAGAAGATGGTATGAGGGAATCATTAATTGGGCCAATATACAGAGGAAGAAAACTAGTTGTCCAAATGGTTGAAACATTTGGAGAAGGAATGGCACCAGTATTCTTAGAAAAATTAGACGCATTCAAACTACAAGCCCAGGCCAAATTCGAGATACCACCTATCATGATTTACGGTGACGATATAACACACATAGTTACAGAAGAAGGAATTGCATACATCCACAAATGTAAATCATTAAAGGAAAGAATGGACGCAATTAAGGCAGTAGCAGGCTACACACCTCTAGGACTTGCAGCTGATGAAGCGCAGACTAAGAAGTTAAGGAAGGCCGGAGTAGTTATGCTTCCTGAAGATTTAGACCTATCATTTAATGACGCTAAAAGATCAAAACTTGCTGCAAAGAGCATGAGTGAACTTGTAGAATGGTCTGGAGGTTTATATGAACCACCAGTCAAATTTAGAAATTGGTAAGGAGGATTAATATGTTTAAGAAAGTTCTTGTTGCAAATAGAGGAGAAATTGCTGTAAGGATAATCAGGGCATGTAAGGAAATGGGAATAAAATCAGTTGCTGTTTACTCTGACGCTGATAAAGATGCTCTTCATGTTACACTCGCAGATGAAGCAGTCAATATTGGACCTGCCGCATCAATTAAGAGTTACTTGAACATGATGAATATCATTAACGCCGCAATTGTCACGGGCGCAGAAGGTATTCACCCAGGTTACGGATTTCTTGCAGAAAACTCTAGATTTTCTAAGCTTTGTAAAGCCAATGGAATTAAATTCATAGGCCCCAGTGCAGAATCAATTGACGCAATGGGAGACAAAGCAACAGCTAAAGATACCATGAAGAAAGGTGGTGTTCCAGTAACACCCGGTTCTGATGGAATTATAAAAACAATCGAGGAAGCCGATAAACTCGTAAAGAAGATCGGGGTCCCTGTAATCTGCAAAGCCTCAGCTGGCGGCGGTGGAAAGGGTATGAGACTTGTAAAGTCCGAAAAAGAGCTAGAATCAGCTTTGAGGTCTTGTCAAGCCGAAGCTCAGGCAGCCTTTGGAAATCCAGATGTATATATCGAAAAATACATAGAACAACCAAGACACGTTGAGATTCAGATTATCGCTGACCAGTATGGAAACGCAATATATCTTGGAGAAAGGGACTGTTCTATCCAGAGAAGACATCAGAAACTTGTCGAAGAAGGACCTTCACCTGCTATATCTCCTGAAATAAGAAAGAAGATGGGAGAGGCGGCAGTTAAGGCAGCACTTGCTGCAAACTATGAGGGTGCCGGAACAGTAGAATTTTTGTTCAACGATAAAGAAAATGATTTCTACTTCATGGAGATGAACACAAGGGTCCAGGTAGAACACTGTGTATCTGAAATGATAACAAACATCGATATCGTAAAGACAGGTATAAAAGTAGCAGCTGGAGAAAAATTACCATACACACAGAAAGACATAGAGATTAGAGGTCATGCAATTGAATGCAGAATCAACGCTGAAGACCCAAATACATTCGTTCCATCACCTGGTGAAGTTTCAAAACTTATCCTTCCAGGAGGGCCTTTTGTTAGAGTCGATACAGCATGTTACCAGGGGTACCAGATACCGCCATATTATGACTCTCTTATTGCAAAATTGATTGTATGGGGAGAAGACAGAAACGAGGCAATCGACAGAATGTACAGGGCACTTGACGAATTTATTGTAGATGGTATTAAAACAACAATTCCATTCCACAAAAAAGTCATGAAAAACCAGATATTCAGAGGAGGAGTTTTCCACACCGACTTTATTGAAAAACACATGGACAAGTCAAAGAATGGAGGGGACTAAATGGCATTAACTGAATTGAACTATGAATTTAAGCCTGAAAGCCCTAAAACAATAAAGGACGAATGGTCCCACATTGGTGTTGTAGCCAGTGGGGATCTTGAAGTCTTGATTGAAAAGGAAAACGCCCTCAAAGGAAAAATTAAAATCCACATTTTAACGACAGTCGTTGGTTTTGATGACGTTTGGGAAACAGTCGTTAAGAAATTCATCGATAAATCTGGACTCTCAGGAGTCAAAGTCAGCATAAATGACAACGCAGCAACACCCGCAGTAGTTATTAGAAGACTTCAGCAGGCAGTAGACAATGGAGGAGGTCTCCAATAAGGTGATTTTATGAAAATAAATTGGGAAGATCTTCAAGGTAAGAGCTTTTACCAAGCAACTGCTAGGGAAAGAGCTTACGGAATGGTAGATAAAGACACTTTCAAGGAATTTCTAGGTCCAAGAGATAAAATGACAAGTCCACACTTATTGATTCTTGGAGAGGCTGTTGAATTCGACGATGGAATTACTGTAGGTGTTGGTAAGATAAAGAAACACCCAGTATTTGTAATATCTCAAGAAGGAAAATTCGTTGGTGGAGCACTTGGTGAAGTCAACGGTGCTAAGATGGCCTACACAATGAAATTAGCCCTTAAAACTTATGAAAAGATGAAGGAAAAGTACGGCTCAGTACCAGACGACAGAAAACCAATATGCATAGTCTCATTTGACTCTGGAGGAGTAAGACTTCACGAAGCAAACGCTGGACTTTTAATGCACTCTGAATCAATGGAAACTATCTGGGAGCTTCAAAACAAGGTACCCTACATTGCAATAACAGGCAGCACAATAGGTGCATATGGTGCACAGGGATTCGTCTGTTTAAGTGCAGATGTTGTCATCGCAAACGACTTTGGAAGAATTGGACTTACTGGTCCTGAAGTTATCCAGCAGGAAGTAGGAAAGGATGAATTTGATGCCTCCGACAGAGCCCTCATATGGAGGACAATGGGAGCAAGATCAAAATACATCCTAGGAGATGTTGACTACTTAATAAAAGATACAATTGGTACATTCAGAGATACAATTGTTAACATTGTCGATGAACCTATGAGTAAGATTTCAAAGACAAGAAAAGTTGGTTCACCACAGCTTGTTGAAGAAAATCTTGAAGTAGTAAAGCTTGCTGCTGAAAAGAAAATAAAGGACTCAAAGGACCTCTGGAAAATATATGGAAATGAAAACGTTGACCAGATACCAGAGATGCCACAGGAAAAGTTTCTTTCAGTTGTAAAAAGAAGGCCAAGGAGGATTTAAATGGTAACATCACTAATCGGAAAGACAGAGGAAGCAATCCAGATGATATTTGACAAGGATTCATTCCAAGAAAATGTTATTGGAACTACTCGTCTAGATCCAGAGCTTGCACCTCCAGTAATGGTAGGCCAGGCAATGTTAGACGGAGAAGTATGCTCAGTTCTCGCAAATAACTCAAGGAGACCAAATCCCAGATTTAGAGTTGTTTACAGCGGAATCTTGGGAATGGAAGAAGCTTACAAATTCTCTCAGGCAATGTATGCTACAATAGATGCAGACAAGGACAGACCAAAAGACAAGAAGAGACCAATTATTCTATTAATAGACACTCCAGGAAACAGTCCAGGAAAAATAGAGGAAATTGTCGGGATGACAAAGGGAACAGCTTCCTACCAGTTTGCTATTGAAGATGCAAGATTGGCAGGACATCCTGTAATCGGGATGATTATAGGAAGAGCAGTAAGCGGTGGGTTCTTATGCCACGGACTTCTTTCAGACAGAATTCTTGCACTTCCAAAAGATTATGGAACAATTGTACACGTCATGCCTACAACAAGTATAGCTGTTATTACTAAGATACCTCTAGAGAGACTAAACGAGCTTGTCAAGACCAATCCAGTATTCGCTTCAGGAGCCGAATTTTTCTATGACCTTGGTGGAATAGATGACATGGTAAAGAAACCTGAGGACATGAGGTCTACTATCATTAAGACAGTAAAGGAAATCAGAGAGCTTAAAAAGCAGGGTAAGGAAGACCAGCTTGGAATTTGGCACAGAGGAGAAGTCGGTGCAGAAAGAGGTGGCAGAAAGAAAAGAATGGAAGCCATCAAAAAGATGCAAGAAGAATACGAAAAGCTCTTACCTGATCTATTATAATAAATTTCCTTTATTTTAAATTTTTTTATTTTGAGGAATTAAAATGGAAAAAAAAATAAATCCCTATTTTGAGGAATTAAAAGATAGTGTTGAAACCTTTTCTACTGTTCCCTCTTTTAATGAAATGAAACGTAGAACACTTGCTGATAAGGGCATAAATGGCCCAACTGCAGCACATGTCATAGAAGAGGTGCATACACCTCTAAACTATGCGTACATCACCTTCACAACAGGAACAACGGCCTGGCAAAACCTAGTTGGCATAACGCCAAATGAAAAAGAATACCGAAAAAATGTAGGTAAAAATGCATTAAAAATGGCCGGGGTAAAAGAAGGCCACAAAGCAATGTTTTGTTATCCCCCTCTATTAAATGCAATAACAAAAAATGCATTGGAAGAGCTGGGTGTAACATGGACATTTCTCACTAAATCATCCAGAGATTCTTTTCTAATGGATCTATATTACAAGGAGCCAAATGTAATATTTGGTGAATCATCATTTCTAAAAGCTTCATTACAAGACGCCATAAAATTAAATGTTGCAGAAGATCTCCCAAAAGTCGATATAGTAAACTGCATAGGCACACCTTTGGATTTAGAGGCTGCTGATTTAATACATGACATTCTTGGAGCCAGAGTCAATGACATATATGGTACCCAGGAATTTGGCTGGATAACAATGAATGGAAATCCTGTAAGAGAGGATATCGAATTTGTAAGATCTGATGTAGGCCATGATTTCAAAGAAGCTGTAGTGGGTGGCCTTCCCACAGGGGATAGTTTCCCTGTAGTGGAATCTGGTCATGCGCTTGACAAAAATGGAAAGATAATTACCTATATGAGGGCTAGAACTCAACCCGATTACGAAATTTATGTCAGAGAAACAACATTAAATGCGAAGCAAACAATTGAGAGGGCATGCCGAAGCATTTTGAGAATTAAATCCAAGGTAGCAAAAGTCCCCGAGGATGTTATCCTAAACTCCAATAGGACAGTCCTAGAACTTAAACCTTCAATAATCCCGAAAGGTTATGAAGAGAATAACGAGCCAGTAATTATAGAAGGGCCTGTTAAGACAAAGATGTTTGATTTACTTGTTCAGGCACAGCTTGACTACCAAACTTTAAGCGTCAAAGATCCATGCTGGGTCAAGGATAGGTAAATCCAAATATGATTTTTCATAGGCATGACTTGGTGTTTTCCGACTGGAAACAAATAGATATCTCGACAATCCAAAATGAGGATTTTAAAAAACTCATACTTCAGAATATCCTCCCTGGAATTGTAAGGCGAGAAGAGATTGATGTTACTCAAGGCGATAACTTCTATTCTGAAAATGAAACGGTCTTCATTGGTTTTGTTCATCCCTATACTGAGAACGGGAGAAGACTTAGATTCGGATCATCTGTTCCTGGAAATAAAATCACGAAGCTAGTAACACCCTATGAAATTACAAATTTTAAATTTAAATCAAGAACACCTGCACTATCGGCATTATCCAACATAAAAAATGAATTTAAGATAGGTGTTTGGGGCTCAACATCTCTTGAAATTATCACTGGATTACCCTACACCCATGATATGTCTGACTTGGACCTAATCGTGAAAAACTATGCCCCAGATGAGCTTATAGGCCTCTTATCTTTATGCAACGAGATTGAGTCTAAAATGGGAATTAAGATTGATGTTGAAATACACCTTAAATCAGGCTATGGCATAAACCTTAAAGAGTATGCATCCGAGAGTGATACATTGCTTGGGAAAGGATTAAGAGACGTTGTATTGATAGATAGAAAGAGCATTGAGGCATATTTATGAAAAAAGTAGACTTACTGGGGGAACTTGCAACTAGGAGCATCCTTTTAGAGGTATCGACTCACCCAAAACCCGGTCTTGTTACGCCTTTTTCATCGGGAGCCCACAGGGACATGGACTTCACACTTTTCTTGAAGAGCACAGCTGTACTGAGCCAAGGGTTTAAGGAGGTATCCCACTTTGGTTATAACTATAAAGGAGATATACAGAAGATGCTTCCACCTTTAAGAAAACTTGGGCTGGAAGTTGAAGAGAGGATGTTCGAAGTAACAAACGGCGTCAACACCCAAAAAGGCCTCATATTCCTTTTTTATCTGATACTTGGCGCATCGGGCCATTTATTGAACAAAAGGAGGCTCTCTCCAAAAAATGTTTCCTCTTCAGTTTCAAAGATAACTTCTGGCATAACTGAAAAAGAACTTGGATCAATCAAGAAAGGTAAAAAGACTCTTTCAAAGGGCGAAAATACATTTGTCACACATGGCATCACAGGGATCAGAGGGGAAGTAGAAAAAGGGCTCCCCACAGTTATGGAGCTTGGGCTGCCTGAATTCAAAAAAGCGTATGAGAAAACTCAAGACATAAACAAGTCTTCACTTCACGCACTTATTGCCATAATGTCAAGGGCTGAAGACACAAACATTATCTCAAGAAACGGTATCGAAGCATACTACGACATCCAGAAAAAAACAGATGAAATAATTAAAGTTGGCGGAGTTTTAACAACAACTGGGATGTCAAAGATACTAGACCTTGAAATGGATTTCCTCAAAAAAAATATTAGCCCAGGCGGGGCTGCAGACCTATTGAGCGCAACATTATTCTTTTACTTCCTTAGCAAAGAGATATGAGGAATACCTATGGAATTAACGCCCCTTCAGACCTTAATTATTGCACTTGCATTTAGGATCTCAATACCGATAGTACTATTTGTCGGAATAATCTATTTTTATAAAATTAAGGGCAAAAAACCGAAGTAACTTACTTCCAAAACTCTTCTATTATAAGGGATGCAAGAAAGCACAATCCTGAATTTTTTATACCCCAATATTTTTCTATTTGCGGTCTTGCAGCATCTAGGAGTTTTTTCAACTCTTCATTAATCAATTCATACTCGTTACTTGTAAGTTGTACTATGGATATTCGTTTTCCTAGAAATTCCATAATTTTTCCCGCTTCTATCTGGTCTTCTATTTCCTTAATTGAAATCTGATACTCTGCTGAATCTATAGCGCATATAATCTCAAAAAGCAGATTCTTTATTGCGTCACGAGGTATATCATTATTCATATCAGTCGACCTTAATTCTAATAATAGTTTTCCAATAATAGTTTATTAATCTTATGTCTTGATTAGATTACTTATGAGAAATCATTATATATCCTAACCCGTATTATTTTTCGTGACCAGGAATAAAATTATCTTTCCAATAGTTATTTTTGTTTTATTATTCTCCCCTTGTTGTTTGTATGTCGAAGAACCAAAACCTATTCCTATCGAGACTGGAAATTCTCAGCCAATGTACACAGATAGGGAGATTGAATACTTCACTGAAATTGCGCTTGGGACTGAGTATGGCAACAATACACAAGCAATAAGAAAATGGGATTCAGATATAAGGATAAAAATCAATGGAAATCCAAGTGAAAAGGATCTCGAGACCTTGAATCAGGTGATATCAGACATTAATGAAATTATTGGAGATAAGATCAATGTGTCTATTGTCAACACGAATCAAAATATCGATATAAACTTTGTTCCATTATCAGATTTTTCTATCTGTAATGCAGCGCCTGGAAACTATGGGTATTTCAACTGTAAATGGAGAAATAATGTGATTTTTGAATGTAATATCTGCATTGCAACTGAGAATACGCTTCT
>CAZVXE010000045.1:0-11679 GCA_964630765.1 uncultured Thermococci archaeon | reverse complement strand
TTTCAAAACCTTTAAAACTATCATTTTCTTAAATTAATTCATGGCAACTTTAAATCACATAGCTTTACTTGTTTCAAATCTTGAAATATCAAAAAGATTCTATAAAGAAACATTAGGATTAGAAACAGTCTTTGAACACCCTATAAGTGGTGAACAGTTTGAAAAAGTAACTGGTATAGAAGGATTTGACGTTGTATTTGCAGTATTATCAGATCCAAAATCAAAAGTTAATATAGAATTAGTAGAATTCAAAAGTGGGCTTATGGAAAGCCCTTCAATGTTTAACCATATAGCATTTGAAGTTGAAAATGTGGACGCATTACATGAAAAATTTGTAAGCAATTGTATTGAAACAATTTCAGAGCCAGTTACTCTAACTCACCCTCACCCAAAAATCAATGGCAAGAGATTCTTTTATTTTTATGATCCAGATGGAAACATAATTGAAGTATATAATAAAAAAGAAGGATTATATTCAGAATAAAAATAAATATTTTTTATTTATTCAGGCAGATAAGTAAATCTTATACCCATTCCTTCCTTGACTTTATACCTTATGTTCATACCTATGAGTAATGCCGTTATTGGTTCAATGAGTCTTGCATTCTGAAGTGGTCCGCCATCAATTGCCCTTGCTCCAGGTATGTCTTTTGCAAGTTCCATTATTCCTTTTCTTGCGTCCTTTGAACCCCCGCATACGATTACATCACAATCAACTGTATTTGTTAGGTCAGAAAGTCTGTCTGCACTTACATTCTGGAATGCACTGATTACCTGAACATTTTCTGGTACTAAGCTCTGAATAACTTCCGCAGCACTTCCTTCCCAAGGGGAAATAACTGTTGTGGCTTTTCCACCAACTGCAGTCGAAAGAGGCACAACTACAGATACAACTGTTTTTCCCTCAGTTAAAGCCTCCTTAATAGAAGCTACTGTGGGAATAAGATGCGAATAAGGAACACTTATCACAATTATATCTGCTTTCTTTGCCGCTTCTAAATTATCGAACCCTAGTATCTTTGCTTCAGGAACTTTTTCCTTTATAGCTTGGACATCAGACCTTTCTATTTCTAATAAAGAACATGCAGTATCAATACATATCTCCTTTAGATTATCGGCAGATGCACAAGCCTTGCTTTCTTCCCTAGATCCAATAAAGATTTCATGTCCAGCTCTTGCCCATCTCAAAGCAAGTCCCGTGCCCTGTCCGCCAGTTCCCCCAATAATGGCAATTTTCTTCATTTTAATCAACCTTAGAATACATTATACTTGTCTGTATATAAAAAGTTTTTGAGAAAACACTCTCTAAAAGAATGAATTGATTTGAAAAATTAATTAAAAAAAGAATAAGAAAAAAATAAAATAATTTACTTGTATTTCTTGTGCTCTTCTTCTCTGATCTGTTGCCACTTCTTGCCTTTTCTTATACCTTCAAAGACAGGCTCAGCATCTCCTGGTCCTTTACAGTATATGGCATAGTCCATTGTTTCTGCGTATGCTGGGTCGACTGCTCCACCTGCAACTATGAATGGGATGGCTAGACCTTCCTTCTTCATGAGTTCAACGACTTTGGGGAATGCAGTTCTTGTTGTTGTCATTAAAGCAGTTCCAGATACAACATCTGGTTTTTCCTTCTTTGCTGCTTCGACTACTTTCTCCCATGGTACACTTGCCCCTAGATCAGTTACTGCGTATCCCTTTGCAATCAAGATTGACTTTACAATGTCTTTTCCAATGGCGTGAACGTCACCGAATGCGACATGCATTATAATCTTACCTTTTGGCTTAACGTCTCCCATTGCGCTCTGGCAGTGGCTTATACCTTTCTTCATTGCATTTGCGGCGAGTAATATTTCAGGTACGAATGCATATCCACCGTCGTACATCTCTGCTACTCCGATTGCACCAGGTAATAAGGCTTCTTCTACTAAATCAATTGGCTTTAATCCTTTCTTAAGAGCTGCTACTACTAAATTCTCAGTTGTTACGGCATCTCCTACCATGACTGCTTTAGTAATGTCTGCGAGGTCGGCTTTTGCTGGTGTGTATTTCTTTATGATGTCTTCTTTGCTCATTGCAACGACTTTTCTCTTTACTTTCTTTGGCTCGCAAGCTTCTACCATTGCTCTTATGTTTGCATTTGGAGTCATTGGTGGTGTACCGCAAGCAGGTGATAGAATATCTACTCCGTCTGCGATATCTCTTAAAGACTGTGTGTAAACATAATCAGGTTTACCCATCATGACGACTGGGATTGTTTCCAAACTTCCGACTAGTGTAACTCTGTCTCCAAGACCCATCTTAGCTTCCTTAACTGCAGTTCCTGGAGCCTCAAATGAGAATGCGTCGAATCCAGAGTGTGGAATTCTGTCCATGTATCCCCTTGTGTCACCACAGATGTGTAACATAGATACAATATCCTTAGTTTCCTTTGTCATTCTCTTATATCTTGGTTCGAGAAAATTCTGGAAGTCCTTTGGATCAAGTAAGTCTCCTGATGCTGTTGGATCAGGCATATAAAATCCATTTGCACCGCTTGAGTCAGCAGAGTTTCTAATAATTTCAATACATAGATCAGTACAAATATCAAGACAAGCTTCAAACTTCTTTTCTTCTTGCTTTGACCACATTAAAATCCTGTCAACACCCCAAAGGTGACCTGCAATTGTCATTGGTCCAGTAACTGTTCTAAGAACAGGGACGAGACCCTCGTACTTTTCAACGAGAATCTTTGTAGAACCTTCAACTATTGGATTTCTTCCCTTAGATACAACATCTTTTGGCATGTTGTATTTTGTTGGATCAGTATTTTCAAGCACATGCTTCAATACTGATGGATGCCTAAGGTCTGTTCCAAGGTCAATCTCTGCCCCTAGCATAGTTGCTTCGGATACTAAATCATTGTGGGATATCAATACATCTAGGCCCCAAACTTCATATCTTCCTGCCTGGAACTGTGCCATGACCTTTGGATCGGTCTGACATGCTGGCCAAGTAACGTTTGTTGAAGCCATCAATTCTTTACAAAAGTTAGAAAGAACCATTACAGGTGTTCTATCAACACGGCCGCCAGTCATAGCGGACATGAATCTTCTATATGGTGTCATTTCTCTTAATGCCAAATAATCTCCTCCTTTATGTAGTCAACCAATTAAAATAGGTTAACTTACCCAATTGTTCCTTTTGATTATTTAATAAAAGGTTTTTCATGGATGGTCTAGCCATCCACTTATTTAATCAGCATTAATGGGAACATAAAATTTTAATTTAAAAGAAAAAATATAGGATAAACTATAAAAATATTATTTCTTTTTTGGTTTTTCAGCCTTAGCAGCATCTGGAGAAGCGCTGTATCTGAATGGTGTTGCAATTGGAAGGCCGAGCTCTTTTATTAGCATCATTGAAAATACGTAGCATTTTGCGTTTATTCCATTTATGACTTCATCAAAAAATGCTGTGTCAAGGGTCTTTTTACCTTCCCACTGTTCAACGATTTTTTTCCTGAACTCTTCTCCTTCTTGGTAGTAAACGTTTCCTTTAATACTTGCACTGCCTACTTCAGGCTCGTACTTTGAAAGGAAATCAAACTCAACATCTAACACGTTTAATCTTCCGCTTGGCCCGGAAAGCTGCATCTCTTTGATTGAGACAATATTTGGTGTCTGCGTAAAACTTACTGGTCCTTCGGGAGCTTTCTCCAATTTTTTCTTTTCTACTACGGCTTTTGTAATATTAAAATTAATTATTGGCATATACAACCTCCTTTTTCTTATGGAGTGAACATTTGTTTTTAAAATTAACTATTAAAAAGATTAAATCTTGTCAAGAATATCTGCTCTAGTAATTATTCCTACTACTCTTCCCATTTCTTCAATAAGAACGGCTTGATTTTCTTTTAGTAGCGTGTAAACTTCAACAAAACTTTGTTCCTTAGAAACTACTGGAAAGCTTTCTTCCATAATCTCAGACACTGTAAGGTCTGGGGTCTCACAAATTTTTCCAATTCCAAGTTTTTTTATCAGCGATTTTTCAGAAAGACTTCCTACAGGGGTTCCATTTCTCAAAACAGGTAGCTGTGATATGTTATAACGTGCCATTATTGTTATTGCATCACTAACCTTATCCTTCGGGTGAACAAAGATTACAGGAGAAACCATAACATCCTGTATTTTTTTCATTCTTACCCTTAGCTCTTCTAAAGCATTTAAGATCTTGTTAAAAGAAGAAAGTTTGGGGTCAATCTGTTTGTTTTCAAGTTTAGCTATATAAGCTTGAGTAACACCAGCTTTTGAAGCTAGCTCCTTTTGAGTCACTCCAAATTTTTTCCTTAATTTTTTTACTTCTCCAAGATCAATCATTAAATCGCCTAAAACATCTCTTCTATAATACTAGCAATTGATATGTCAGAAAATTTAGAGGGTATAGAATCTGAACCAAAGATACGGTCAATTCCTGCCTTTTTTAATCTTTCTTCTGCGTTTGATATCATCAATAGATGAGTTGCACCAGATAATACCTTTAAAGTTCCTTCTCTCTTAAGAACTTCACATGCCTTTGCCATAGTTCCGCCAGTTGATATTATATCATCGACAATTGCAACATCTCTATTTTTAGTGTTAATTTCTTTTGGCCTTATCTCAACGGTGTCTCCAGAAAGCCTTGTCTTTTCAAGATGATCAAATTCTGCCTCCATCTGATCAGCAACTATCTTCGCTCTTTCCACTGAGCCTTTATCAGGGGATATAATAACGGGCTCTTTAAGATTTAAATTCATTAAATAATCTGCTATTGCGGGCATAGCTGAAAGATTTTCTCCCTTCATGGCTTTTGTTATTTTTAAATCGTGTATATCCACTGTATACTTTGACTCAAGTTCAAATCGATCTATCATCTTTGCTAATGATATGCCAGAAACAGACTCCCAGTCTTTGAATCTCTTGTCTTGTCTTGCATAAGCCATGTAAGGAATTAAAAGATTAATCTTAATGTTTAAGTCTTTTAAGGCATCGATCATGAAAAAAAGTTGCATTATATGCTCATCTTGGGGATAGTATAACGATTGAACTATAAGAATCTCTTTAATATTTTTGACCTTTTCATCAAATCTAACATAACCTTCTCCATCTGGAAATCTTTCAAAGTGGCAGTCAATAAGTTTAAAATCCCCTTTTAATTTATCTAAAGTTGTTTTCGATGATAGTGACGTAACATACATGCAAACACCTAAAATTAGGTATGTCTAACCATTAATATATTTTTCTCTTTAAATTCTAATTCTATAAGATTTATTATATATAAAATGGAATAATTACCGGATAATATGCCCTATACTAAAAGTGCGATATATTTTTAAAGGCTAGGCATCTATAAACGGATAAGTCTTTTTAGAGGAAATACAAATGGCAAAGAAAAAATCTTCTATTCATGAAGTAAAAGAAAAAGAAGTAGAACCAATAAACGAAGAATTGGTAGACATTACAGAAGAAGTTAAAAAAGTTAGAGAACAGATTAAATCTTTTTATGATGTTTCTACTACTGAAGAAATAGAAGTGCCTGAAAGTCTTATTGATCAGGTAATTGGTCAAGATCACGCTGTTGAGATTGTTAAGACGGCAGCAAAACAAAGAAGAAACGTGTTATTAATAGGAGAACCTGGAACAGGAAAATCAATGTTGGGTTTGGCAATGGCAGAACTTCTCCCAAAAGAAGATCTCGAAGACATACTTGCTTATCCAAATCCCGATGATCCAAATACCCCAAGGATTAGGACAGTTCCAAGGGGGAAAGCAAGGCTTATCATCGATGAACACAAAGCGATGGCAAAAAAACAGGAAGAAAGCAAAAGAATGATACTTTTCTTTGTTATTGGTGCGATAATTGTTATTGCATTTACACAAGGGCAGTTATTATGGGGGCTGTTTCTTGCAGTTATTATATTCTTTGGAATGCAGACATTTAGAATTAAAAATCAAGTCATGATTCCAAAAATACTAGTTGATAACTCTAAATGGGACCATGCTCCATTTTTGGATGGAACAGGCGCTCATGCAGGAGCATTACTTGGGGATGTTAGGCATGACCCATTCCAGTCCGGAGGTCTTGGTACACCAGCGCATGAAAGAGTTGAAGCAGGTATGATTCAGAAGGCTCACAAAGGCCTATTATTTATAGATGAAATCTCAACTTTAAAGATTCAAATGCAACAAGCTATTCTTACAGGTATGCAAGAAAAAGCATATCCAATCACAGGACAGAGTGAAATGAGTTCTGGGGCTATGGTCAGAACAGAAAAAGTTCCATGTAATTTCGTCCTAGTAGCGGCGGGAAATCTTGAAACTTTGCGTGATATGCACCCTGCCCTACGTTCAAGGGTTAGGGGATATGGATATGAAGTGTACATGGAAAATTCAATGCCGGCAACTGAGGAAAATATAAAGAAGATCGTTAGGTTTGTTGCACAAGAGGTAAAGAAAGATGCAAAAATACCGCACTTTTCACTTGATGCTGTTGCTGAGATTGTTCAAGAGGCAAGAAGGAGAAGCAACAGAAAGAACCACCTAACGCTTAGACTTAGGGAACTTGGGGGTATGGTCAGGGCTGCCGGTGATGTCGCCTTAACTAAAGGAGATAATATTGTTACCGTTGAACATATTATTGAAGCTAGAAAACTTTCAAGATCTCTTGAGCATCAGATTGCAGATGATTACATTGATAGGAAAAAAGCTTATCAAATATTCGGATCTACAGGTGCCCAGATAGGAAAAGTTAATGGGCTTGCTGTATTAGGAGAGGGCAGTGGGATTATTACTCCTATAGAAGTTGGCGTTGCCAATTCTTCATCAAAATCACATGGTAATGTAATTGCAACAGGAAAACTTGGAGAAATAGCAAAAGAGTCAATATCAATAGTGTCCTCTTTAGTAAAGAGATACACAAATAAGGATTTATCCAACTTTGATATTACTATTCAGTTCCTTCAAGCATACGAGGGTGTTGAAGGGGACAGTGCCAGTGTATCCGTTGCAACAGCCGTTATTTCTGCACTTGAAGAAATTCCAATAAGGCAAGATATCGCCATGACTGGATCTCTTTCAGTCAGGGGTGATGTTTTACCAATAGGCGGGGTCAGTGCTAAAATCGAGGCTGCAGTTGAGAGTGGAATGAAAGAAGTAATAATACCATACTCAAACAAAGATGACGTATACGTAGAAAAATCAAAAAAGGAACAGATAAACATAGTACCTGTTAAACGGCTCGAAGACATTTTAAGCTATGTATTAATTACAAATAAGAATTCAGATTTTGTTAAAAATTTAAAAAAATTGCAAGAGTCGTTAGGTTAATAGAATTCACGTGATCAAATGTTTCATTTTATTGAGTCTTTGGGAGTCGACTCTAATTGCTACATACTTGAGAGCGATAAAACTGTATTAATTGATACTGGAACATATAAGAATTATAGAATATATGATTATGTCGATGAAAATGACCTACAAATAGATTTTATTATCAATACACATTGTCACTATGATCACATTGGCGGTAACAAATTTTTTGAAGTACCTATTTATGCACATGAAAAGGATTACCTAGACATTCAAAATGCAACTGAAAAAACTTTTTTCTGGGCATTTTCTAATACTTTTGAAGGCTATAAGGACGTGAATCCTCTAAAAGAAAATGATGAAATTGATATTGGGGATTATTTACTTAAAGTAATACATACCCCAGGGCATACATCAGGGTCAATGTGTCTCTTAGAACAAGATAAGAGCTATCTTTTTTCTGGCGATACAGTTTTCAAAGGCTCAGTTGGGCGATATGACTTACCATCAGGAAGTCTCGAAGATCTAAAGGAATCTTTAAAAAAATTATGTGAAATTAAAGTAAAAGAAGTATTCCCTGGGCACGGAGAAAGTTTTCCCGGGAAAGATCTCTTATTTAACAAGTATATGGTCACTCTTATGGAAGAGGACTTATAAACGTCGAATATTGTGCGGCTTAACTCTTTTATTGATTAATTCTTACTGCAATTAAATGCCATCTATTCTTAAATTGGTTTAATAAAATGATTAAATGGCATTAAATTTGATAATTTAATGTCAAATGGGGTCTTTTTCTGCCAAATATAATAACTAAGATTTAAATACTTAAAAAAATAACAGTTCAAAGGGGAGGTATTCTATGGAGAACATAGATCCATTTGAAAACGTATTAAAACAACTTGATAAAGTAAATAAAGTTCTTAAACTTGATGAAGGGATATATGAAGCGCTGAAAAAGCCAAAGAGGTTTCTCGAGGTAACCATTCCAGTTACCATGGATAATGGCAATGTTAAAGTTTTTACTGGTTATAGATGTCAATATAATGATGCCCGAGGACCAACAAAAGGGGGAATTAGATACCATTGGAACGTATCCCCGGCCGAAGTAAGGGCACTTGCTGCTTGGATGACGTGGAAGTGTGCAGTTGTCGATATACCATATGGTGGAGGAAAAGGAGGAATAATCTGCAATCCAAAAGAAATGAGCGATAGAGAAATTGAAAGACTTTCTAGAGGGTATATTGCAGCAATTTACAAATTTATAGGTCCAGAATTGGACATTCCTGCCCCAGATGTTTATACCACTCCAAAAATCATGGCTTGGATGATGGATGAATTTTCTAAAATAAGGCAACACTACACCCCTGGAGTAATTACCGGAAAACCACTCTCGGTCGGAGGCTCTTTAGGTAGAGGAGATGCAACAGCAAAAGGTGCATGGTATACCATTAGAGAATACATAAAATACTTGAAATGGGACATAAAGAAAACAACATCGGTAGTGCAAGGATATGGAAACGCAGGATCTTACATAGCTCTATTTTTATATGATCAAGGCTCTAAGATTATAGCTGTTTCTGATTCCCAAGGGGGAATTTATAATGAAGCGGGACTTGATCCATATAAAGTTCTTGAGCATAAAGAAAAAACAGGTTCCGTTGTTAACTTCCCGGGTGCAAAAAACATAACTAATGAAGACCTACTATACTTAAAATGTGATATTCTCTGCCCTTCAGCACTTGAAAATCAGATTACTGCTAAAAACGCCGATAAAATTCAGGCAAAAATGGTTGCTGAACTAGCTAATGGTCCTGTAACTCCTGAAGCTGATGAAATTCTTATCAAAAAAGGAGTATACCAGATACCTGACTTCTTATGTAATGCAGGTGGAGTAACAGTTTCCTATTTCGAGTGGGTCCAGAACTTAATGAATTATTACTGGACTGTAGATGAAGTATACGAGAAACTTGACAAAAAGATGACAAAGGCATTTTGGGATGTAATTGGCGCTAAGGAAAAATATAATATAGGCATGAGAACAGCTTCTTACGTCGTTGCAATCGAAAGAGTTGTCGATGCAATGAAGGCAAGAGGATTTAGTTATTAAATCTTATTATTATTTATTTTTTATTATTTTCTTTAATTTTTCTGAATTATAAATATGTAAAACACTTATATAGTATTATTCCTATCCTTAGATATGGAACCGGAAGTTGGAGATGTAATTACATTAAGGAAGGGCGAAATTAGTTACGAAGGAATAGTGATACCCTCCCCAAAGAAAGATTCAATTATTATTAAATTATCTAATGGATATAATATAGGTTTTAGAAAAGACTCTGTTAAAATTATTAACGTTGAGAAAAAACAAAAGCCAATAATTTTTTCCGAAGTAAAATTTGAAAAAAGGAAAGATATTCCTGAAATATCTCTAATTTCAACTGGTGGCACAATAGCATCGAGAGTAGACTATGAAACTGGTGGAGTAAGATGGCTTATGAAACCAGAAGAAATATTTTTCATGGCTCCTGAACTGTCTGATATAGCAACATTTCGGAATATATCTTCTCCATTCCAGATAGCTTCAGAATCAATGACCTTTGAATGTTATAAAATTCTAGCCAAAGAAGCGGCAAAAGAATTAAATTCTGGATCTAAAGGGATTATTATCACTCACGGTACAGATACACTTCATTATACTTCTTCTGCATTATCTTTTATGCTCCAAAATTTATCCAAGCCAGTTTGTCTTGTGGGCGCACAAAGAAGCCCAGATAGGGGAAGTTTTGATGGTTCTATGAATCTCATTTGTGCCTCATATGTTGCCGGGCATTCTGATATCGGAGAAGCAGTAATTGTCATGCATGGAGAAATGGACGATACTTATTGCAATGTCCTCAGAGGAACAAAAGTTAGGAAGATGCATTCTACTAGAAGGGATACTTTTAGGCCCATCAATACATCTCCATTGGCCAAAGTTTTTATGAATGGGAAAATTGAGAAACTATCTGATTATAGGATAAGAAACGATGAAAATGAGGTATATCCCGATATAGAGATGGAAGAAAGAACTGCTATTATTAAGGCATATCCAAATTTTAATCCTGAAATTCTTGATTATTACATAGACAAAGGATACAAAGGATTAGTGATTGAGGCATCGGCTCTTGGTCATGTACCAACTGATACAATAAATGATAAGTTTTCCTGGGTAGATTCAATTAAAAGAGCAAGAGAAGAAGGCATAATCATTGTTTTTGCGACACAGTGTCTTTTTGGCAGAGTAGATCCCTTTGTTTACTCAAATGGGAGGATAATGGAGGAAATGGGAGTAATATATGCAGAAGACATGTTGCCTGAAACGGCATATCTTAAACTTTCATGGATTTTAGGCCATACAAACGAATATTTTGAGGTCAAGAGAAATATGCTTGATAATATGGCTGGCGAAATAAACTACCGCATAAAAGGTGATAAGAATGGACTATAAACAACTTGGCCTTAAAGTAGGATTAGAGATTCATCAGCAACTAAATACTAAAAGAAAACTATTTTGTCATTGCCCGACAGTTCTTAGAACTGATGATCCCGTCTTTACAGTTGAAAGAAAACTTAGGCCGACACCCTCTGAAATAGGCGAAGTAGATGTTGCTGCATTGAAAGAATATATGAGGGGTAAAACCTATATTTATCAATATTATGATTCAAATTGTCTCGTTGAGCTTGATGAGGAACCTCCCCATCTTGTTTCCGATGAAGCTAAAGTAATTGGGGTTGAAGTATCCTTACTTCTAAATTCCAATATAATTGAGGAAATCCAAGTAATGAGGAAAACAGTTCTTGATGGTTCAAACACTTCAGCTTTCCAGAGGACTATGCTTATCTCAACAGATGGGTACATCAAGACAAAAGATGGTCCAGTCTCTATCCTCACAGTATGTATAGAAGAGGACGCTGCGAGATTGATTAGCCAAGATGATACTACCAAGACATTTAGACTTGATAGATTGGGGATTCCTCTTGTTGAAATTGCAACGGGCCCAGATATCTCAAACCCAGAACAAGCAAAAGAGGCTGCGTATATTCTAGGGCAAATCTTGAGGGCCACAGGAAAAGTAAAAAGAGGATTAGGTACGATAAGGCAGGACCTCAATGTTTCCATCCGAGAAGGAGGAAGAGTTGAACTAAAAGGAGTTCAGAAGTTAGAGATGATACCCCTATGGGTAGAAAGAGAGATAGAAAGACAAATCAATCTTGTTGAAATAAAAAAGGAATTGAATAATAAAGGTTCTGAAAAAGACCTTGAATTAAAAATTATTGAATTGACAGATATATTTTCTAATACTTCATCTAA
>CAZVXE010000044.1:0-11989 GCA_964630765.1 uncultured Thermococci archaeon | reverse complement strand
TCAAAACCTTCCTGCCTCAAAACTGGTGTGAAATCTTCATCTATTGAAACTTCTATCTCATCGCCTTCTAGTAGATTTTCAAGCCATTTGGAGAAGTAAGATTCAAACTGCATTCTAAGGGATTCCATAAACTCTTTTTCCATTGTTTCCATTAAACTAATGAAATAATTATCAAGCCAATTAACAATTCTTTGAAGTTTCTCTCTTATACGAAGGTATTTTTTCTTCTCTTCAATTTCTTTACTTACTCTAAGGAAATCGTTCCCAAGGAGTTCAATTTCTTTTAATTTCTCTGCTTCTTCTCTTTCTTTTTTGATTTTTTCCTCAGTTATTTTTTTTAATTCTAGAGAAATTGCCTGTTTTTCAGCATCTATGCCCGAAAATTGTTTTAGATTCTCTTTTAGAGTATTAATAGCCCCTTCTAGAATTTTCTTTTTACCTTTTAGAATTTCTATATCTGTCTTAAGATTCAAAGCTTCTTTGTACTTGCCAATAAGTTCAAGACTAGAATCTTTTCTTTTTTCAAGCTCATTTATCTCAGATTCAATTGGTGTGAGTATTTCTATTTCAGCTAGAATTTGTTTTTGTTCCTGAGATTTATTATTAATTAATTCTTCTAACGGGGAAAGTTGAGAATTTAAACTAATAATATCCTTTGATAAAGTAGTAAATAAATCTGTTTCTTTGATTAAATCCTCAAGTTTTATTATTTTATCTTTTTCGGAATTAATTAAGTTTTTTGACTTGATATCTATCTCAGCATCAATCTCTTGTAACTTAGTCTCCACTTTTTTAATAAGTTTGTTTGTTTCATTTAAAGAAATGTTGAAGTCATTTTTCTCTTTCTCGATTCTTTTTATCTCGTTCTGCCTGTGATCCTCTGATATATTCTGTTTGCACAGGGGGCACAATCCAATGCCTTTTAGATTACTCAAGGAGGATAAATCAGATTCAAGAGATCTTAGACTCCCTATAACTATTGAATTTTGTTCTTTATATCCATAGATTTTCGCGTTATATCTTTCCTTTGATTTCAACAGACTATCAATTTCTTTGTTAACTCCTTCTTTCCTTTGATATATCTCTTCAATATTTTTTTGTATTCGAGATATTTCATTTCTTATTTCATCAGTAGTTCGCTCGTAGGTACCTTTTAGAGAAGAAATGGAATCTTTCTTCAATTTTATTTCTTTAGATATTTTATCAAGTGATTCTTTTTTTTCTGATAATTCAACTTCAAGCTTCCCGGCCATAATTTTATAATTGTTAAGCTTCTCCTTTTTCTCTTTAGATTTTTTAAGATTGTCTAAAATAATTTTAATATCATTCTCGATATAGGAAATCTCCTTTTCGATATCAATTTCTTCTTTGCCTTCTAGAATGTGTTTAATTTTTATTTCAAGACTAGATAGATTTTGATCATAAGTTTTTAATTCTCCTTCTTTGGCCGCAACTTCTTTTGAAATAGATTGGAATTGTTTAAATTTTTCTTCTATTTCTTCAAATTTTTTGATAGTCGCAACTTCTTTTATCCTGAAATCTTGTAAAGATTTTTTTATTTCCACTACCTGGCTAGTTAATTTCTCTTTTTTCCCGGAAATAATCTTAAGCTCCTCATTTTTCTCATTTAATCCCTTTGATAGGAGCTCATAACTTGATGCGTTTCTTTTAAGTTCAAGCCTTAGATTGTTAGAATTGTCTCTTATTGTCTTATATCTGTCAACTCCAAAGATCCTCCTAAGTATCTCCATTCTATCATCTCTCTTAGATAATAGAATTTGCTTCATCTCCTCCTGCGGGGTGTAAACTGTGTACCTATATATTGGATTTTTTTGTTTTGAGGACAATTCTTTGGGGTATCCCAATAAAGAGAGTATTTCTGCTTTAAGTTCGCTGGGCGTCATTTCTTTTCTGTTACCACCAATTGAGATATAACCAGTTGTCTGCGAGATTGCTTCTCCTTTTTTTTGTAGACTCCTCCCAACTATTATTTCTTTTCCCTCTAATTCAAATTCTAAACGGACCATCCCCTCTCGCTCGCCCCTTCTAAGGAGGGAAGAAGCCAAAATATCCCCCAAACCAAAAAGTGCAAACTCTATTGCTAATAATATAGTTGATTTGCCAAATCCAATATCTCCCGACAACAAAAACGATCCTTCTGGAAATTCAATTTTTTGATGTTGATAACTTCGTATATTAAGCATTTCAAGGGAGAGAAGTTTCATCCAAATCCTCCAGAAGATTATTTTTTGAAAGATACTCTATAGATTCGCTAAGAATTCCTTTGCTGTAATCATCTTTTTTTTCGCCTTCCTTTTTCTCCCTTGATAGAATATTCATAAAAGTCTTCACGAAAGAAACTGTTTCTGTTTGACAATCTTTAATTTTAATCTGATCTTTATGTCGGACTATCACATCTTCCTCAAGTTTTTCTTTTGTTAATGAAGAATTTTTTATTTCCTTAAACTCTTTGGCTTTAATTTCTCTTGTATCTCTTTTTACCAAAAGTACACCCTTATTTTCTAGATATAAATTGATCTTTTTGAAATTAATATCCGAAAGACTGCCTTCAATTTTTCCCTTAAACTTTAGGATAACTATACTATCTTTTAAATCATTTTTATCGGCTGCCTGCCTGACTTTCTCTTCAATATTAATTGTATGAGTTCCTTCCAAATTGATTTCTAAAAGTATCACTGGTGCAACTTTTATTGGGATATATTTTTTGTTTAGGATCCCATCATTATAATCAACTAAGTAAAATCCACCCATTTTGAAAGATAAAAGTTCATCAATATTATTTGGGAATAATGCCCCAGGGAATACGATGTTCTTGTAGTCACCTATTTCAAATTCCCCTTTTTCGTGAATATGCCCGCCTGCATAATAGAAGAATCCTTTTGGGAGCAAAGAAATTGGCATTGATTCCATTTGGTAAAGATTATCTGGTTTCAGCTCCTGTATAGCAGAATGGAATAAGAATATTTTTTGTCCTTCTTGATTTTCTAGATCCTCTCTATCTAGTACAGCGTATGTGGCCTTCTCTAGACTACCTCTAATTCCAGATATGCCGTAGAGCTTAATTTTTGTTTTTTCATCTACAACTCCTTTTAAAATTAGCTTTCCTTCTGTTTGCTCTCCAGAAGTAACTCTTTTTAGAAGACCTGCTTCATGAAAAACTTTTAGTATTGTTCTGCCTGTGGGGGAAAAATCGTGGGAACCTTCAATAACATAGACGGGTATTTCTTTTACTTTAAGCTCGTATAATTTTTTTGCGGCTTTTGCCATAACATCAATTGTAGGGTTGGAAGAATCAAAAAGATCTCCAGAAATCAATATAAAGTCAACATTTTCTTGAATAGATATATCAATGGCTTTTTCAAATGTTTTTATTCCAATTTCCCTTAAAGTATCTTCTCTCCAGCCTCCCAAATGAAGATCGGCCATATGCGAAAATTTCACTCTAAGTCGACCCCTCTAATGGTATTCCTATCTTTTACAAATGTTTTATTGTCTTTGAAGATGTCCTCAAAAAGAGGTATTTTCAAAGGTATCGCTAATTTAGAAAATGTGGAAGTTAGAAGTGCTTCTCCTATGTCAAGGCTAGCAATGTTTCTTGATTCTTCAGATATATCTTGTGGAGAGCTTTCTATTAATGCGCTTCTCTCGTTCGACATTTCAGTTCCCATAATTATTTTTGTATTCATATTTGCAAGTATCTCCTTTGGTATAAGACTTGGAAGTTGAGTTATGGCTACAATACCTACTCTAAATTTTCTTCCTTCTCTTGCAATAGTTCCAAAAATGTTTGCCCCTTTATCAAGTACCTCTTTACCAAGTACTCTTGGTGCCTCTTCAATAATTATACTAACACATGGTTTATTTTGAAGATGCCCTTTAGAACTCAAATCACGATGCCGCGAAAAAATACCCTCGGCGAATATCCCCCCAATTAAAAGTTCTACTTCTCCCCCAAGTTTTGAGGTATCGATAATAACTGTTTTTCCGTTTTCTAGATTATCAACTACATTCTTTATTGTAGTAACGCCACTATTATTTGAGAATAAACTGCTTCTAAAAGAAATTTGCCCATCTTCTGAAGAGACCCCAAACACATTGTTGAATTTTCTTTTAAGAACATCAAGTGTTACTGCAGAGACTCCTTCCTCCCTCTCTGCAAGTACAATATTTTCTATCCAGTTTTCTTTATCTCTGTTATAAAATAAGTATATACATTCTATTTGCGCTTCTGTCAAAGATACTATGCCTGTGAGGTGCCAAGGTTTAATTGTTTTTAAATCAAGAATAAGAGTGCTTGCGCCAGGTGGGGGATTTGTAGAATAATAGACAATTTTATTTCTAGCGTTGGGATGATCCTTCAACCCTTTTTTTGTCCTTCCATAGTATTCATCATGAGGATCAATGACTAGTAAACCAGCATAAGTTTCATTCAACAGGTTGTACGTAAGGACTTTAACAAGGTTAGATTTTCCCTTGCCTGTAGAAGCTGAGATTAGCATATGGTGAGTGATAACATCATCTCCCCTAAGGAATACATCAATGTCTAGAACTCTCGAACCACTTCTTATTTTCCCAAAGTAAAGTGGCCTGTTCGGTTTTTCAAGGAATTTTAGATCTTCTTCTTTTATCCTTTCAACAGCAGAAAAAAACTTAGGAAGTTTTTTTGGTAGATGATAACGGTTTGGGGTGACAAAAAGGATGGGCTTTAGAATAATAAGAATGAAATTAGAAAGCTCACTGTCTAAAAAAGATAGGTTGGAAACTTCCTCTAACTTTAAACCTGCCGCTAAACTTCTAATCCTCTCAGGTATTTGAGATCCATAAGAGATATCAAAAACCTGTAGTATGAAATACCCGTTGTTCTCTCTTGCGACAAGTAATTCACCCAGTTCTATGTCAACTCCTGTTTTCTGCCTGATTATTATCCCGCTAAAATCACCTGATACAATTTTTCCTACAATATCCAAATTAACAACTCCTACATCCACTGTAAACTATCAAGAACATCATGAGCATCCTCAACACTAATATTTTCATCAATAAATTTTAGAATTTCCTCGTCATCACAAAGAGACAAGAAAAGCGCCTTGTGTGTTTCTTTTTCATCACCCCTAATCCTAGCAATATAATCTGCATCAACTAACCCATAGGGGTAACCCGGAAATCTAAGGTCAACAGAGTTAGAAGCTATTGTTCCCAAGACTTCCTCAACGCCTTCCCTTCCTAATACTTTTGCTCTATTCTTTTCTATTTCAAATCTAAAAGTGTACCTTGATGAAGGGTGGAATTTCACGAAATACATTTCTGCATTATGATCGGGGTGATTTATTTCTGCTACAGGATGATAGTACCATAATTTTTTAGGGCACATTTTATTTCCCAATAGCCTAATTGCGTATGGTAATGATCTCCCCTTTGAAGTGTAAAGTCTAGACCTTTTAGCAATCCCACAAAAAGTGACTTCTTTTTCAGCGGCAGCCTCATAGGCTTTTTTAGAATAGTTATGTTCTCCAGTAATGGCTGTTTGTAGAGAACCGTCTCTTACCAAGATATCGCCTTTTTCAAGTTCTTTTTGGATTATTAGTTCAGAAATTTTCCATTCGAGAAATCGTCTTGCAACTCCACAAACAGACCCCAACTCGGCTCTGAAATTTCTATTTGATATTGTGGGGTCGTGAGAGTTTATGGTCTTATCTGCCTCTTCAATATCAACTCCATAATCTTTTGAAAATGGAAATAGTTTGAAATAAAAATTAATGTCTTTTCCTTTTCCTATGGCTTTGCCGATTACATAAAACTCAAATTTTTGAGATAAATTATTTGGCACAATAATTTTATTATTTTTAAATATGTTAAAATATATCCTGACAAGCCCCAGATAAACAGAAGGTGACGAAAGTAGCTCAATATTTCCCCCATCTATATATGTGACCTTTCTACTTGGATCACTTAGATTAAATTCTCTAACATTGTTTTTGCTTAAAGGAAAGGAAGAATATCTTTTATCGCTAAACTGGGGTTCCTCGCCGTCCAGGACATCACGGCTATAGTTTTCTTCACTCTTTATTAGACTAATAATATCTTTTATTATTTCTATATTCATCTTGTTTTAAAAATGAAAACTGAATATAAAAAACTATCTTCTAAAATTATTCTATGAATTCTGCCTTAATGCCTCCGACTGCTCGAGCAATAATATTGTAAAATCCGGCAAATATTATCCCCGAAATTGCTCCGAAAATGGCATATATTATTGGGAAAGCTACTATTCCTGTTAAAGCAACCAGTGCACCTGTATTGGGCGGAAAACTATTATACATGTCAGGATATAATTGAGGGCCAAATGCTCCAGCAACTACAAAAGCAATTGCAAAGACTATACCCGCAATTAAACCTGCTATTAGTCCAATAAAGAAAAACATTTTAGCAACTGAACCAATGTCAAATTTTTTTATCTCTTTCATCATAAAATCACAGAACATCTAAAATGCATCAAAATAAATAATTTTCGTATAGAATTAAAATAGGGAAAAAATTATAAATAGTATTTCATTTCGAGAGAGTTTTCAGCAAAACCGCATGCTTTGTAGAATTTCTTTGTCATGGGGTCTCCGCCCTCAATGGATACTGTTATGTACTTGCATTTGACCCTTTTTCCGTAGTTAATTGCAGCTTCTAAAAGTTCTGCCCCAACACCTTTTCCCTTGTACTCATCCTTTATGACAATGTCTTCAATGTGACATACGTTGTAACTGTAAAACAGTATTGGTTTAACGAAAAGAGATAAGAAACCGCAAATTTCAACACTGTCAAGTAAATTCTCTTCGGCAACAAATATTTTTATGTTCGGATTTTTGATATATTCCGTAAGTATCTTATTAAAATTAGCAATTTCATCAGGAGACTTTAGGGGTACATTGTGCAAACTATCAATAAGATCATATATATTATATCTGTCTCTAAACGAAGCTTCTCTAACCCTCAACAAATTCACCTTATCAAATTTAATATTTAAAGTATATAAAATTAATTTATAATTATCGGTTCTATTTAAATATTAATCTGTTTATTTGACTCATTTTCTTCATTATGGCTTATCATTCGACTTTTAGCTTCGGATTTCATAGGCTTAAGTTTAGGCAGGTTATAGGAAGTAATAATTCCTGTGAAAATTAAAACAAGCCAAAATGAAAGGATCCTATCCAAAATTGTTGCTGTAAGGGCAATATTTTTCCCTACTTTTAGCGAGGCATATAAAACTGTCATTGTTACTTCAACGACTCCAAGGCCGCCAGGCAGTAACGGAAGCAATCCCATGAGGAGACTTATTGTAGATACAAGTGCAACAAGCAATGGATTCAAAGGTTTCCCGAGTGCTAAAAAGACAAAATATGTCCTAAGAATCCAGCAGGCCCACATTACTATTGATGCGGCAATGGATCTATACAAGACCTTTCTGCTCCTTAGAATTAGTTGAAACTGCCCATGAAAATTTTCTACCATCGATACTGCCAGATCTTCATATTTATTAATTCTCTTAGAAAATTTCCCTAGTATTCTTAAGAATTTGAAAACGACTTTCTCGCCAGCTTCTTTATTGAAACAGACATAAGTAGCTACCAAGAGTACACATACGTAAATAATAATTACAAATGACAATAAAGCAATCGTAGTCCACCTTACGCTATAGAAAAGATTAACATACATCACGGAGAAAATAGCAAGAACGAAAAAAGGTAGGGATTCTACAAATCTATCCGCAGTAACTGTAGCAAAAACATTTTCAATTGGGCTGATATCCTCTTCCTTAGAAATAAGAAATGTCTTCATTGGCTCCCCCCCTGTTTTAGCACTAGGGGTAACATTATTGAAGAAAATACCAACCATTGTGGCAACAAATACATTTCTCATAGAAACTTTTGGCTTTAAGGATTCGAGTAGTGGTTTCCATTTATAGGCCTCAAAAATTAAATTAAGCAATTGGAATACAATTGCAAGACCTAAATATAAAGGATTAGCACTTTTTATTAAAGTAATAAATTCATTATAACCTACAAATTGAACAAAAATTAGTATTAATATTATTCCAGCAACAAACGGTAGAATGGTCTTATAGTTTACCATTTTTAGTTCCCTCAAACTTTATCATCTTGTCTACTTGAGTTAGTACTTTATCAACAAAAGAATTTTTTCTTTCGATTTCTTTACCCAACAGATAGTATTTAATGAATACCATCACAATTCCAATTGCTATTGGGCCTACAAAAATTCCTATTGCTCCAAAGGCTAAAAGCCCTCCAAAGAATCCAAATAAAAATATCATTGGATGTATTTTGGCGTATTTTCCTGCAAGTTTTGGCTTGATGTAAAGTTCAGGTATTATAGTAACTAATACCTGACCTAGAATAAAAACATAAATTCCGGTCATTGCTTGCCCTTTCATTACATAGACAACAGCAATTCCTGAAAATAACATCCAAGGACCTAGTATTGGCGCAAAATCCATAAACCCAGACATGACGGCCAGAAGTAAGGGGTAAGGTATTCCAAATATTAAAAAGATAAAGTAACTTATTATTGTAGTGAAAATTGCTTTTAAAATATTAACAAGGATAATACTTTCAAAAACAATGTCAATCCCGTGAAGAAGGGATGAGATTGTCTTCTTTTTATTTTCGGGCAACAAAGTAACAAATGTGTTTTTAATAGTTCCGCCTTCTTTTAATAGGTATAATGCAAGTATTGATGCAAGCAAAAGTTTCATTGCAAATTCAGGTATATGAATTGTAAGGTCAATAATCTCCTCAGAGAGATAAGATATCAGTTCATGCAACTTTGTAGTTAAAATATTTGTAATCTTGTCAAGGTCGTTAGAATATTCTATACCATAGTAGTTAAGAAATGAGATGAATATACTTTTTGAATAGGCATCAAAATCATTAAATATCACCATTAATTTCTCAAAAATCTTCTCTTTGATAACATAATTGATAGTAGCGGCTGCAAGATAGAAGAATAGTAAAAAGGTAGGTATTATTATTATTATGGCCGAAAGTATCGCGGCGTATGTTTTGCTCATGAATTTGATCAATACGCTGTTTATTGGCCTCATGAGGTAAACTAGAACAAATGTTACAATAAGTGCATCTATAAGGGGAAAAAGAGTAAGTGCTGCAATTATAAGAAAGAATGTGAATATTGAGGCAATTGCAATTTTATACTCAATTTCTTCCATAGCACCATCTCTTTTTAATGATAAATAGTATAGGGGTATATAAATTTAAAGGGCAAAAAGTTCCGGATGATCAATTATTGCATCGGCAATTCTTTTTGAGACTTTATCGTCCCATAGTGGAGGTTTTGGGTATGTTTTATCCCTAGTTGGAATTTCGTTTAGAGCCGAAGATAATTTTATTGTGTCTGTTCCAACAAGAATATTTGCACCATTTTTTAGTGTAACTACTCTTTCAGTGTTCTCTCTAAGCGTTATGCAAGGTACATCAAGCATTAAAGCCTCTTCTTGGATCCCTCCAGAATCAGTCATCACAAAACTAGAGTTTGACATCAACCATAAAAAGTCAAGATACCCCAGAGGCTCAATTATTTTGATATTTGCCCCAAGTTTCTTTAGATATCCAAGTTCTTCCAATACTTTTTTTGTTCTTGGGTGTAGGGGAACAATAATCTTATGACCAATCTTAGCTAAAGAAGTGAATAATTCAATAAGTTTTTTGGGGTCAGCTGTATTCTCAGCCCTATGGATAGTCATCAGCCCATAATTATCAGATTCTAAAGATAGATCCATTAAAATTTTTGATTTTTTTGATTTTTGGAGATGTGATAACAATGTCTCAACCATAACATTCCCGACAAAGAAGATTCTTTTTTTATCAGCCCCTTCAGATATCAGATTATTTACTGCGTCTTCTGTGGGTGCGAATAAAAACTGAGATATTCTGTCAACAAGTATCCTGTTAATTTCTTCCGGCATCCTCATATCAAATGAACGATATCCAGATTCCACATGGGCCACAGGAATCTGCATTTTAATAGAAGATATCGCACCGGCAAGTGTAGAATTTACATCTCCTACGACAACTGTCAGATCAGGTTTTTCTTGACTTAACACTTCCTCTATCCTTGACATCATAGCTCCTGTCTGAACTCCGTGCGTTCCAGAACCTATGCCAAGGAAAACATCAGGTTTTGGTAGCTCTAAATCCTCAAAAAAAACTCGATTCATGTTCTCATCGTAGTGTTGGCCTGTATGCACAAGAACTTGATCTATTCTTCTTTTCTTAAACTCTTCATAAATGGGCTTTATTTTCATGAAGTTAGGTCTTGCACCCACTATTGAGAGTATTTTCATAAGAAATGATTAAAAATTATGCTTTTAAAAGTTTTGATTTGACTTTTTCAAAATATGAAACGGTTTTACTATTATTTCATCTAAACTTTTATATATTGTTTCATCTTTATTTAGTGTAATAATTAAATTATAATAAGGAGGTATGCTATGAGTAATGGCGATGGATTGAAAGTTTTATCTGCAGTGCTTGCAGTGCTTTTATTAGTATCAATAATAGGAAACTTCT
The DNA here is from genome assembly GCA_964630765.1 of uncultured Thermococci archaeon. Lineage (GTDB taxonomy): Archaea > Methanobacteriota_B > Thermococci > Methanofastidiosales > Methanofastidiosaceae > Methanofastidiosum. Next base: position 1,373 of record CAZVXE010000044.1, on the reverse strand, counting down.
TTTTCTTGTATCGTTCACTTTCGGACACCGGGCAAGGAACTCAGTACAACGTTCTGCTTACTGAGAAGATTGGGCTCGATAATAAAATATCTTTGTTAGAATCACAGATATCAGATAAAAATAAGAAGATAACGGATCTTGAGTCAGAGGTTAGATCTCTTAAATCTCAGTACGATAGTGCACAAAGAAACGTTGATTTGAAACAAAAAGTTGTTGACAACTATGAAACTCGGGTAAAATCCTTAGAGGATCAACTTTACAACTGCGAACATAAAACTCCTACAATTACAACGTATACTTCATACTGCTCGTGCGGTTACTACAGATATAACTGCACATGCAATGGATACTGCTATTATGACTGGTACTGCCCAAATTCTTGCTCGTGCTGCTCTACTAGTAGTTGCACAAACTGTTAAAATAATTTGAGGAAGAATCTTATGAGTCGAAAATTCCAATGGAGACTCTAAGTTCTCCCTCAAAGCTTTTCTTTTATTATTCTATATATGCCTTTCGCTGTTTATGGTAATTATTAATTATAATAATATTTATAATCATAATTAATCCATTATTTTTATGCGGAATCGAATTGTAGGTGTTCTGATAATTTTTGTGGCTCTATTAATGGGATTTATTATTTTCTCATTTAACAGAGCTATGACAGAAATAGTAAATACATCTTGCGAACACGGATCATCATGCCCTATGTGGGGAACGATTGATTTTCAGACCAATGTCAGCATCGCTATAATGAGCTTTGTGATTATAATAGGAATCTATCTTATCTTTTTTGGAAAAGAAGAAAGAACCCCGTCTAAAGAAGAAGTAAAGGATGCATCCATTAAAAAAGAAGATTATGAAGAAATCATGAAAACCTTAAATGACGAAGAAAAAATAGTATTAGAGAATATTATAGACGCAAACGGCACTATTTTCCAATCTGACCTTACAGACAAAACAAATTTTAACAAGGTAAAAGTAACTAGAATCTTAGACAAACTAGAAGGGAGAGGGGTAATAGAGCGAAGAAGACGTGGTATGACTAATGTTGTCATATTGAAACATTGAAACTATGCGAAACTAGTTTCAAACAATGCCTAATAAAGAGTTTCATTACAATTTTTTCTATAGCTAAAATCAATAGGAGGTAAAGCTATGGAAAAAACAACAATAAAAATTGAAGGGATGCATTGTAAAAGCTGTGTACGCTCTATTAAAGACAAAGTATCATCGCTAAAAGGGGTAAAAAGTGTTAAAGTCAATCTATTGGACAATAATACTATTGTAGAGTTTAATCCAGACACCATTACTTTAGAAAAAATTCAAATTGAGATAGAAAACCTAGGTTATTCGACTGGGCTAAATTCTAAAAA
>CAZVXE010000043.1:0-13410 GCA_964630765.1 uncultured Thermococci archaeon | reverse complement strand
TTTTAAAGTATCTGATAAAAGTGAACGGAACTCTTCAACAGTTAAATCTTTTATTCTTGTATCCATAGTATCAATACTATTAAGTTGTTAACATATTTAAATATTTTATTATAAAGATAACACAATAAAGATAAAAAAATTTATAGTGAGATTGAATTTGATTATGATGGAGAAGTTGACTTTTTATATGTCAGTTTTGGTAAACCAACAAATGCAATTAGTAGAGGCTTAGGAAATGGAATAATTACTAGATATGATGAAGAAAATGATGATCTTGTAGGAATGACTTTAATTGGAATCAAAAAGAGGAGTACTCATTAGATAATTATACTTTGAGTTTTAATTTCGCTTCTTCTTCTGTTAAGAAATGGCCTTTTTTTATCCTTGTCCTAGCGTTTTTAATTGATTCGATAATTTCTGGGTCGAGTTCTTGAATATTTCTGCATTTTCCCTCACTATTTCTCTTTTTACTATTCATTTAACGCCCTCTAGCTAAATTTACCAAGTATATTAATCTTTATGCCCTATTTTTGTTAGTGGTAACATAAAATCTCTTATTAGAATTAGTATTCAATTCGAATCAACCAAAATTATATAAATGTACCCAATTTCTTTAGCTTGGGAGCCAATGCAGTATAATTTCTCAAAGGGTACAAAAAATTTTTTGGCTCCCCCAAAAACTAATACTTATAAGTATTAACTTCTAAGGACAATTTATGCCTTGGAGTTTAAAGTTTGGAAGTATATTCGGCATCCCGATAGAGCTTCACATCACGTTTTTGCTGCTTCTTTTGATTTTTTCGATATTTGGATTCATACCTTTACTAGTAATTGTCCTGTTATTTGCTTCAGTTTTAGTGCATGAACTGGCACACTCTCTAGTTGGAAGGCATTATGGCGCTAAGATTAAAAAGATTACTCTTTTGCCGATAGGCGGGGTGTCTCAGATGGAGGCGATACCAAAAGGGCATGAGTTTGCAATTGCTGTTATTGGCCCTGTTACAAGCATAACTCTGGGGATAGTATTATTCTTATTTGGATCCCTTTTTGGACTCAATATGTATTTTGACCTCAATTGGGTTGAGTTAACTTCCCTGAAAGACATAGTTAGAATTGTGATGTCCCTAAACTTCTTGCTTGGTTTATTCAACATAATCCCTGCATTCCCCATGGACGGAGGCAGAGTCCTAAGGGCATTCTTAGCTACAAAGATGGACTACCTAAAAGCAACTGAGATCTCTGTTAGGATTGGCCAAGGGCTTGCAATTGTATTTGCATTTGTCGGTATTTTGTATAATCCATGGCTTATCATCATAGCGTTTTTCATATACATGGGGGGCATGGGGGAGTACCAGTCGACCCAGATGTCATCAGCTCTTAAAGGGATAAAGGTAAAGGATTTAATGGTGAAAGATGTAGTTACAGTCTCGCCGCACGACACGCTGGAAGACTTTGAAAAGCTCCTGATTGAAAAAAGACACAAAGGGTACCCTGTTGTTTTTGATGGTAATCTTTTAGGTATCATAACTATAAATGAGCTTCTTTCAGTTCCTAGGATTAAATGGATTGATACTAAAGTTCAAGATGTCATGATGAAAGATATAATTATTGCGTCACCCAAGATGGAAGTATTTGAGCTTCACAATAAGCTCACAGAAAAAAATCTTGGAAGGGCGCCAGTTCTTGAAAATGGAAAGCTGATAGGGTTCATATCAAAAACAGATATACTCAAATTTTCCGAAATACTCATGCTAAAGAGGATGTAAATGAAGGAATTTCTGAAAGTAGGAGATACTAATTACATAATTCTTGGCACTGCGCATGTCTATGCGAAGAGCGTTATTGAAGTCAGGGAAGCCATAAGGGAAGAAAAACCTGATATAGTTGCTCTTGAGCTTGACCCTGCAAGGCTCGATGCGCTCTTGCACAATGATGATAGAAAGCCAACGCTTCGCGAGATGAAGGATTTTGGCTTTAGAAATGCACTTTTGCTTTTGTTTATGTCCTATCTTCAGAAGAGGATATCAAGCGATACAGGGATTATGGCAGGAAGGGAAATGATTGAGGCTGCCGTAGAAGCTAGGTCTTTAGGCATACCTGTAGCATTAATCGATAGAGACCTTAGGATAACAATACAGAAGCTCTTAGAAAAGGTAGGATTTAAAGAAAAGGTCATGATTTTAAAAGATGCGATTTTGCCTGACAAAGAGTACACAATTGATTATGTTTACGAAAATCCTCTAGAGTTGATCGATGAAATAAAAGAGAGGTATCCCTTCATATATGGGGTGCTTGTGGATGAGCGTGACAGATTCATGGCAGAAAACTTAAAAAGAATACAAAAGGAAAAGGTTTTAGCTATCGTAGGAGCAGGCCATGTTTCTGGGATAAAGAGATACTTAGGTGAAGCAGATGTATAATTTTACTAAAAAAGAAGTTATTGAGCTTGTAGTTGCATGGGCGGCATTGTCCCTTGCATTTGGATTTGCATTCAGCGGTGGTGCATTTGCACTAAGCAGCGTCAACAAAATGATATCTTTTATCTCAACACTGCCAAAATATTTTGTGATAGTAGGGGCAGCTTTTTTGCTTCATGAGCTCTCACATAAATTTACCGCCATTAGATATGGGTATCCTGCTCAGTTTCATCTTTGGCAGATGGGGCTTTTGCTTGCATTAGGGATGTCCTTTGCCCTGGGGGTAGTGTTTGCGGCACCAGGCGCAGTTTACATATATGGATTGACTGATGAGAAGAAGGATGCAAAGATATCTCTTTCTGGACCTCTTGCAAATATGATAGTTGCAGTTTCAACTCTTGCTCTTTTTAGATTTACTTTTATTCCTCTATTGGCGCAAGTTGCATATGTTAGTGCTTTTATCGGCGTATTCAATCTTTTGCCATTTGGGCCTCTTGATGGAACAAAGATATTCCGTCATGAGAAGATGTGGTGGATAGGGCTTATGGCAATTGGAGTTATTATAATCTTGACTATATAGGGAGTCGTGATGGGAGTTTTCCTCCCCACACAACATCAAGATACCCTTTCGGGTCCGTATCCCCTTCAGTGCTAATTAATAGAATTTCTGAATCCTTCCCAATTTCTAGATCTTTTTTTATATGCATTAGGACACCAAGGCCAATTGCACCACTTTCTCCAGAAATTATCTTTTTGTCACCGTTCAAAGGATTTCCTAATGTTCTCATTGAAAGTGCAGATAGCTCATCCTTACACGAAACAAAGACATCTGAATAGTCAAGATGGATGTTCCATGCTATTGGATTTGGAACGCCACATGATAATCCCGCCATTATAGTTGAAAGGTCCCCCTTTGCTCTATGGGGCTTTCCATCATTTATCTGAATCGATTCATAAAAACAAGCCGCATTATCCGGCTCAACAATTATTGAAACTGGTCTTTTTCTACCATAGATTGAATTAAAATATCCAACTCCTGAAGCAGAAAAAGAGCCAACACCTGCTTGGAGAATAATGTGAGTCGGCATATCGCCACTCTTTTCTTTTATCTCTTCCATTGCTTCATCAAAAAGAACTGTGTAGCCCTGCATTATCCATCTTGGTATGTCTTGATAGTCTTCCCAACCAGTATCAGATATAACTTGCCAGCCTTCATTTTCGCCGTCTCTTGCCATCTTCTCTACAGCATCGTCATAGTTACCTTCTATCACAACAGCTTTAGCTCCAGTTTTTCTTATTGCTTCAATCCTCTGGGGAACTGTACCTTTTGGCAAATAAATAACGGCCTTCTGGCCAAGCTTCATTGAAGCCCATGCGACACCAAGTCCGTGATTACCATCAGTTGCGGCAGAAAATGTCAATTCACCAATACTTTTCTTAAAAGAAGGAGAAAATATTTCGGAGATAGAAATGCTCCTGCCAGCCATTTCTTCTAATGACCTATAAATTGCATATATCCCACCAAGAGACTTAAATGAATTGAGACCAAATCTATAAGATTCATCCTTCACCCATATCTTTCCAACACCAAGCTTCCCTGAAAGTTTTTCCAAATTTACTAGAGGCGTTCTACAATACTCTGGCATACCCAAATAGATTGACCTCAATTTTTTGGCTACATCAATAGAAACAAAATCAGTTGAAGTTTTACCAGTGGAGTAATCGCGTGCCCTGTCATTAAGAATGTATGATAAGTATTCACTCATGCTCGATCCTTACCCCTTCATCAGTTGTTTTAGTTCTGATGGGTATCCCGCCGGCAATCTTTATCGCAGTTTCCACTTCCCGCTGCTTGCTTGGCGCAAGTGCATACATGCACCCACCGCCACCTGCTCCAGTTATTTTTGCACCAAGCGCCCCAGAAATTCTTGATGCAAATACAAGCTCTGATAATTCTTTTGTTGAAACACCGATAGCTTCAAGGAGACCATTATTAATGTTCATCAAAGCACCAAGTTCTTTTAAATCACCGTTATCGTGCAATATCTTTTTTCCTTTTTCTGCTATCTCGCCCATGGCATCCATAATATCATCAACGATTCCAGGGTGCTCCTGTTTCAAAGTCTTTACTCTCTCAAGGAGAATCTTTGTGCTTCCTTTTTCTCCAGTGTATCCAACTATAAGTGGGAGATTTGGTGCTGAGAATCTTTCAATTTTTCCTTTCTTAAAATAAAGTCCGCCACCAAGAGCTGAAACTGCAGGATCAATTCCACTTGAACTTCCCTGGACTTCAAACTCAACTTCTTTTCCCATTCTTGCTATTTCTTCATTTTTAAGTTTCATCTCAAGAAGCTCTGAAAGAAGCTTTAACGTCGGAACAACAACTGCAGCAGATGAGCCAAGCCCAGCACCTACAGGGATATCAGATTTTATGGAAATCTCAAACCCTTTCCTTGAACCATATTCAGTGAATATCCGCTCTATAGCTGACTTAACATAGGATATCACAAAGCCTGCCTTCCCATAATCTGTCCCTAAAAAAACTTCCTCTTCAGAAAATGATATGCTGAGCCCTGGTATTTTAAGGTCATTTGCATGGATCTTAATTATTTTCTCATTCAGTAGCTTTCCATCGGTATATGTCCGTAAATCTATTGCGGAAGCTATTGCACCTTTCCCATAAACAACGGAATGCTCTCCAAAGAGAATTATCTTGCCTGGTGCAGATACTAGCATCTGATCCCCACCGAGCCGTAACCTACTACAGTACTGTAATCCCCTGACGTTTCATATGAATTTGAATAATCTAAAATTCTTACTTTTTTTGCACCTAGCTCTTTCATAGACGAAAGCATAGCAGAAAGAGGACCATAGCCACATGCAGTATAACCCTTGCTTTCTATGAATTGATATAATCCCTCTATATCAAAATTCTCTGCCATTTTAAGAATCTTCATATCATTGTTCTTTATCCACAAAAGAGTTTCTTCTTTGTTCCCCTTTAGAGGGTTATATCCAAATCGACTGCCATAGTGGACCAGATCACTTGAAGCTATTACCCCCAAAGGTTCTTTGCTTGATTTAGCAATCGCCTTCCCTATACTAAGAGCAGTTTCTTTATCTTGGATCCCCATGCATATCGGGACAAAAGTTATGTCTTTTTTTATATACTGTAAAAATGGCAGTTGTACCTCTATTGAGTGTTCGTATTTATGGGCGGCAGAATCGACTCCGATGAATCCTGAATTTTCAACTATTTTTGAGGCAAGCTCTTCATTAACTTTTATTTCGCCAAAAGGTGTTTCCCATGTGCCTTTATCCATTAGTGCCACAGGAAGTCCCAGTCCAGTATGATTTGGACCAAGGATAACAAAAGTTTCCGGGGGAGAATTTGATAAATAATAATAAGAGTGTGCCTGAGTTTTACCAGAAAAAACATATCCCGCATGAGGGCACAACACACCAGCGTATTTTCCTTCATCGATAAAATCAATATCTCTTTTTGCCTCTTCCATAAATTTTCCAATCATTTTTTCAAGCGTTGATTTGTCTTCTGGATAAAAACTCCCGGCGACATAAGGGGGTCGATACATATTTATTATTTCGGCCTTGAAATTTATATGCCTTTCTTATTATTTTATTTTTATATTATTCAAGATTATCCTTTTTAAATTTCTATAAATGGTAAAAATATAAACATTATCTTTAATCTTCATTAATTTTAAACTTTATTTTTGAGAGAAACATTTATAAGTTGCCAACAAAGATTACACTATAATCTAAGGCGTCGGGACCCGTAGCCCAGCGGATAAGGCGACGGCCTTCTAAGCCGTAGATCGAGGGTTCGAATCCCTCCGGGTCCGCTTATGTTTATTCTAGCGGGGTAGGGCAGCTAGGAGTGCCCGGCGGGCTCATAACCCGCAGGCCAGTGGTTCAAATCCACTCCCCGCTACCAAATTTTTTTTAAGAAAAATTATCTGTTCATTACTCCATAAATAATGGCAATGTACCCTATGATGCTGATTATCAGATCAACTTCACTTCTCCCATAAAAAGAAATCCTCAATACAGTAAAAAGATAAGGAATTGAAAAGAGTGCAAAGCCAATTGCAAAGGATTTGTAAATATCTTTCTTTGCGCTTAGATATTTTAAATAGGACATTATTGAGATTATTGCAGTAAAAATCAGATTAATCAATATTGTCGATGCCACAACAATTGATTTTAATTATATTTTATAAATATTTCCAGTAAGCTTATTCCGGCATTTTTTTTTAAAAATATTTTTTCATCACAAATAGAAAAAATTTTCGATTATTGACCATATTATTAGCCACTTATCCAATAAAATCTTATTTCGGCTAATAACTTACCAAAACATTTTTAAATATCCAATTACATAATAATACGTCGACAATATAATCGGCAAAAAATTTGGAGGTAAAAAGATGGCAAAGTCTATTGTTAAAGAGGAAAACGGTAGGTTTGAACTTACTGAAACATTGCCTGATTCTCAGTTTTACAACAAAGACTTGGCACCTGTACCCTTTGCAAAAAGGACATGGGGATACTACGAGTACATTGCTATATGGGTAGGAATGTCCGTATGTGTTCCAACATGGATGTTAGGTGCAAGTATGGTTGACGCTGGATTCAATTGGGCAATCGTCATTGGTACCATAGCTCTCGGTCAAATAATTGTATTGATTCCAATGGTTCTAAACTCCTTCGCCGGAGCAAAGTACGGTATACCATTCCCTGTTTTCTTGAGAAGCGCATTTGGTATTTACGGGGCCAACATCCCCGCACTGTTAAGGGCAGTTGTAGCCATAGGATGGTTTGGGATCCAGACAATGGTTATGGCCTTCGCAATTGACGGTATTTTAGTTGAATTAAGCCCAACCGGATACGGTGCAATGACTGGAACTATACCATTTTTCAACTTAAATGCACACACAGTCATATCATTCCTTTTGTCTTGGATAATGACAGTTGTAATTTGTTACTACTCTTCACCTAAGAAATCTGCACCTGGTGTAAAATGGTTGAACGACCTTTCAGCACCATTACTACTCCTTATCGGAATAGGTTTACTCTGGTGGGGATACTCAAATGCAGGTGGATGGGGACCAATTTTAAACCAACCGACAACAGCTTCTATGGCTATTTGGCCAGCATTCTTGACTGCAATGGTAGCATACTGGGCAACTTTAGCGATTAATATCTCGGACTTGACTAGGTTTGCTAAGAATCAAAAAGTTCAGTATATAGGCCAGACACTTGGAATGCCAACAACAATGACCTTATACTCCTTCATAGGGGTAGCAGTCACATCAGCATCAGTTGTTATTTTCGGAAGTGCAATCTGGGACCCTGTAGCTTTGATGATTAAAACTGGAAGTGTATTCTTCATTTACGTTGGATTAATATTCGTCATTCTAGCAACACTTACAACAAACATCGCTGCAAACATGGTTGCTCCAATCAACGATGTAATGCACGTATATCCCAAGAAATTAAACTGGGAAGTTACAACCATTATCATAAGCTTGATAGGTATACTAATGCAGCCTTGGAGATTCTTGGCAGATCCAAATGCATATATTTGGACATGGTTATTGGGATACGGAGCATTCCTTGGACCTGTTGCAGGTGTCGTTATAGCAGACTTCTGGCTTATTAGGAAACAAACTATTAAATTAGATGACATATACAAGAATAACGGATACTATGATTTCAAGAAGACTGCAAACCCAATAATGACCGTGCTATTACTAATATGTGCAGGATTGATTGTGTACTTCTCAACAAAGGGATTAATACTTGGAACAGGATGGCCTTCATGGATTACAACAGCAGTATTAATACTTGGTGTATTGGGTTCAATATACCTTGGATACTCTAAAACACACGGAGTCAATATGGTCGGTGCAGTTTCACTATTCCTTGGGATAGTAGTTTCAATGGGTCTACCTTTGTTAGTTCCAGCAGCAGGAATGTGGACATGGTTCATAGGATTATTTATATCTTTGATACTCTACTACGTCCTCTACCCAGCATGGTATGCAAAGGACTTTAGTCCTGTACCAAAATAAAAAATTTAATTTTTAATTTTTCTTTAATTTTTAAGAAATCTTTTTAATATAATTGAATTAAGTTTTTATGTGATTTTATGATTGAATATTTGTTAGTTTTATTAGTTTTCATTATTTTTGCCATTTGGCATTTAGCCACTTCAAAAGAGTCTTTTAAGAAAATATTTACATCAAAATTTAGATTAAGTCTTTCCTCGTATACTTTGATAAGAATACCTGTTTCACTCTTATTATTGGGCCTTACTTTATACTTTGTATTTTTATATAGGAAAACAACACCTGAGCTTTTTACCCCCCTAAAAGGTCTAATCGGAATAGTTCCGCCTTTGATAGCTATGTGGTTATCTTCTTATGTAACACTTCAAATATCAAAAGCCGATAGACTACCCCAATATTTTGGGATACTCGACACTCCGAAGGTATTCTTCTATGACGGTGCGTATTCTATTTGTAGGCATCCTCTGTATTTTTCATGGCTATTGGCCGTGTGGGGATTCATTATTGCAAGCCCTTACCTTCTTTACCTTGAATTTGCAATCCTGATCACTCTTTTTGTCGTCTACATGTCGAAAGAAGAAGAAAAAGCCATGATTGCTTTGTTTGGAGAGCGATATGTAAATTACACGAAGAGGGTACCGTTTATACTTCCTTACGGGTTTCTTAATAAAACTACTAACGTGAAAAATTATCCAAAACCAATGACAAAATAGGGGGCATTGTCGCATGATTGAAGTTATAGTCTGGATTCTTTTGACATTGGCAATCGGATCTATTTCTGCACTTATTGCCAAAAGATATGGGGTGGAATATATTATCGGGATGTTTGCATGCTTTACTGTAGTTGCCAACATCATTGCATCCAAAATAGTAGTTTTTGGGCCCTTTACAGTCCCTGCGGCAGTCTTAGTCTATTCAACTACATTCTTGCTGACTGATTTTCTTTCAGAATTATACTCTGAGAAGGAAGCAATCAAGGCTGTCTTTGTCGGATTTTTATCAAACATAGTACTCGTTGTTTCAATCTGGGTTGCAGTTCAATGGCAGGCAGCTCCATTTTGGCAGGGTCAGGCCGCTTTTGAGTCCATATTTGGAATAGTTCCAAGAATTGTTTTTGGATCAATGATTGCATATATAGTATCCCAAAATCTTGATGTAAAAATTTTCATGTTTTTTAAAAATAAGTACCCAAAGCACCTCTGGCTTAGGAACAATGCAGGAACGATGATAAGCCAGTTTGTAGATACAATTATTTTCATCACAATTGCATTTTATGGAACTACCCCAATGGATGTCCTCTTGTCATTAGTCATAGGGCAGTATATAGTAAAATGGATAATAGCTGTACTTGATACACCTTTTTTATATATTGTAAAATTCATTTACAATAAATATTAATTTCATTTTGATAAACCATTTGATTTATATACTTTTAACTCCTAATAAAAATGGTAGTAATATGGAAGAAGAAATTGACAGGGATATTGATGGGGTTCCAAAGGCAAGACTCAGCAACAGAGATAGTATAATCTTAGCAATAGTCTTAATAATTTTCATGATTGTGGCATATATACTCTTCATGTGATTGATACTATGGAACATGTACCTAAATTCAAAATGTGGCTTGAAGACAAAGAAAAAAGATATATTTTGGGAAAGGGAACTGCTGACCTTTTGCTTAAAATTAAGGAGTTGAAATCCATCTCTGAAGCAGCAAACTTTTATAATATATCCTATGCCCACGCATGGAGGAAGATAAGGGCGATTGAAAGGAGTTCTGGTCAAGAAATTATTTCTAAAACTAGGGGTGGGAAAGGCGGCGGCCATTCAGAGTTGACCCCATTTGGTGAAAAGATACTATCTGAGTATACCCAAACAAAAGAGGTTCTTGAGAAGTGTATCAAAAATCTATAACTTCTCTATTATTTCTATAATTTTTTTTATTTGGTCATGATTAATTACAGGGATCCCGTTATACTCTTGAATCTTATTTGAGATTAAACCCGATATGCAGAAAACATCCTCTCTTAAGTCTTTTAATATGTCAGCTTCCTCCCTTGCACAGAGAATTTTTGGACATTTATAATCTCTAAAACCTTCAAGAATAAGGTAATCTGATTCAAACTTATTTAGGAAATCTTCAGTATTTTGATCATAGTATAAGATTGCCTTGCCCTTTGGATAAACTAAGCCAACACTTTTTGCACCAGAATCGTGATGTTTGAATGTATCTGTGCCTTCAGTCTCCAAAGAGAAGTTATCAATATGGATGCTTTTCGCGGATGAAACAGAATATCCTTCTTTGGCCAGGGCATTGATAATTGAAGTTACAACTGTGGTCTTTCCTGATTTCTTAAAGCCATAAACTCCAATTATCTTCATAAAGATAAAAAAAGCTCTTTCTTTATAAATTGAATCATGGCAAAATTTAAAAGTAGTTTTACAAGACAATGTATATGAATAAAATAAAGGTTGAGGTAAATAATATATCAAAGAGTTTTGTTAATTCTGACGATGGGAAACCTCTGCCTGTAATCGAAGATGTTAGTTTTGATGTTTACGAGGGTGAATTTCTTTCCATAGTTGGATCTTCAGGTTGCGGTAAAACAACAATTTTAAGGGTCATAGCAGGCTTGCAACAAGCTGACTCCGGGGAAGTGCTTCTTGATGGGAAAAAAGTGGAATCCACATCTTCAAAAAAAGGGATGGTCTTTCAAGAGTTTGCATTGTTTCCATGGAGAACGGTCCAGAAAAACGTTGAATTTGGTCTTGAGTACAAGGGCCTACCCCCTGAAGAAAGAAAAAAGTTATCTAATAAATTTATTTCAATGGTAGGATTGAGCGGATATGAGAACAGTTATCCTCACCAATTATCAGGGGGAATGAAGCAAAGAGTGGCAATTGCAAGGGCCTTAGTCAATGACCCTGATGTTTTACTTATGGACGAACCATTTGGGGCACTAGATGCGCAGACAAGAAATATTCTTCAAGATGAGCTCTTACGAATCTGGACTGAAACAAAAAAAACAATTATATTTATCACACACAATGTTGACGAGGCAGTTTACCTTGGGGATAGGGTTTTAGTTTTAACCAAAAGGCCTGCAAAAATAAAAAAGGAATTTAAGATAGCTCTTCCTAGAAAGAGAAATAGGACCAATACAGAATTTGTAATGTTAAGGAAAGATATATTGGAAGAACTTATGGCAGAGATTAATATACAGTCCCCTCCATCCACCTGAGAAGTTTTTTCTCCACAACGTATCTGAATACCCAGTTTATTCCTAGTCCTATAAGGCCTAAGACTATCATATAAGAAAGAACGTTATCCATTCTATGGAGGTAATAATACCACCAAATTTTATATCCAAGCCCTTCTTTACTAACCCCAAAAAGTTCTGCCGCAACAAGGCACATCCAACCTATTCCCATTGCAACTCGTAGTCCAACGGCTATATCTGGAAATGAGGAGGGAAGACCAACTGATTTGAGTAAGTCTTTATTTTTGGTGCATCCTAAAACCTTCGCCGCTTCAACTAAGGTTTTTGGGACGCTACTAAACCCTGAATAAGTGTTTGTAAGTATTGGGAAAAATGCCCCGATAAAAATAATAAATCCTGCAGACTGGTGGGTCAATCCAAACCAGACTATTGCAAAAGGTATCCATGCGAGAGGTGGGACAGGCCTTAATAATTCAATTAAAGGGTCCATCAAATTGTCTATTTTCTTAAACCAGCCCATTGCCATCCCAATAGGTATACCAAAAATAATCGCAAAGAACATTCCTATTGCAAAATGGTATAAACTTATGGCTAAATCAGCAAATATCTCCATTCTTACTATCAAATCGTATAAAGATGTAATCGTTTCCGTGAAACTTGGTAGAATAAAAGGATTTTTTACTATAAGGGCTGCAATAATCTGCCATATGGCAACTGCTACGCCAAGTGAAATTATAGTATAAATCCTATACTTTTTTAGAAAATTATCGTATTCATTCATTTGGATAAAAAGTAAAAAATTTATTTAAATATTTATCCTTTATTTTTTAGAGACTTCGTCGTAAAGCTTTGTATCTACAAGGTCGTTTACAGTAAGAAGTTTTTTTGTGTACCCAAGATCGTAGTGCTCTTTTGCATATGCTTCCATGAAAATAACTATGTCGTGTGGATTGTGAATGAATGTTGTGTCCGAGTTTTTCATAGAATACAAGACAACTTCTTTGCTCAATCCAAGTTTCCTTGAAGCTATCTCTGCTGCCTCTTCAGGATTGTCTTTGATATATTCTGTGGCTTTGATGTGAGTGTTTATAATTTCCTTTACGAGTTCTGGATTCTCCCTCATCAGTTTTCCGCTGACTAAAAGTACGCAACAGGCATGGCCAGGCCACATTTCACCGGACTCAACGACGCTCTTTCCATTACCATTTATTTCTAGAAGAGCAGGTGAAGGATGGGGTAAGAACACTGCATCAATTTGTTTTGCTGTTAAAGCGGTAGTTGCATCTCCCGGCCCCATGGCTTTTATATCCACTTTTGAAACATCTATTCCGTTGTCCATTAACCATTTCTTTAATACCATATCCTGTATTGATCCAGGTGGAAATGTACCTATTTTTTTCCCTATAAAGAACGACGGGCCATTATATTCACTTTCTGGCCATATGGCTATATCTGATCCCTGTGTCTGGGCAGCAGCAACTATTTTAGCATCTAGGCCTTGGTCAATTGCTGGTATTGGGGGTGTTGCACCTACATAGGCTATGTCAATCTGCCCACCTAGCATTGCCTGCATTTCTGGAGGCCCAGAAGGAAATTCATAATCTGTTACTTTTTCAATCCCGTACTTCTTAAGATCGTTTAGCCACCATCCCTTTTCCATTGCAATCATTTCTGCAATCT
>CAZVXE010000042.1:0-14204 GCA_964630765.1 uncultured Thermococci archaeon | reverse complement strand
GAACCAACCAAGAAGATTTCCAAAGATAACATAACCCAAGAATGCCCAAGGATAGTTGTATTTTATGGTAAAAAGGAATCCAAGGATAATTGAAATAAGTATTAATGATATTGCTATCCATTTGGATGTTTTTCTTAAGGATGGATCAATCTGCAATATGCCGCTGCCACCGCTCACATTTGTTTTTTCACCTAATTTATCTGCTTCAAAGTCAAAATAATCGTTGCTATATGAAACTGACAAATGGCCCAAAAACAATATTAGATATCCAATCAATAATTTATTTATTTCTAATTCGGCTCCAGTCAAAACTGCAAACAAAGCCCCAACTGAAAAAAGGAAGAAGCCACCCATAACAAAGAAGAATCGGCCCAACTTTAGGATATTGATTATCTTTCCTTGGAGAGAAAAAGAACTCATGTACAAATTATGGATTCATTATATTTAATTATTGCGGAAATTAAAAATAATAAAATTAATTTAAAACAAATTAAGTAAAAGTGCTACATAAAATGGTAGAACAGCTACGAATATAGCAGACAATAAGATATCTTTGCTTCCCATCTTAAAGTTCTGAATTGATGTTCTTTTTGCACTACCATAACCCTTTGTTTCAATAGCCATTCCAAGAATCTCCGCTCTTGCTAGGGAGTTTAAGACAAGCGGAGTAATTATTGGATATGCACTCTTTATTTTACCTATTAACAGGCCTGAAGGGTGGTAACCCCTAGATATTTGGGCTTCATTTATTTTCTTTGCTTCCATATAGACTGTTGGGACGAATCTGATAGCGATTAGGAACATTAGTGCGTAGTCTTGGGGTATTTTGAATTTATCGATCATTATATGGACAAGATCTTTCGGCTGTGTTGTTAGTAGAAGCATCTGGAACGATAAGATCATTATTGAAAACCTTAGGGCTAAAGATGCTCCAAAAGTGACACCCTCAATAGTGATAGGTATGACCCCTCCAATATATGGTATGCTTTTGGGTATCAGTGTGAAGATAATAGTTCCTTCACCCATTGATACTACTGTGAGTATCAGAAGAGAGAGCCCTATAAAAAACAGATACACTACTTGTTTGGACAGTTCTTTTCCAAGTCTAGATACAATGAATATGAAAACAACTACTGACAAAATCCCGATTAATATTACTATGTCCATTGTTAAAAGACTCATGATTGCCAAAACAGCCATAATTATAACTTTCGTCATAGGATTCAATTTATGTAACATTGTTTCTTTTTGTACATATTGAAACAGTTCCATTAAATCCCCTCTCTAGTTTTGTAGATTGAAGCTAATTCTGAAACCATATCTTCAACTGAAAATATGTCAGGTCTAATAATTCCGCCATAAAGATGCGAGAGTTCAGTTATTGCAGGTTTCTTGACTAATTTATTATCTGTTCTTGAAAGTAAATCCCTTGTTGGCCCATCATAAACTATGTTTCCATTTTCCATAACAATAGTTCTTTTGGAATACTCTGCAACAAGTTCCATGGAATGGGTCACGATTATTATCGTATGGCCTTTAGATCTTAGTTCTTCAGCTATATCCAATAGTTTTCTCGATTCTCTTGCATCAAGGCCTGTTGTTGGCTCATCAAGGATAATTATTTTTGGTTTCATTGCTATTATGCAGGCGAATGCCAATCTCTGCCTTTCCCCTCTGCTGAGGTATCTAGGAAATTTTTCCTTGTATTTGTCCAATCCAACTGATTTTAAGGATTTATCGACTCTATTCTTTGTTTCTTCGATATCTATGTTTCTTAGACCAAAAAGGACTTCCTTTTCAACTGTGTCGGCAAAAAGCATTGTATCCGGATTCTGAAAAATAAGGCCAACATTAGAAGTTAGATATGTTCTTGTTGATTTTTTTGTATCTTCACCAAATATTGATACCTTTCCACTTGAAGGAAGAAGTAATCCATTGAAATGTTTAACGAGGGTAGTTTTTCCAGAACCATTTTCTCCAACTATTGCTACAAATTCTCCAGCCCCAATTTCAAGATTAATTTTCTTTAGAGCTTCAAATCCATTCTTGTAAGAGTAGTCTAGATTTTCAATTGTTATAGCTTTCATTGTTTCACCACTAACGAATCAATTAATTCCCTTGTTTCTTTGAGTGAGTATGGGATCTTTTTTATTGGAATACCTTCCTTTTCAAGGAGAATTGCCATTTTTGCATACTGGGGAAGGTCTATCAATTCGCGGGCCTCTTTGTTGTGCAATATTTTATCTGGAGAACCTTGAACTACAATCTTTCCTTCTTTTAGAATAATCATCTTCTTTACCATTGGTAAAAGTTCATCCAATTTATTTTCAACAACAATGATTGTCTTTCCTTCTTTATTTAACTCACTAAGAATGTTAAAGAATTTTTTAGTGTAAATCGGATCTAATTCAGACGTCGGTTCATCAAGAATAATAATCTCTGGATCCAAG
Source organism: uncultured Thermococci archaeon (assembly GCA_964630765.1). Classification (GTDB taxonomy): domain Archaea; phylum Methanobacteriota_B; class Thermococci; order Methanofastidiosales; family Methanofastidiosaceae; genus Methanofastidiosum. Next base: position 11,754 of record CAZVXE010000042.1, on the reverse strand, counting down.
GCGAGTATCGATGCCAGTGCAACCCTCTGCTTCTGTCCACCAGAAAGTTCATGGGGCGCCTTTTTTCTTAAAGGTTTGATATCTAGTTTTTCGAGAGTTTCTTCTAGAATTGATTCAATTCTTGACTTTTCAAATCCTCTATTTTCAAGTCCAAATTGGATTTCTTCTTCTACAGTTGTGAGTATAAGTTGCGCCTCGACATCATCAAATAATATTCCAAGTTTCTTTGAAATCTCTGAAAAATGTTTGTATTCCATTATTTTTTTGTTTTCAAGATATATGTTTCCTTCTTTTACGCCCTCATTAAAATGATGCATTATCCCGGCAATCGAGAGACATAGAGTAGTCTTACCAGCGCCTGTTGGCCCCGATATAAGTACAAAATCCCCCTTTTCTATAGTCAAATTTATGCTGTCCAATGATTTTTTGTTTGAGGCAGGGTAAAAAAAAGAAAAATTATTAATTTCTATCATTTATCCACCTCTTCTCATTACAACTTTTGACGAGGGAATGTAGAGTAGCTGTGCTATTACAGCATTTACCACTGCACATGTTACAACTATAATAAAACCTGCTGTGAGAAAACCACCTACTGGTGGGGCAGCTTTTGATAGTATATTTGGCGCTGTGTAGATTAATGCTATAACAGTCAATATGAAGGTCATACCGCTGAAAAAAGTTGCAACTAGTGTTGTGATACCTGCGGATACTTTGGATAAAACTTTCATATTCCTTGTAGCCTTCCATACAGCAAGACAAACAACAGCTCCAACAGGTTCACTGATTATATTCCCTGGTGGAAAAATTGAATGCGTTATCAATGCACATATAGCACCTGCTACTATACCAATTCCTAAGGCTTCTTTAAATGTAGGTGATACAAGAATTATTGCAAGACAGTAAAACGCTATAACTAGATTGCTAGTTAGTGGCCCTGGAATTGCAAGTGAGATAAATCTAATTACCGCCCCTACAGCTAAAAGAACTCCTACTACTGCTATATCTTTTGATTTCATTTTTACACCTCCTTATTCTTTATTATTCTAACTGCTTTTCCTTCGTTTCTAGGAATGCTACCGTTAGGTAGAACTTCAACTTCTGGCGTGAAAAGAAAATTCTCTTTTATTCTTTTTTTAATTTCAACAGCAGAAATATTCCCTTCTACTTGGATCATAAGATCGTGAAAACCATTTTCTTCTTTAACAAAAATCTGATAATTGTTACCTATTCCTGGGGTATTGCAGAGAAGATGCTCTATCTCTGAGGGATAAACATTTACTCCTTTGATAATTAGAAGGTCATCTACCCTGCCTTTAATCCTTGAAATTCGCCTATATGGCATTCCACAATCGCATTTGTCTTCTATAATTGAGGCAATGTCGCCAGTTCTAAACCTGATAACAGGCAACGCTTCTCTGGTAAAAGAAGTAAGAACTAATTCCCCTTCTTCACCTTCAGAAAGAGCTTCACCGGTCTTTGGATCAATCACTTCTAAGATATAATGGTCTTCCCAAATATGAATACCATCATGACAGTTACAATCAATACCACAACCAATACCGCCAGTTTCAGTCATACCATAAATATCAAAACTCTCAATGCCCAAAGACTCTTCAATTCTCTTTCTTAATCCATCTGAAAGTGTTTCAGCACCAAAGATGCCCCTCTTGAGATTTGGAAATTCTTTGCCTTCTTCTTCGGCAACTTCCATTATCCTTATGGCATAAGATGCGACTGAACCAAGAGAAGTCGTTCCAAAATCTTCGATAAACCTAATCTGTCTTTTTGTATTTCCTGGGCCTGCGGGAACAATCATACATCCTATTCTTTCGGCGCCATAATGAAATCCAAAACCCCCGTTAAAAAGGCCAAAAGAAGGAGTTATCTGCATGACATCATTTTCTCTAACTCCTGCGACATAGAGGCACCTTGCCATAGCAGTTGACCACTGATCGATATCGGATTTCGTGTATGGCTGTAGAACCGGGCTTCCTGTTGTGCCTGAGCTCATGTGTATTCTCATTATCTTTTCTTTTGGGACACAGGACATGCCTAAAGGATAATTGTTACGTAAGTCTTCTTTTGTCGTGAAAGGAAGCTTCTCTATATCGCTCAGACCATTTATATCGGATGGTTTTATGTCTAGCCGATCGAATTTATCTCTATAACTTGTGTTATTGTTATAGACATGATCAATAATTCTTGTGAGACCTTTTTCCTGAAGTTTCTTTATTTCCTCTCTAGAATTAACTCCTAAGAAGTTCATTAAATACCTCCAAAAATGCTTTAACGGTATAAAAGCTAAGAAAATCAGTATACCGTTCTAGTTCCACCACCAAGTATTAACAAAAATAGTACCCTCACGGGAAAATTTTACTTGGGTTTTAGGTGAAACTAACATCATTGCCATAGCAATTTAAAGAGGATTTATAAGTGTTGTGGTTTTGGGTTCTTATGCAAATTCGTGACTTATGCCGTTTTTGCTTTATAATTTTAGTAAAATTATATTGTAGATGCATTTAAGTTAAGACTAAAATCTTCTAATTATTTTATATGAGAAGAGATCTAATACATTTTATAGATGTTCCATATCTAGCCCTAGACCACTAAAAATTATTCTAGATTATTTCAGCGGCTTCTAAATATTTAGCATCCTCTAGTAGCTCAATTCCCCCAACTTTTAATATTTCTTTCTTGGGAGAAAGCAAAACTACTTTATTTGAAATTTTCCTTACAAAATCAATTTCATGTGTTGATACTATCATAGTTCCTTTGTATTCATCTAAAAATTCCAGTATTCTTTTTCGAGTCTTCCCATCAATATTTGATGTGGGCTCGTCTAATATCAGTAATTTTGGTTTTAATTGGAGGACACATGCAAGTGCCACTCTCTTTTTTTCTCCACCACTTAGCCTAAATGGAGGTTTTTCATACAATTTTTTTATTCCGAAGTAGCTAGCATTCTCAGAAATCAGAGCCTTGGCTTCTTTATTTGAGATGCCCAATTGCATTGGTGTATAAAGCAACTCATCTTCCACAGTCGGATTAAATAGGAAATCATCTGGATTTTGAAAAAGAAATCCTATATTTTTTCTAAAATAAAGATAATTGTCTTTAGTAATATCTTTTTCAAAAATCTTGATATTTCCAGATGTAGGCTTAATAAGGCCTGCAAATATCTTTAGTAAAGTAGATTTTCCACACCCATTTGAACCCAGCAAGACAACTCTTTCAGATTCTTCAATATTTAGGCTAAAATTTTTGATCCCCACTGTTTTGTCAGGATAAGCGTATTCAATATTTTTTGCTTCAATTATATTCAAATTATCATCCACCCTACCGTCACCAATGCAATGAAAGCCATGAAAATTATATTGGGCATAAGATTAAATTTAACAAATTTAACTGGGTATGGCATATTGCTATATCCTCTTGATATTCTTGCAAGATGTATATTTTCGCCCCGCTCATATACTTTAATAAAAAACATACCTAATAGTTCTCCCCCTTCATTCCAAATTTTTCTATAGCTTTTGTTATTGAATCTTCTACTTTCTCTTGCAATTAAAATCCTGTATAGCTCATTAAATACTAAATATGTATAACTATATGTAAAAGATAAAGTGAGAACTAATATCTCAGGTATTTTATAAAATCTCAGTGATGAAAGTATTTCTTTAAAGGGAGTTATCAAAGTAAATATTATTAAAAATGATACCGCAAGACATACCCGGAAGGTAAAGAGAATTGCATACTCGAAGGAAGATATGAAAACTTGTGGCAACATAATTGTAAAAATAAATAATGGCATTAAACCTACCCTCCTAAAATAAGGCCCAAGAGGGATCTGGGATACTACAATTAATAAAAGTAAATTAAAAAAAATAAAAAATAGCTTATTTGGTGAAAATGTAGAGATACTCAGTAGAACTAGAATTAAAAATCCTATCAATCCTACCCTTGTGTCCACTAATCTTATCGGGCTTTTTACGTTTTCTTGAATAAAGAAAACTTCAAAGTATTGTGAAGCACTTTTAAGAAGTGCTTCTACTGGCTCGTATTTCAATTCCTTCGACCTTTAATTGCCATGGTAACTCCTAGCATGATTATAAGAGTTACTATAGATCCTACTAGGCCAGCTAAAAAGGTACCAAGGGGTGAATCTATCCCAGGCACCGAATAGTCTGGCAGGATACCGCCATAAATTGGACTTTCTTCTGCCCCAAGATGTTCTGCGGACTTTTCCAAGGGCTCAGAATATCCTACAGCATCAGCTGCTAAAGCAAATAGAGGAGATAGTATTATGGCAACTAAGATTACTAGTAATGCTTGTTTATGTTCTATAACAAAATTTTTGAAGTTCATCTTTTTTCACCCCTAGCCTTATTCTGGGCCTCATCTGAAATATATAAGATATCGCTACGATTTTTCTCAATATATGAGATAACAGCAACTGTAATCAAACCCTCTATTATTCCCAAGGCACCGTGCCATATTCCCATTATGGGTACTGTAGTATTTATTGAGTACTGGAAAGTAGAAGATAGACCAGTAGCTATTCCAGTATTGATTGCCCCTAATGTTATTCCAATCCAACCTGCAACAAATGCGGCTATTTTGGTATTTTTCTTGCTTAGAAATTTGTATATATAGTAAGCTACGAATACATCAACGATTGCCATACTAAAAAGGTTAGTTCCCAGAGTAGTAATACCTCCGTCTCCAAATACTAATGCTTGGATTACTACAACAGATGTCATAGCTATACACCCTAAAAACGGGCCTAAAATTATTGCTGCAACAGCACCACCGACAAAATGTGCAGAAGTTCCACCAGGAATTGGCCAGTTTAGCATTTGTGCGGCAAATATACCTGCGGCAACTAAACCCGCAATAGGTACTCTTTTTTCATTTATGCCATCTTTTTTTATTTTATAAATACATATTCCAACGACTATAGCAGTAAGTACATAGTATACCAGTGCTATGTTCATGTCTAAAAATCCATCTGGTATGTGCATTTTATTCCCTCGTGTTACTAATTTAGAATTAGTAACACTTGATTAGGATATCCTAATGTTTATAAGTCTTTTGTAGGGATGGTCTTGGAGCTCTATTGTGCGATTAATAATTAGTAATCTAGTTATAGTTAGTTAAGTTAAACTAAAACGATTTTACTAAGTTTATTTCTCATAAATTTCTGAGATTGTCCTTTCAAGACTATCGTTTAATAGTCTAATAGTACCTTCTCTATAGGACAGTCTTAGATCTATTTCAGAAGATATTGTTTCACATTTATTTTTGTATTCTGGACAATTAGAACAATCATATTCTAATGCAACAATCTGATTATAATTCGCTTCTCTTAGTAAATATTTTGTCATTTCAGTGCCATCAAATTTTTCAATTCCCAATTTATCTCCGATTTCTTTTAGCCGGTTTTCACCTATAGTTTCAATTTTTCTTTTACTGAAAAGTCCCCAATGACTAGCATACCCCGGAGTCAAAAAAAATGTACCAGGTTCTTTAGTTAATATCTCTAAATACTCGGATTTACTACCTAGAAGAGCACATACACAGTCATCAACTATTTCTTTATTTTCATCCTTTAGAATATCAAAAGGTATTCTTACTCGATTATCTTTCAACATACCTTCTAGGTTATTCATGGAATTGCCACATAATCCATAATAAAGCAGAAGATAGTCAGAATGTTTCTGCAATTCTATACAAGCTTTCAATACTTCTTCTTTTAATTCTCCTGGGCTATAATGGAGAAATAGTGGCAACATATATACTATTAATTCAAGTTTTTCTTCTCTTTTGAGGTATCTTGGGGCAAATAATTCCCTAGCTATCTTTATTTTTTCATAAGGAAAGTTACTTCTGATAACGTTCTCAAAATACTTTGAAGACTCTGTATCTACAATAATTATTTTACCTATTTCGGGATGTTCTTTTATAACAAATAAAAGTTCATCTTCAAATACTTCACAACTTATAATTCCAATTCTCTTAGAATTTTGTTTGTTAGTATCATCTAATTTCTGGAGCATATTACCAATTAACTCTGATTCTTATTTTTAAGAGTTTTCATTAATTAGATCTAGTTAATTAAGTTTAACTAAAATGATTTTACTAAGTTTATTCAAAAAATATTTTAATATACTGTTGATAAGAAATAACTTTTCTTATATATTATAGTTGTGATAATAAGTTTTTTAAAAGATTACATCGTTGATAAATCATGAAAAGAGAACTTCTAATGGGCAATGAAGCAATTGCCTTAGGCGCTTTTGAAGCCGGTGTTGAAGTTGTTGCAGCCTATCCTGGTACACCATCAACAGAAATTCCTGAGACTGCTGCACGATTTGCCAAACAGTACGGCGTTTATGTTGAATTTTCTACTAATGAGAAGGTTGCACTCGAAGTAGGAATCGGGGCATCTTGGGCGGGAAAAAGAGCCCTTGTAACAATGAAGCATGTCGGAGTTAATGTTGCATCTGATTCGTTTATGACTTTAGCTTATACAGGTGTTGACGGAGGATTTGTCCTTGTTTCTGCTGATGAGCCAGAATGCCATTCTTCTCAGAATGAGCAGGATAATAGAATATATGCCAGATTTGCAAATGTACCATGTTTAGATCCATCTTCTGCTCAGGAATGCAGGGATATGATAATATTTGCATATGACCTATCTGAGTTGTTTTCTATACCTGTAATTTTAAGGCCAACTACTAGAGTATGTCACGGAAGGGGAGATGTAGAGTTAGGAGAAATAAATATCCAAAAAAGAGAAGGTAAATTCACAAAGGATGTTACAAAGTATGTCACCGTTCCATCTCACACAAGGGTATTACATAAAAAGCTTTTAGAGAAAATGGAAAAAATTAGAGAATTTGTTGAGAATTCTAATCTTAATTATGCTATCCCCGGGGACGGAAAGACTGGGATCATTGTCATTGGAGCATCTTTTAATTATTTGATGGAATCTCTGAATATTTTAGGCATTAACCCCCCAATATTAAAAATTGGAGTTTCACATCCTTTAGCAAAAAATAAAGTATTATCCTTTATTAAAGATCTTGAAAAAGTCGTAATTGTTGAAGAACTTGAGCCAGTTATCGAAAATGATGTAAAAATATTAATGGCCGAGAACCAATTGAACTTGAAGCTGTATGGGAAGAATATATTTTCAAGAACTGGTGAGTATTCTACGGATCTAGTAACTGAAATACTTTCAAAATTTTTTAGGATTGATGTATCTAAAGAACAACCTAAAAATATTACTATTCCTAATAGGGCTCCATTATTATGTGCTGGATGTCCACACAGATCAACGTTTTATGCAATAAAAAAGGTAACTAGAGGGAAGGCCATATTCCCCTCGGATATCGGTTGCTATACTCTTGGATTCTCAAGACCTCTCCAGACAGTTGATACATGCATTGCCATGGGCTCAAGTTTTGGGATAGCATGCGGTCTTGCAAAATCTGTAAATGAGCCAATTGTTGCAACTTTGGGGGACTCTACATTTTTCCATGCAGGAATACCTCCATTAATCAATGCCAAATATAACAATGCCAAGATTGTAGCAGTGATCCTTGACAATTTAACTACCGCTATGACTGGTCATCAACCTCATCCTGGAACGCAGCTAACTGCTATGGGAGAACCTGCAAGCCCTGTATCTATTGAGAAGCTGATTGCCGGTATGGATATACCAGTCGAAGTCGTAAATGCAACTGATGTAAAAAGCATTGAAGATGCTCTAAAAAGAGCACTTGAAAGTGAACAGGTATATGCTATTGTATCAAGAGGGCCATGTGTTCTCCTAAAGGGCATAGATAAGAGGCCCATCTATAGGGTAGAAGTATCTATATGCAGGGCATGCAAAGCATGTATCAAGCTATCGGGGTGCCCTGCTTTAGAATTTAAGGATGGTCACTCAAGTATTAATCCAACAGTATGCACTGGATGCGGATTATGCGCCCACATATGTCCTGTAGAAGCAATAGTTAGATAATATTTAATATATTTCTTCTATTTTATATTGAATATTTTTCATATTTAAAATCTATATTTTTTTAAAAGTAATAAAAATTTTTAAGTATATTATTTATTGCCGTTAGGCTTTTAACATTGAAAAATCAAATATATTGAAGGTTGTATATTAATATTCTTATAATCTCAAGGGAGTTGAAGAAATGGTGGAAATAAAAATTGATGTTAAAGGTCAAACTTGTCCTGTACCCCTAGTTGAATGTAGAAAAGCGTTGCGAAAAGCAGCAGTTGGAGATATAGTCGAGATAGAGGGAACACATCCTGCGTCTAAGAAGGAAATACCAATGGCTGTGAAGGCGTTAGGGTATAAGATTGTATCCATTGAAGAGGAGGGCAATACGTGGAAGATAAAAATATGCAAGAATTAACTAATCAAAAAAAGAATAAAGCCACGATAATTGTTCATAGCGGGGATATGGATAAAATTTACAGTGCACTAATAATAGGAAATGGAGCACTTTCAATGGGCATGGAAGTTTCGTTGTACTTCACTTTTTTTGGACTTCAGAGATTAAAGAAAGGCGGGCTTGAAAAAGGGCCACTCTCAAAGATGCACATGCTGGGATTAGGTAAAATGATGATAAAGAAGAAAATGGAAAAAGCTAATGTGGCTTCTTTAGAGAAAATGATAACAGACTTCAAAGAACTTGGAGGTAAAATACTGGCTTGTGATATGACTATGGAGGTAATGGGAGTAAAGCCTGAAGATCTAAGACAAGACCTAATTAATGATTATTGCTCCGTTGGGACATATATTCAAGAAGCAATGGAATCAAGCATGACGCTGTTTATTTAATATGGTGAATCAGAATGGAAAAAAATATTTATCTTGATAATGCAGCTGCAACAAGATTGGACGAGAGAGTTTTAGAATCTATGAAAAAATATTTCTTTGAAGTATATGCAGTTGCAACTTCAGAATTTGGATATTCGTTAGGCATTGAAGCTAGAGAAGCTCTAGATGAGGCTAGAGGATTTATTGCCAATTACATTGGAGCTGATTTTGGAGAAATTATTTTCACTTCAGGAAGTACTGAATCTAGTAACATGGCCTTAAAAGGAGTTGCAATGGCACTAAAAGAAAAAAAAGGCAAGCACATAATTGTATCAAAAATTGAAGACTTTCCAGTTCTTAATGGTGCAAGGAGTCTTGAAAAACAGGGATTTGAAGTTACCTATCTTGATGTTGACCAATATGGGCTGATTGACTTTGATCAACTTGAAAAATCTATAAGAAAAGACACCATTCTAGTATCAATCCAGCATGCCAATCAAGAGATTGGCACAATGCAAGACATTGCTAAAATAGCAAACATTTGTAAAAATAAAAATGTGCTTTTTCACACAGATGCAACACATACCTTCACAAGAGTTCCAATTGATGTTAGGAAAATTCCAGTTGATCTAGTTACTTTGTCTGCTCACACTATCCATGGACCTAAAGAGACGGGAGCATTATTTATCCGTAAGAATACTCCACTCTCAAAGTGGATGGACGGAGGATTTCAAGAATTTAACAAGCGTGCAGGATTAGAAAATATCCCTGGGGCGGTAGGATTTGCAAAAGCTATTGAACTAGTAACTCCTGAAGAGACTAAGAAAATGGAGCAGATGAGAGATCACCTCATTAAAAGAGTATTATCTGAGATACCAGACACAACTTTGAATGGGCATAAAGAAAAAAGAATTCCTCAAAATGCAAATATTACCTTTCACTATGTAGAAGGAGAATCAATTACGCTTCATCTTGACATGAGAGGATTTTCGGTCAGTACAGGTTCTGCATGCTTCAGTAAATCCCTTGAGGCAAGCCATGTTATAATGGGCATCGGTGGGGATCACGAGAGGGCGCATGGTTCTGTTCGATTTACATTTGGTAGATACAATACTATTGATGATGTTGATTCGATTGTGAATAATATATCTGAAGTTGTAACGGAACTTAGAAAAATTAGCCCGTTGGGCAAGAATCGATAAGGAGGGAATGATATGAAATTTCCATATAGTGAAAAAGTGTTGGAACATTTTCGTCATCCACATAACGTAGGTAAAATAGAAAATCCAGATGGCAAAGCAACCGAAGGAAGCCCTGCATGCGGGGACATGGTTTCAGTTTATATAAAAGTAAATCCTATGAATAAGGTTATTGAGGATATAAAATTTGAGTCTTATGGTTGTGCATCCAATATTGCAACAGGCTCGATTATTACCGATATGGCCAAGGGAAAAACTCTTGAGGAAGCAAAGAAAATTACTTGGCAACAGGCAGCAGATGCTTTAGGGGGATTACCGACAATAAAAGCGCACTGCTCGGTATTGGCTGTTGAAGGACTAAGGGCAGCAATTCAAAACTATGAAGAAAAACATGGAATTATCGCAGAGAAAGTTCCTACAACAATAGAGATTGTGAACAATAGATTGAAGAAAGTGATGAATCCTTTAACAGGTCTTGATGTTGTTAGAACAAATCTTATTAAGAAAATAGAAATCAACAACGGTAAAGTTTTACTTACAATAGATCTGCCCTCCAATCATCAATTCGCCAATTCGATAAGAGAAGAGATCAAAGAAAAGATTGAAACTTTATGGGATGTAAAAGAAGTAAGTGTTGAGTTTATAGATTAATTTTTTTATATTAATTATTATTTTATCATTTGCTTTAGATTTAGCTTTACCCATAAGTTAATAAAATAATATATCTCATCATGATTAAGGCAATCCTGTAAAAATCCAAAGGTATTAATTATGGGCCAACCAGATGAAAAAATTTCTCTTGAAAATCCAATTATTATTGTCAGTGTTTATTTTGTTATGGGAATCGTATGGATTATATTCTCTGACGTATTTTTGGCTATGCGTGTAAAAGACGTTCCTACGTTGGTTTTTTTCCAAACTTTTAAAGATATATTATTTATATTATTGACTTCCTTATTGGTCTTTTATTTGATAAATCGTGGATTTAACAAAATAAAATCATCCACTCAAATTATGACTGAAAGTGAGAGAAAGAATAAGATTATACTGGACACCGTTGGAGATATTATTCTTTATGTCGATAAATACGGAAAAATATTAGACATTAATAAAAGAATTGAAACAAAATTGGGTTACAAGAAAGAAGAACTAATTGGGAAAAGTTTCACGGATGTGGGGATTCTTGATGTCAAATATACCCCTACTTTAGCTAAGATGTATAGGCAAGGAATAAGCAATACATCTGACGAAAGAATAGAACTAGAATTAAATCACAAAAATGGCAGCACAATTATGGCTGAAGCCAATAATAAGTTTATTATACAAAATGGCGAAATCATCGGCGCAGTGACTGCATTTAGGGATATTACAGAAAGAAAAAAGGCTTTAGTTCAAATAGAAAATAATATTGAAAAATTTGCCCATCTTATTGATCATATCCGGAATCCATTGGCAATACTTAGCACCTTCACACATGTTAGAATAAATGAACCAGAGATAAAACAAAACTTATTAGTCCAGATTGAGAAGATCGATGATGTCATAAAACAACTGGATGAGGGCTGGATGAATACTGAAGATACCCGAAAATTTTTGAAAGACTATAAATAATTATTAATATCTTAATGAACGTATCTTATTCGAATATATCTAACCATTCGGATATCCCTATATTTTTCTTTACAGATGTTTTGATAATTTTTATTTTAGGATTAA
>CAZVXE010000041.1:0-14414 GCA_964630765.1 uncultured Thermococci archaeon | reverse complement strand
TATCTGATATTTCAATAGAAAATAATGAGTTTTTAAGGCCGGATAATTTTACAGTTAAGAATTGGTGGAAAAAATATGGAAAAGATTATACTGAATCTAAGAAAAAAGATATTGCACTTACTCAATAAAGATTACAATATTTATTTTGTCAATTCTGCGACATTTGGTCTTTTTTCCATTCTTTTTGATTCAAATATAACTAAAATCGGAATACCCGACCAGGGCGGATTTAAAGGATTTATTGAGATACCAAAACTTCTGAAAAAAAATTATGTTGAATTTCCTACCGACAACGGTATTATTGTTCCAAAATTCAAAAAAGAGTTTGACGTATTTTTATTTACTTCTCTTTCTGGACATATAAGATTAAATCCCTCTCAAGAGATATGTAAAAATTTAATGAACAAGGGAATTGTCTCAATTGAAGATATCTCCGGAGTTTTTCCCGATAAAGATTTTGGCTGGGCCGATGTGATATACTGTTCAACAGGAAGCCCAAAGATATTGGAATGTGGCTATGGAGGTTTTGTTGGAATTAGTCCTGATATTAATCTAGAAGAGTCAGAAAAAATATTGTCATTTTCAAAACTCCCTGATAGCTATTATATTAAGCTTAACGATGAGATTGAAAACTCACAAGAGAAATTAAATACCTTAAGAAATATGGCACAGATATTCCAAAAATCATCGCTTGAGATACCGTACAAAGAGCCTAAATCTATATCGGTATTCGTGAGGGATGAGAATCCGGCTAAAGCTCTTGAACTTCTTAATAAAAAAATAAGGCCAAAAACTGGAAAATCCCTTTTTACTAAATGCCCAAGATATGATAGAACAAAAGAGAAAGGTTTTGTAATCGAGACTATCAAGCTTTATGGCATGAAAAACGATGAAGTAAAAGAAATCGCCGAAAATATTGAAAAGATTATTTTATAAGTTTGTAGAAGATTAATCCTATTGGTATCAATAACAAAGCTAGATAATGATAAGGAATGGCTTTCCCAAACTTAGTTTCTAAGAGAATCTTAAGATTAGACATGTTCTCAGAGGGGGAATTGAAAACATATACTTTATTTTTTTCTTTTAGGACATATCCTTTTCCCCAAGTAGAAGTGAACGAATAGCCATCGATGCCTTTGTAAGAAAAGATAGCATATTCTTGGATTTTATATCCTCCCCTTGAGTTTAAGAATTCATTTAGAAGCAATGAAGCTGAATCTTCATCATAGCATATAAACTCAATGAGATTTTCTTCATAACCCTGAAAATTGATTCTGTAGCCTTCTTTTAGCAGGGGCTTTATCTCCTTGGGGATATCGCTATCGTTTAATGGGAGTATGAGTGAGGTAAGTTCACCAGAAATAGGAGAAACGGCTATTATACATAGAAGTAGTAGAGCGGCCATTATTTTCATGAACGATATCTAAATAATTAGTTTAAAACTATTTGGCACAAATTATATAAGAAACTGAGTCAAATAATATTTTGAAAAAGAGAACCCATATAGCATTGGGCCTGTAAATTTCATTAAATTAATTCAAGATATCTTATACCACTTCTAGACAATTCATAAAAAGTTTTAAATATCTAAAATTAATAATATAATGGGTGATATAATGGTTGTCGCTTTTGCCCTCATCGTGGGCGATGCAGGAAAAGAAAAGAAGATTCTTGAAAGTCTAAAAAGTATGAAGGAAGTTGAAGAAGCGTATATAGTATACGGAGAATATGACATCGTTGTCAAAGTAAATGTGGAGCAGTTGAAAGACCTTGACCCGTTCCTTACCGAAAAAATTAGGAACATTGATGGGGTCCAAATGACTTCAACAATGATCGCGCTCTAAGGTGAATGAATCACCAATAAAGAACCGGCCTAACTTAAATGATAATTTTTGTTAAATGAAGTTCCCATGAAAATCGTTTACATCTTTAAATAACTTTATTGTGGCCGGTTCTACAACTGTTACTCTCCTTAATTTCCAATATTTTAATTATGATAAGGTAAAATTTATTTTTTTTCTTTTTTGGGTACTGACTTAAAGTATCTATTCCATTATAATAAACATTATTTATCTAAAACCTTATATATAATTCCGGCCCAAAAAATCTTATATTTTGATTAATCCTAAAAATTATATAAAGATTCAAGGTATCTTTTTAGTATTGGGTTGTATTATGGCAAAAGAATTGAAAAAATCCTTTAGGTATCCTTTAATAGCTCTAATATTCCTTTTTTTGATACTGCCTTCATCTTTTTCACCTATACTCGCCGACAATCAACTTGAGATTACTTACCTCAAAATAGACGTTGAAATAATGGAAGATCATTCATTGAAAGAATCGATTGATATTATTCTATACCCAAAAGATGAAATTGATTTCAATCTATATCTGCCAAATGGCTACAAAAATCTGGAAATTATATACAACGATGAAAAAATTAATCCACCTATAAATCAGGCGATAAGATTGGCTGCAAATGAACTAAACAGCATAAGGATTAGCTATACTATTTCAGATGCTGTTGAAGTAAAGAAAAAAGATTTTGTATATGTGAAGGAACTAGTTTACCCAAATGTCAAGAATCTTATTTTTAGGATAAAACTTCCACCTGCTTACGGCATTAATAATGAAGATATATCTGCAATTATCCCAGAATCCACATATCTGCAAAGCGATGGAAAAAGAATTATTGTTTTATGGGAGATGAAATCTCCTTCAACCCCGATGATGTTTAAAATTAAGTACAATTCACTTGTATCGAATAATGGATTCGGTACAAATATTTTGGCCTCATTGGCAGTTGTTCTAATACTATTAATTTCTGTGGCAATACTTATCTTTTATAGATCTTCAAAAAACAGAGATGTGGAAGTCAAGATTCCTCCTTCCCTTCTTTCAGAGGACGAAATGACTATATGTGAAATAATAAGAAACGAAGGCGGAAAGTTAAAACAGAAGAAATTATCGAGTGTAACGGGATTTTCAAAGGCTAAAATAACTAAGATTCTCACAAATCTTGAAAAGAAGGAATTAATTGAAAGAGAACCTATTGGCAGGACGTTTGTCATTACTTTAAAAAAGAAAATTGACCATTAGTTTTTTATAAGTCAAATAATGTCTAAAGTTAGGTGTTTGTATGGTCTTAGACTCCCTTTCAGGCGCATTAAGCGGTGCATTGAGAAAATTGACAAAAGCAGGGGTAGTTGACGAATCCCTTATAAAAGAGCTTGTGAAGGACATTCAAAAGGCACTTTTACTTTCCGATGTTAATGTTAAGCTGGTCTTTGAATTATCAAAGAACATCGAATCTAGGGCAATGGAAGAAAAATTACCAAAGGGTGTATCAAGAAAGGAGCACATAATAAAGATAGTTTATGAAGAGCTATCAAGATTTATGGGCTCTGATACCAAAAAGGAGCATCTTCCTGATAAAAAAGGCAAAGTAGTTCTGATGATAGGTATTCAGGGGAGCGGAAAGACTACAACTACCGGAAAACTTGCTAGATTCTATCAAAAACGAGGATTTAGGGTGGGCGTTGTCGGAGCAGACACGTGGAGGCCCGGAGCATTTGAGCAGTTAAAACAGTTCTGCGCCGAGAATAACATACCTGTATTTGGCGATCCAAAGGAAAAGGACAGTATCAAACTAGCAAGAGAAGGAGTAAAATTCTTTAAGGAAAAGACTTCGGACATAATTATTGTTGATACAGCCGGAAGGCACAGAGAAGAAAAAGGATTAATAGACGAGATGACTGAAATCTCCAATACAATAAATCCTGACGAAGTAACACTTGTTATTGATGGTACAATTGGCCAACAAGCTTTTGTCCAAGCCGAAGGGTTTGCAAATGCAACAACAGTAGGTTCTATAATAGTAACAAAGCTAGATGGTTCGGCAAAAGGTGGAGGGGCGCTGTCTGCAGCAGCTGCTACAGGTGCACCTATTAAATTTATAGGAACAGGGGAAAGAATTGATTCTATAGAACCTTTCGATCCAAAGAGGTTCGTTTCACGTTTATTGGGTCTTGGAGATCTTGAAACTCTTTTAGAGAAAGTTAAAGAAGCCTCTGAAGCAGAAGATTACTCAAAGCTTGACAAGGATAAAATACTTGCGGGGAAGTTTGATCTCTTTGATATGTATGGCCAGCTCGAAATGGTAAGCAAAATGGGTCCATTGAAGCAGGTACTTTCTATGATACCTGGAATGGGGGCAAATCTTCCAACTGACATGGTCGAAGTTGGGGAAGAGAAACTTACAAAGTTTAGAATAATAATGGATTCAATGACTATGCAAGAAAAGAAAAATCCCAAGATAATTAATCATGAGCGCATACGAAGAATTTCAAGAGGATCTGGTGCAAATCAGGGCGAGGTAAAAGAGCTGTTAAATCAGTATGCAATGATTAAGAAGTTCTTGAAAGGCATGAACAAAAGACAACTCAGAGGCATGAAGGGAAAAATGCCTATGATGCCCCCTGGTTTTGAAATGTGATTTATCGATAAACACTTTCTAAAAATGAAGAGGCCCACAAAGGGGCACCGCCAACATGAACATGCAAATAGGAACCAATACATTTATTTTTTATTAATCCGTCCATACCATTATTTATTCCTTTACCTCTTAGAATCTTGTAGGCAAAATTCTGTTTGTGAGGCAACGGCTCCATTTTGGAATAATGGAATTCGTGACCCTTTACGATATCCTTTAAGAAGAAATGCTTTTCAGTGGGCTTTGCAATAACATAACTTAAACCTTGTTTACTTTTTTTCATCAATGTTCCTTGATCAAATATTCCTGCCATAGGATATCTTTTATTTTCCACTTCTATGTATTTGGAAAGTATCATTAGCCCTCCACATTCGCCATATATCGGTTTAGATTCTTCAAAAGCCGATTTCAAGCCCTTTAAAAAATCTTGATTTTTTGATATACTATCCGGATATATCTCAGGATAACCTCCGCCAATGTAATAACAGTCCGCTTCGGGCAAATCTTCTGCTTCAGTAGGCTTGAAATATCTTATTTTAGCGCCATTTTCTTCTAGGGCCTCTATGTTCTCTCTGTAGTAAAAGCTGAAAGCCTTGTCGAATGGTATGCCGACAGTCGTTTTTTTATTCTTTAATTCTGGATTAACCTTAAATAAAAATCCTTCTTTTTTCTCTAAGTCTTCTGCTTCATCGGCTATATCTTTTATTTTATCAATGTCAAGGGAATTTTCAATCTCTTTTCCTAGATCTTCCATAACTTCTTCTCTATCGTCTCTTTCAATTAAAGGTACAAGTCCGAGGTGCCTGGAGCTCAATGATATCGCACCTCTCTCAATACTGCCTACAATCTCAACGTCTGTAAAAGCTTCTATCGCCTTTTTTAATTTTTGATAGTGGACATCATCTCTAACCTGATTTAAGATAACTCCTCTTATTTTGACATTTGGATCTAGGGCTTGAAATCCTTTAATATACGCAGCTGCACTTTTTGTCAATGAACGGGTATTCATCACTAGAATTACCGGGGAATCTAAAATTTTTGAAACATGTGAAGTTGAACCTACTTCTTCAACAGGATCAATACCTTCATATAAGCCTCTCACACCTTCTATAATTGCTATATCTTTCTTATCTGCACCTCTTGTAAAATTCTCAATTAGCGCATCTTTTTCCATAAAAAAAGTATCAAGATTTCTAGAGAAGTTCCCAGTGGCAAATCTATGGTATATTGGGTCAATAAAATCTGGCCCTACTTTGAAAGGGGCAACTTTTTTTTCCTTGGATAGTGCTTTCATTATCCCACAAGAAATTGAAGTCTTACCAACACCAGAAGCAGTTCCGGAAATTACAACTCTAGGTATCTTCAATAGAGCCCTCCAATTATTGATCTTATCTTCTCATCTGTTGTGGGATTCGGAACTTTGGCTTCTTTATTTTTAATTATTTTATTTCCAATATCTTTGAATTTTAAATTTAGAGGATCATCAGGATATTTCTCAAGTACAGTTTTACCCTCAATTTCACTTTCATATATTTTGGGATTTCTTTCAACTGCATTAATTAACTGTGAGTCTATTTCTTCAGCATATGATTTTATTTTTTCTTCTTCGTTTGGTATGCCCCTCATATTTCCTATTATCCCGCCCATCTTCACTTTGAGGTTAAATAGACCTTTTGCAATATTGTTTGCAGCATAGACTGAAAGATATTCCCCACTAGTAACTATGTAAATTTCATCTGCATATCCTTCTCTAGCAGGACCAGCAAATCCACCACATACAACATCCCCTGGAACATCATATATTATTATATCAAAACCTTTTTCGAGGTAATAATCTTTGTTCAGAGTTTTCAATGCAACAAGAATTCCTCTGCCTGCACACCCTACTCCTGCAGCAGGCCCACCTACCTCGACACCTTTTACACCATTATATCCTTCAAAAATTAATTTATCTGGATCGGTAATGCCTTTCTTGTATAAATCCAAGACTGTATCTATTCTTCTACCGCCAAAGAGATTAATGGTGCTATCACTCTTTGGATCACAACCAATAAGTAAGACTTCAAATCCTTCAGAAGCTAAATTCACTGAAAGGTTTGACGATATTGAGGATTTTCCTATTCCCCCTTTTCCATATATTGCAATTTGTTTCATTGGATCCCTGCAGCATCTCTTATTGCTTCACCAAGTTCACTAAGAACAATTTCTCTCGTACCCATCACAGTTGAGTGTGAAGCTATTTCAACTGTTACGTATTTGTAGCCCCTATCTTCAAGGGGATGTACTTCTCTCGGGCCATTTGTAACTGCTATTGATTCTTTATCTATGGTGGGTA
Organism: uncultured Thermococci archaeon; assembly: GCA_964630765.1. Classification (GTDB taxonomy): domain Archaea; phylum Methanobacteriota_B; class Thermococci; order Methanofastidiosales; family Methanofastidiosaceae; genus Methanofastidiosum. The sequence goes on along the minus strand of CAZVXE010000041.1, from coordinate 7,587 downwards.
AAGCTTGGGGTATACCAACTGCAACGAGAAGATCAAAATTTTTGTCTTTGAGGTACTCGATTGCGTTTTTGCCTGCTATTGGATACTCGTCCATTCCACCAGAAATATAATCAATTGTAATTCCATTAGACTCAAAATTATTTTTTATATCTTCTGCGTACCTCTTGATTCTTAAGAGGCCCACATCTGTAGAAAGATTACCAACATTTATCACAGACCCTCCAAGTTTCTTTGAAGCTAAATTAATTGCTAGAGGTATATCCGCAAAAAGATATGTAGTTTCCTTCTTTGCATTTAGAATTACAGCTATTTTTTTGTTATTCTTTAGTAGATTAACTATGTGCTCAGCAACTGTCTTAAGTTCAGTTCCTCTTGAAGGTCTAGTGTATTTTGATTTTGCCATGCCACTATTTGACTCAACTTCAGTTGCCAAAAGAAGCATCTTTTCCTGTCTTTTAAACTCATTTTCATCTATAAGGCCAAACTCCATTGCAGCCTTCAAAGTTTCGATAGCCCCTCTTGTATTTGCCCCCATGCAGCCATGGATTTCTACAAAGAAGGCTTTATCTTTTAAACCGGAATCGATTATAGCCTTTTTCACATTTTCACCAATTATCATGCTAACACATGACCCAACAACACCTATAGTCTTGGGTGAAAAAAGCACATCAACTTCATTTAATACTTCAATTAGTTTATCACTAGCGCCGAAAATTAAATCTTCTTCTGACATTGAAGTAGTAACTACTTTCATTCCATCTTCTTCTAGCAATCTAGCTGCTCGGAATCCACATCCAGAAGGCCCATGTAACACTGCAACATCCACATCAAGATCTCTTAATGTGTACAAGGCAGCAACTATTGGATTGGGTCTTGGAGTTAAAATATTCATGTTATCACTTACCACATTCTATTAAAAGATCCCCCGTTTTTATATTAAGTTCAGTGCTATTTTTTAGGTATTTAAATCTTTCAAAATCATGATTGCCTAATAAAAATGCATTGTCTACTAGATTGCCAAATTCTCCAATCACACTATCTAAAGCGTAAATGTCTATTTTTTGGCAATGTGATACGTTATTTAAATCAATCAATAAATTAATGTTTTTGTAGAACATATCATAGTTCATTTTCAAAAGAGATAATAAATATCTTAAGCTGTCTTCTGAAAAGCCTCCAGATTTATCAATAATTTTAGTATAACCATTTTGATTTATAACAGATAATCTATTTGCCACGCCGTTAAACATGGTTAAATATTCTGACATTTTTTCTAGGTCTTTATTTAATATTTTTAAAGCCATAGCACTAAATAATATAGGGTTCACATACCCAGCTAGAAGATATTTTCCATTGAATTTAGATTGCAATTCTAAATCTTTAAAATAAATGTTAGAATGAACATCATTACCAATTTGTAAATAATCGGGCAGTTCAATCCTTACATCTTCCCATATTCGAATTACTTCTTTTCCATATTCATCTGCCAAATCATTTGCAATCTTATCTTTTCCATCAATTATAATTTTGCCCTCTGATAATTTGAAGAGTTGCTTTTTTGCTTCTAATGAACTACCATTTCCACCTTTTATGCTATAGACTGGATTTGTACTTGTTAGAATTGAAATATTGCCGATTCCACATATGCCCAGGCTTTCCTCAAGTACTTGGGGAATTTTATTATGCTCTGACAATATTTTAGCTGTGTATCCGGGAGATATTGAATTATTTTCGTCTATTACTTTGGTTTTACCTTTTAGAAAAGTCTCAAACCCCCTTGAGGAGTTAAGGAAAACTTCGTCTTCAAATGAGAGAAGGTAGGCCAAAATATGGGCTGTTGTTGTTTTACCCTTTGACCCTGTGATTTCAATTACGTTATTTTTACCATTAAATAGATATTTTACTAGTTCATGATGGCTTAATTTCTTATTATTTGAAAAAGAAGAAAGAAAATTGTCGGGGCAATGGACAGGGTGTACAACGGTGTAATCTTTGTAATCTTTTTCTATAGAATCAATTACTTGAATATTTTTTTTATTGATCTCTTGCCTTTTTTCACCATTGGTTTGGTATATGTCATAGACAATTACTTCAAAGCCCCGATCCTTTAGGATAGATGCTAGGTAATCTCCGCCATGATTTATATCAAGTACGATGAACTTTTTCATTAATATTTTTCCTTTACTCTATCCCAAAGAATCTCAGCAATTCTTCTGTCAGGACCAATAGGTTCGCAGTAAATTAGTTTTACTTTTTTTCCATCTACGTCAATTGTACTCTTCCCATTTTGGAAGCCACCAACTTCATTTGGAATATCTTCCGTCGTATGAACGCCTTTTGCCAAGAATACTGGAATTATATACAATTCATCTGCACCCTTCTTAACAGCACTTTTTACGGCATCCATTATCTTTGGGGTATTCATTTCCATGAATCCAATCTCTATTATCCCCCCATCAAAATAATCTTTAAAAATTTCCGATAATTTTGTTAGAAGCTCTTTGTTGTAACTGAGCCTACTACCATGTCCAACTAATATTGCGCCTTTCATTTATCACACCTCAGTATTTCGTGTTACTTTATTTATATTTTGTGTTACTTATCTTACTTTCTGTGACTTTTAAAGGTTTTGTTGAAAGATAAGTTTCAATTGGGTTAAATTAGTATCAATTAAAAGTCTATCGTTTTTCATCATAAAGTTTTTATACGATAAATACATAAGGAAACTAGATATTTATATAATAGAGTGATTTTATGTCTAAAATCTTAATAGTAGAGGATTATAAAGATTTATCAGAATTTTATCAGGAATTTTTGGAGGGGGATAATTTGTTCACGGCTTCAGATGGAGAAGCAGCCGTTGCCCTTTACAAAGAGCATAAACCTGACGTAGTTCTTATGGATTTAAAACTTCCAAAAAAAAGTGGCATAGATGCGACTAAGGAGATCATTCAATTTGATCCAAAGGCAAAGATAATCGCCATAACAGCTTATGGCTCTACTATAGGTACCAAAGCTTTAGAAGCCGGAGCAAAAGAAGTTTTGAGAAAACCTGTAAGATTTAATGAGTTAAAAGAGATAATAGAGAAATATAAGTCTATTTAGCTTATTTATTAGACTAATTGGGGTAATAATGTGGTTTCTAAGAATCAGGAAAAAGCCTTTGACGTACTTTGGGATAATACTACCTATAAGGCAATAAATACTTATCGAGAAGGAAAGTACAATGAAGCGGCAGAGCTTGCAAAACTATCTATTGATATTGCAAAAAAAGTATATGGAAAAGATAGTACCAAAGTTGCTATTTCCATGAACAATCTCTCGTTGGTTTACGATGCCCAGGGAAAGTTTGAAGAAGCGGAATCTCTTTCCGTAAATGCGTTAGAGATATGGGAAAATAATTTAGGTCCCGATGACCCTGACGTTGCCACCTCTTTGAATAATCTTGCGGGTATTTATGTATCAAGAGGTAAATACAAAGAGGCTGAACCACTATATAAAAGATCTTTAGAGATTAAACAAAAAGCTTTGGGTCAAAATCACCTTGAAATTGCTACAAGTTATAATAATCTGGCAGATCTTTATCGCTTAGAGAAGAGATTTGCTGAAGCTGAGACCCTTTATAGGAAAGCAATAGAAATTTTTGAGCATAATAAAGATTCTAAGAGTCCCGATATTGGGTCAGCTTTGAATAATTTGGCTGAAATACATAAAATAAAGGGACAATATACTGAAGCATTAAATCTGTATAAGAGGGCATTTGAAATATGGAGAAGTGCTAGTGGTCCAGATCACCCCGACATTGCCACAGCAATAAATAATATTGCTGGAATTTATTATCTTGAAGGAAATTATGGGGAAGCTGAGAATCTTTACAGAGAAGTTCTGAAAATTGATGAAAAGAGTTATGGTAAGAATCATCACTACAATGCAATGACATTTAATAATATAGCTTTGGTCAAAGAGGGCATAGGACAATATGACGAAGCAGAGCTCTACTTTAAAGAAGCATTTCAAATATCTCAGAAAACTTTAGGCGAATTCCATCCTTCGCTTGTGACTTTTTTAAATAATCTAGCAGGATTATATAGGGCAAGAGAGCAATACGAAGAAGCAGAATTCTATTTTAAGAAAGGGCTTATAATTTTAGAAAAAGTATTTGGCACTAATAATCCTGATGTAGCAATGGCAATGTTAAATCTTGCTGAGATGTATGAATCACAAGGAAGAACTGACGAGGCAAAAAGATATTCTGAAAGTGCTAAGAGTATTTTTAAAAAAGCTAATAAGAGCGATTAATGTATCTTTTGATTAATTGTATAATTACATCCTGAACTAAGTGGGCACTCTTTACAATTTGGATTTTTCTTGCATATGTTTTTTCCTAGTAGGATTATAAGTCCATGAAACTCTTGATATATCAGTAGGTCTTCTGGTATTTCATTTATTATGTATTTTTTTAAATCATCATATCTAATTTTTTCTTCAACAATTTTTAATCTTGAATAAATTCTCTTTGTATAAGCATCAACGACAAATTCAGTTTTTTCTGCGGCATATAAAATAATACTATCGGCAGTTTCGTCACCAATACCATTTAATTCTAATAGCTCTTTGCGTAGAATTTTTTTATCTTTGGAAAATAATAATTCAAGTTCTCCACCATAGGTAACTAAAAGATATTCAGATATTTTTCTCAATCTTTCCGCTTTTTGATTAAAGAAACCGCTTGGTTTAATTATTTGCTTTAAATCGTCAAGAGGTAATTCTACTATGTCCTTTGGGGTTAGAACATTTGCTTCTTTTAGATTGCTCAAAGCCTTTTCAACATTGGTCCAAGTTGATTGTTGGGTAAGTATGGCACCAATAATAACTTCAAAAGGTCTATCTTTTGGCCACCAGCTGCCTACTCCTCCAAAATACTCTCTTAATTTTTTATATATGTCGAAGCTATTCATCTGGATGCGTACTCCAATGCAAAGTACGATATAATAAAGTCGGCTCCAGCACGCTTTATAGATAGGAGCATCTCTTCCATTACTTTTTTTTCATCAATCCAGCCCATCTTTGATGCCGCTTTTACCATGGAATATTCGCCACTGACATTATATGCTGCTGTTGGCAGTCCAAATTTCTCCTTAACCCTAAATATGACATCTAGGTAAGGTAAGGCAGGTTTAACCATAACGATATCAGCACCTTCCTTAATGTCAAGTTCAACTTCTCTTAAAGCTTCTAAGATATTTCCCGGTTCCATTTGGTAAGTTCTCCTATCTCCAAAAACTGGCGCAGAATGAGCTGCTTCTCTGAAAGGGCCATAAAAAGATGATAAAAATTTTGCAGCATAAGACATAATCAGAATTTCTTCGAAAGAGTTATTGTCCAATTCAGTTCTTATTGCAAGAACTCTTCCATCCATCATGTCAGACGGGGCTACTATATCTGCACCTGCCTTTGCATGGGACAAAGCCGTTTTAGCCAATAATCTCAATGTGTCATCATTTTTTATTATCCCATCACTTACTAATCCACAGTGACCATGTGAAGTATATTGACAAAGACAAATATCTGTAATCACAAGAAGGTCAGTATTATCTTTTATATCTCTAATTGCCTTTTGAACAATTCCTTTATCACTATATGCTTCACTACCAACTTCATCTTTTATTTCAGGCATGCCAAAAAGTAAAATTCCTGGTATGCCAAGATCTTCCGCTTTTTTTGTAATTTTCTTTAAATCAGAGACTGGGTATCTATATTGGCCTGGCATAGAAGGTATCTCTTCTATCTTATTTTTTTCATGTACAAAAATAGGATAAATTAGGTCATTTGGAGTCACATCATGCTCCCTAAGCAAAGCTCTAAGTCTTTCATTTTTTCTTAGTCTTCTCAATCTAACTTCTGGAAAGATTCTACCGCCTCCAAGTTATTGTATACTTTTTCTCTTAAATCTCTGACTGGTTTATGCAAAACCTTAGAAACTATGGCCTTTGTCAAATCCTCTAAAATCATTATATCTTTTTCATTATCAAGATTAAGCATTCTTAAAGCTCTATCTAATTCTGTTTTTCTTATATCTTCAGCTTTTACCCAAACATCCGCTATATAAGGCTCTACAAACATTCCTTTAAGATTAGTTTCAAGTTTTTTTAATTCTTGTTCGACTATTAATGATGCTTTTTCAGCTTCTTCCCTTCTTATTTCCATATTCTCTTTAGCGATTTCCGATAGCGAGTCAATATTGTAAAGATGGACACTTTCAATTTCCCCAACAGAGTCCTCAACGTCTTTTGGTATTGCAATGTCTATAATCACTAAGTCTTTATTTCGTTCCTTTACTATTTCTTTAATTTCATTCGCATGGATTATTGTATGGGGGGCAGAAGTTGCAGTTATAACAAGGTCTGAAACTTTAATATGATCCATCAAATAATCAAATTTTAGTGCTTGACCTCCTATAGTTTCTGCTATATTTTTTGCCGTCTCATAGTTTCTATTAGAAACATAAACACCATCAACGCCTTTTGAAGAGAGTGACTTAGCAATAAGACAACTCATTTCTCCTGCACCAACAATCAATATTTTTTTATCAACTAAAGAACCAAATATATTTTCGGCAAGTTTGACTGCCGCGCTTCCAACTGAAACCCCACCTTTAGAAATATCAGTATTTGTTCTTACAAGTTTTCCAACTCTTATTGCCTGGTTAAATATAATGTCCAATAATGAATCTGTTGAGCATTCGCTTTTACATTCAAAATAATTATTTTTAACTTGGGATAAAATCTGATTTTCGCCAATAATTAGTGATTCTAAACCTGAAGCAACTCTAAACAAATGTCTTATAGCTTCATTCCCACTAGACACCTCTAAATAATTCTCAACATCTGGACTGATATCCTTCAAAAGAAGGATAATGCCCTCTATAGATTCGCCCCTGTCTGCTACACAATATATCTCTGTTCTGTTGCAGGTATTTAGTATTACACATCCTTTTACACCAGTTTCACAACATATTTGTCTCATGAGTTCATTTCTATGTTTTTTAGAAAAGGAAAATTTTTCCCTCACATATACTGGGGCGTTTTGGTAGGTAATCATAAAATTTAGTAGGAACATTCACAATCCTCTTTTAATTTTTTTATAAGTGTCATCAAGGGCATCCCCTTTCTTTCTAGCATTAATCAATATTTTTGCTTCTTTATCTTTTCTATCGATAAATTCCGCTATTTCTTCTTTAAGTTTTTTGGAATAGTATGGACATTCTCCTTTGGTAGATATTGCAACTAGTAGATTTTCCTTTTCTATAACAGCTGGGAAGATTATATCCGACAGTCCTTTATCATCAACTACATTTACCATTATTCTATTTTTTTTGCAAATGTTGCATAGTTTTCTGTTAAGTTCCTTATTATTTAATGATAGTATAACAAAGCCGATATCTTCACTAATTAGTGTAGGAAAATTCTCTTCATTTATTTCCATTTTAATTTTTTTGATATTTAGATTATCAAAATCTTTATGAAACTCTGAAGAAACAACTTTAATATTATTCGTAAATTCAAGAAGTTTTTTTGTTTTTCTAAG
>CAZVXE010000040.1:0-14453 GCA_964630765.1 uncultured Thermococci archaeon | reverse complement strand
ATGCTTTTGCGTAAATACGTTCAGTGACTTTGGATGATTGCATACTTGGATTTGGAGTTTTTACCATACTAAAGTATTTATTATTATACTAATAAATATTTGTCAAATGGAAAGACATTGATTTTGACAGAGAGGCAATACATAATATGAAATAGCATTAATTATAAAAACAAGTTTAACAATTTAAGGGTGGTGATTATATGGAAATGCCACAAAATGTAATAGATTTGATTCAACAACAGCATTTAGCTTTCGTTTCGACATCAACTACAGATGGGATTCCAAATGTATCCCCTAAGGGAAGTATCTCAGTAATAGATAAGGGTAGATTAGTCTTTGCAGAAATTGCCTCGCCCCATACAATATCAAACCTGAAGAGTAATCCTAATGTCTCTTTATATGTGCTTGATAAGGAAACAAACAAGGGTGTACAGATAAAGGGGAAGGCAACTTTAATGAATACAGGCCCCGTATTTGAAAATATATCCAAAGTATTGAAGGAGAAGATGCCACATCTGCCTCCAGCAAATTATGCAGTATTAATAGATGTCAAAGAAGTGTTCCCTTATAAAATGTAATTTTATTTTTATTTTCTTAAAAGAAATTAAATTTTATTTTTAATAAAATTCAATACTCTTTATCTATATATTTGAATCTATTAGATTATTTCAATATTTACATATCATGGTTCCATCAGAGAGCAAATGGCACATTCCAATTACCCTATCCAGAGATATAACAAATCCGATACCCATGCCTGGCTTGTCCAATTCACCTGATTCTTTGATTGCTTGAAGCACAATATTAGTCTGCTGTTTACTTACTACTGTTAGTATTATCTCTTTTTCAGGTTCTATTGGAATGCCAAATATCTTTTGTTGTTCATGAATCCCAGTACCTCTTCCGAAAATTACTGTTCCGCCCTTAGCACCTGCTTTAATTGAAGCTTGAATTATCTGTTCTGAAAATCCTTTTTTGACTATAGTCACTATAAGGTCGCACCCTTTATGTTCATCCTCCATTTTTTAACCTCCTTTATAACGAATTATTAGTCCGAATGCCATTACCGGAATGATTGGGGCTAAAGCTATCAGGGAAATAAGTCCAAATCCATCAATTAAAGGATTTCTACCCTCTAAAGCGGATGCAGCGCCTAAAGCCATAGCCATCAAAAAAGTTACTGCCATTGGACCAGTAACTACTCCTCCTGAATCAAAAGCGATTGCAATGTATTCTTTCTCCGAGAATACAGTTAGTAAAAGAACAACTGAGTAGCCTAAAATAATTATAATTAGAAGATTTATGCCATATACTAATTTAGCCATACCAACAGAAACAAAAAAAGCAACGCTAAAAGACAATATGTATTTTACTACATTTCCACGAATTGAACCATTTGAGAATTTTTCAATTTGATTGCACAAGATCATAACTGCGGGCTCTGCATAGGTAGTTAAAAATCCCATCAAGAACCCTAAAGGTATCAAAATCCAATTATACTCAAGGCCACCAAAATACTCGCCTATAATCTTTCCTGCAGGAAGGAATCCTATTTCAACACCTTCAAAAAATAATACCATTCCCATAAATGTAAGGAAAATGCCTTTAACAAGATTTTTAATATATTCTCTTGGCAGATGAAGAAAGAATTTCTGAAAAATCATGAAAAATATCGATAAAGGTAGTAATAAAAGAATCACTTCATATATCGTTTTGAGAAGTTCTCCAACAACAAAACTCAAGAGTACAGTACCCCCAACAACATTACACTTATCACTGGCCCCATAGAAGCAAGACCGATCAAACCAAATCCATCTGAAAGTGCTGATTTTCCACCCAATACAGAACTTACCCCTATACCTAGAGAGAGAATTATGGGGACAGTAACAGGGCCTGTGGTAACACCACCTGCATCAAAAGCTATGGCCACAAATGATTGAGGGGTAAAAAGAGATAAGATTATTATGATTATATATCCCGGTATAAAAAGATAAGGATACCTTATGTCATAAACTATTCTTAGCATAGCTAATGATACAAATATTCCGATTCCAAAACTAATTGATAACACTAATAATAATTGGGGTATGGCACCACCCGATACATAGTCAACTTGAGTTGAAAGTACTCTGACATCAGGTTCCGCTATAGTAGTGATGAAACCGATTATAAATGAAAATATCAATAAAAAACTCAAAGAGCCCCTCATAGGTAATTCGGAACCAATTGCTTCACCGAACGGCAAAAATCCTAAATTTATGCCTAAAAGGAAAAGTGCAATTCCAAGTATTACCATTATCAAACCAACTATAAAATTGGGTATATCGTTTTTTGAAATAAAAAACAAAAATAAGAACACAACTACCGAAACTGGGCCAACTGACTGTATTACTTCAAAAAGCTCTTTCTTGATTTCATTTTCCATCCTAACACTATCTATCCTAATTTCTCCTTCATTTATATAATTTCTTACTATTATATATTTTTCAGATATTTTTAGAAAAATTGTTAGTTTTAATAAATATTAATTTTAGGTATAATATTAAATGAGAAAAGAACTACATTAATTCTTATTACGGAGTACATAGAAAAAAAGGGCCATATAACGTGCAATCACACCTACAGCTATCGCAATAATTATGCTATTTGTTATTGCTTCTTGCATAGAGTTACCTCCTTAATTTACAATATTGTTTATTATATTTAAAATTATCGTTTATCAATAGAGAATACGTGTTTGCTCTTAGATTCTTTATTGGTATTAGAATAGAAATCTATAAATAAACTCCCTAAATCTTATTTTTAGTGAGATAATGGAAATACAATTCGAAGCTATGGGTGAAAATCACAGAAAGGACGTAATAGATATTTTTAACTATTATATTGAAAATGGATTTGCGGCATATCCTGATAATAAACTTCCTTATGAATTTTACGACATGTTTCTTATTATTACAAAAGGCTACCCTGCCGTAGTAATAAAATCTGAGAATAATGAAGTAATAGGATTTGGATTTATACATTCTTATAGTCCTTTTTCAGTATTTAGAGAAACTGCTGAAATATCTTATTTTATTAAAGAAGAAGCAACTGGCCAGGGAATTGGAAAAAAGACTTTAGATCTAATAGAATCTGAAGCTAAAAAACTGAACATAACTAAGATATTAGCAAGCATCTCGTCATTAAATGAAGGAAGTATTAACTTTCACGCAAAAAATGGATTTATAGAATGTGGAAGATTTATACAAGTTGGTAAAAAATTTGATAAATATTTTGACATTGTTTGGATGGAAAAAATCTTATAAATTTTTTATTATTCTTTTTTGATTATTCTAACATATTTATAAATTAAATTATTACCTGAATATCTGGTGCCCAAATGAAATGCCCTATGTGCGGATATGACACATCTTTGAATTATTGCCCAAATTGTGGTACATATCCATTGGAACAAGAGAAGATACCATGCCCCTCATGCGGTCATGAAAATAGTAAAGGACTATTTTATTGTTCTAGATGTGGCGCCCCCATAATGGCATATACAAATACTGATAAATCAAATATTGGGGCAGATGATGGCACAGAAACTTATTATCAAAAACTTGAAAGAGATGAAAATAATAAAAAGAAAGTCAAGACCGTAACTTCAATTCTTCTTGGATCTATGCTCTTGCTTGCTATTTTCTATTATATTGGATTAGTAAATATTCCAAATAGCCCCTTAGAGCATCAACTCCCTCAGTCATATAATGCGATTATAACAACAAAGATTACAAATATTGATGCTGAAGTAGGAGAAACACAGCTATGGATGGCCTTACCAGTAAACTGTGGGACTCAGCAAAATGTATCTGTTATACGTATAAATCCGGAACCTGATCAAATTATCTTGGCACCAGAGGCGTGTACACAAATTTGTTACTGGGATTTTAATAATTCACTACCTACTAATTCTACCATCACAATAATTCAAAATATATCTTTTACAGCTAATCCTTTCACAACTCCAATAGACTCTTCTAAAGTAGAGCCTTATGATTTCTCTTCAAGCGTGTATAAAGAATACACAAAGCCAAGTCAAAGGGTTGAGTCTGATGATCCTGCAATTGTTTCAATGGCAAAAGCTGTAGTGGGAAATGAAACTAATCCTTATAAAAAAGCGGATCTTATATATGGGTGGGTAGTAAAAAACATCACTTACGAGGTACAGGAGCAGGAGTTGGGTGCAAAATACGCTTTTTACAATAGAAAAGGTGATTGCACCGAGTTTGCTACCCTTTTTGTTGCAATGTGTCGTTCTCAAGGGATTCCTTCAAGATTAGTTCATGGTTATCTTTATAGTCCTGATATCTCAGCGGGGCATATGTGGGCTGAATTTTATTTGCCCCCTTACGGGTGGGTACCTGCAGATCCAACAGGAGATCATACAACAAAAAGCAGATTCTTCTTTGGCCGTCTTGGAAGCAATGTCTTAACGCTCTCGAAGGGAAATGTTGGGATATCGCCAAATTATCCAGAGGCCAATCCTTTTGCATTTAGCTATATTGCCCATTATAAAAGTTATAACTCCGGTAAACTAATTTTTGAGAATAATGTCGAACTAACGAGAAAGTAATCTTGTTATAAAAAATAATTTAATTAATTATCGAGACATGTTAACATCATGTATAAATGCACCGACAGGTCTTCCGGGATAGTTGATTATGGACATAATTTCCCTCATAGGAAGAGTTTTTTCGATAGGAGATGCCACAATTGGCCTAGTAAGAATCGAGAGTGATTTATTAGTATAATTTGGAACAAAGATATTAGTTTCGTTTATTGCAATCATATTAATTATTTCATTGTTTGGATAAGCATACTGTGCTATCATTTTGGGAGTTCCAATATTATTAATGTCATAGATGTTTACTTTTCCATTTCCAGTCAAACCGGTAGCTAGAAACATTAAACTTCCTTTTGTATCAACTACAACGCCGCCACCGTTAGGTACAACACCAGGTATTTCAAAATCAGAAAGAACGATTTTCATATTTGCCGGATTAGAAATATCAACTATATGCATTTTATTTAGGCTATATTCCTGAACATACGCATATTTACCATAGACTCTTACAGGAACTGGCATTTCCCCAACTTTAATACTGCTAATAAGGATAGGCACCGAAGGATTTGAAATATCGTAGCATCTTAATTCTGAAGTATCGTACTTTGTTATGAATGCATATCTACCTTCAATATCTACTCCTCCAGCAGAGAAGGGAGTTTTACTAATTAACGTTGGATTAGATTTATTTTTTATATCAACAATAACAAGTCCATCAGAATTATAAGTTCCGGCCATAGCAACGATAGTTCCTTCTTCATTTACATCGATATTAAACATCTGATTCCCAAAATCTTTTGATCCTACAACATTGATGGTTTGATTGCTGATTTGTGCAATAACTAAATATCCTGTGTTAAGGGATGCATAAGCATATCCATTTCGTATCCTTACTGCATTTGGGCCATTGTTTACTCTAACATGCCCTATATATTTTGGAATTTTTGGATCAGATATATTATAAAGAAATATGGCCCCAGGATTTTCGTGCCAATTCATAACTGCAAATTGACCTTCTACATCCACATATTTAGGTTTGCCATAACCTTGAGTTGTAGTATTTTTTCCAATCTCCTCAATGACAAAGGTAAACTTACCGTTGTCCGAGCTTACTGAATGTATCCCATAAAATAAAGAGCAAAATATAATAAAAATAACAAGAAAAATTCTGAATTTATCCATAATAACACCTAAACTAAAGTATTAAAAAACAAAAAATCGTTTATTTATAAGATTAACGCATATTAACTTTCAAAATAATATTAAAGATCTATCATTAAATTAAATCTTTCTGTTTTCTTTAATCTTTTTCTTTATTACTATTCTAAGTGTTTTTTGTAAATCAGCTGATTTTGATTCGAGAGAATCAATAAATTCCATTCTATCCATCATATCTCCCAAATCACCAAAAAAATTGAATATATCCTCTATCTCTGAATCCAAATCTTTGTTTTTTACGCATGCCTTTATCCCGTTTCTAATTTCATAAAGGCCCATGGCACAATTTTCTATTTCCTCAAGAATTTCTTCTTCGACTTCTTCACTTAGTATATTTAGTGACATGTTAGAAATTTCATGACATTTATTCGAGATACTGAGAATTTTTTCTTTTAGTTCCAGATCTTGTTCAATATCTAACTCTTCTACAAGGTGTTCAAACTCTTCACAGTTTCTTTTTAGATTTGTGAGAAGAAAATCTTTTACTCTCTTTTTATCAAGAGATTCTTTTTCCCCAGAGGATTCGTCTAAAATAATTACTCGCCTTTTCCCTATGCTTTTTAGATATTCTAGTATTACATATACTTCTTCAAAAATTTTCTAGTTTCTTCAGTATCCATCCAGCCCTGATCCAGTTGTTTTATAATCTCCTCAATTGCACCTACTTGCTTTAAAAATCGACGCTTAGTAACCTCATTTTTAACTTCAACCTGTGCAAATCCACAAATTATTGTTAATGGATTTCTTATATGATCTATTAGGTGGGCAAAATATTCTAGATTCTCATCAAGCTGTTTTAGGGCTTTTTTACTTTCTGTAATATCTGTAATAACCTCTATCATGCCTTTATTAAAATCAGTTGGATCAATGGGGCTAATCCTGATATGGCAGTTTATTAATTCTCCACTATTCTTTTTCCATGTTGTTTCAATTTCTCTATACTCTTCGTTAAACCATTTGTCATATAATACATGTCCGACTTTATCATATTCTTCTTCATTGGGGTATAAAAATCTTAAATTTTTATTAGTTAACTCTTCGAGAGAGTAGCCTGTCATTTCAATCATACTGTTATTGCACCAAATTATTTGCCGATCTTGGACTAGTTTTATCCCTACAGGGGCAGCCGTTAATATACTTCTCAATGTTTTCTCACTTTCCATTATCCTTTTCTCAGCCTCTTTCCTTTCAGAAATATCAAATATTATCCCTCGTAAGCCAATAGGTTTATTGTTATGCAAAATAGCACTAGAATGGATTATAATGGGAAAAGTGCTACCGTCTTTTCGTAAGGCGGTATATTCAAAACCGCTTGATTTTTTTCCTTCAAATATTTTCCTTATGTTGTCTCTTCCCAAATCTCTTTCTTCAGGGATCAATAATTGCATTGCATTCAATCCTTTTTCAAAGTCCTCTGCTGTGTAGCCTGTAATACTAAGTGCATTTCTGTTTACAAATTTTATATTTCCTTTTTCATCAGTTTCAAAAATTATCTCCGGCAAAGAATTTGCTAATTCTCTATATTTTTCTTCGCTCTCCTTTAACAAATCTTCCGCTCTTTTTTGCTCTGTTATGTCCCGAATGGCTTCAATTGCTCCGACAACATTTCCTTTTTGATCGAGGAGTGGTGATGCGATAGCCCAAATATATGCCCCTTTATTATTGTAAAGGGCTGGAGTGAAGACTTCAACATATAAAGAATTTCCTCTTTTCTTGACAAAATTGTATTTGGATCCAATCTCTGCATTTTCTTCAAAAAGTAAATCAAGCAAGTGAGCTCTTTGTTTTCCATAAAATGGAACGGCAGCATATTTGTGATCCTTTCCAATAATTTCTTCTTTTGGTATACCTGTCATTTTCTCCATAGAGCGATTCCAAGCCAGGATTTTTTTATCCTTATCAACAATAAATGTTGCATCAGGCAGAAATTCTATTATATCTTTAAGTTGTTTGTTTGTATAGATTAATTCTGCTTCTGTTTGTTTACGTTTTGTTATGTCCATTACTGATGTTATATAACCTTTAGAAGAATCGTTAGGGTCTAAAAGACTCATTTTTTTGTGGATATCTATTATTATCCCATCCTTTCTTTTCCATCTAGTATCGATTTCTGCTACCTTACCTTTGGTAAACTTCTTATTGTAATCATAACCTGCTTTTTCGTAGTCTTCATCTGAAAGATATAAAAATCTAGTATTGTTCCCAATTATTTCATTTAAGGAGTAACCAGTAATTTGGCTCATCATGTCGTTACTCCAAATAAATTTTCTATCCTGGATGAGATTGATGCCCACGGGGCTAGATTCAAATATACCCTGGAGGATGTTCTCTTTATTTTTCAATGTATTTTCCGCTAACTTCTTTGTAGTAACATCATTTATAATGAAGAGATGTACGTTTGGGCGGATATTTGCAATAGAATGATATTCAACATTTATCTCTTTTTGATCTTTTTTTAAGAGAATATACTCTCCTTTTTGGTTTCCTTTTCTTAAGAAGTCCGCCCATATTTTTTTTCCCATTTCTATATTTCTTTTGGGTGTAAGGTCTCCTACTTTTTTATCCATTAACTCTGCTTTGCTGTATCCTAAAAGGACACATGCACTTGGATTTGCATCAATGTATCTGAATTCATTATCTACCAAAAGAATGGCGTCAAAAGTATTTTCAAAAATATTTCTATATATGTCTAAGGTATGATCGGAAGTTTCTTTATTTTTAGAATTTACTAATTTGTTCATGATAATACCTAATCAAGCAGTACATATTACGAATATTTTGCAATATTGATTCGCTTGCGGGATAATTTATAAACATATTTATCTGAATTGTATAAATCGCAAAATATATGGGAATAATTGTTTTAATTATGAATTTATATTTAGAATAATATCAATATCTTAAATCAAATTTCAAATCGCCAGACTGCTCTGCCTTGTTCTTCGATTACAGAAACTTTGCTTTCTATATTCTTAATCATAAGGCCAAGCCAGAAATGGCAAGCACATATCCCAATGTCAACATCTGGATGCTCCCACTTGATGTGTCTATAACCGATGGGCATTGATATTGAAATTGTTTTAAAATCGGATGAAACATTAAAGCGCCAGTGTTGGCTATTGGCGCCCGATGGGGCTTTCCTAGCAAGATCAAATGCATATAGAATATCTAGAGGGAGTGAATCTTCAGTTATTCCATTTTCTAAAAAAGCACTGACAGGTTTTCTTTTGTAACTCATAAATGACTCTGTCACCCTATCTGTAAATCTCAGACCTTCTTTTTTCCAGTATCCTAAGGGGGATATACAAATCGCACGTTTGCCTTGGACTACACCCTTTCCATAGCCCCATTTTGGTTTTGGTAAGGTATTATTTACTTTAAGGTGTGGTAAAATTCTTTCCAATTCTTCAAGTGAATAATGGCCATACCAGCAGGTGGCAAGACCTAGGCTTGTTGCATAGAGGATTGCCATCTCGCCAACGAAACCAGCAGTTGAGATTGAAGGTATATCTGTGTCCGCTATAAATGCTATGCCATCTGGAGGTGACACAAAGCCAGTGTAAAGTCTTTTGTTAGCATCAGCTCTGAAAAAACTAATCGTAACATCATGCTTGAAAGGCAATTTCATATCTAATATGAAGCTCTTAAGACTAGACATTGATTCGTCATCAACTTCGCGCATTTCATAGCTTCGAATGGAGCGGCGGATATTTATTGCAGATTCCCAATTAATATTCTCAATCATTTCTGTCACGCTTATTGGCCGCAAAGCAATGTCACTCAAATTTTCTTGTATACTTCACCCATTTTATTCCTTCGGGCGTTATATCTGAAATGTAATAATTTAGATATCCCTTGATCTCACCTTTAACTTCTTTACATACAATAATGTTTTTTCCAAGATTATAGTGGATGGCATTATTGACTTTGCCAATGTCCCATTTTAGAATACGAGATAGTTCCTGGCTATCTATGACAAAACTTCCTTCCTTTAATTTTTTAGCATACAGAAATTCCAATAATTCTTCTGCATCTTTTCCTATATCTATAACGTCTGTTATATTATCCCCCCATAATTGTTAGCAATCACTATAAATATTCATAACTTGCTTTTATTACTTGCGTTAGTCTGGTGAAAAAAGTGCGGAAAATTAAATTGACACGGATATGTAAATTAAGGTTATCCAGAAGTTCTTAAGAAGAGATAGTCAAAGAAACTTTTAGGAATAGATAATTTTCTCAGAGAGCCATGCTTCATTACTTCAAGAATCTAGCTTCTGAATTGTTTTATGGTCAAATAGATTAGTATAATTCCGATAATCGTTGCAAAGGCTATGCCAATCCATTGTACAACTATATTGTTTTTGTAAAAAGGTACTTTTTTTTCTTCAGGAATATTCTCAGATTCAGTCAGCTCTTTTTCAGTTCTTGCTCTAATCTTTTCGGCTTCCAAACGAATTTCTTTTATTTTTTGTATTTTAACAATATCTTCTTTAACCATACTTATGTCTGGGAACTGATTTTCCATAAAAAAGAGATTAAATAAGTCTCTATACTCATTCTCTTGCTCAGTTAATTTATTTATGGAATTTCCATACTGGATTATAAATCCGTAGTTTTTTGATTCTTCTTCAGAATATAATTTATCTGAAACATCAGTAATCGAGTTATAGTAGTTTTCAATAGAACTAAGGCTATTGTGTTGTTCTATTAAAGATTCGTATTCTTTCCAGAAATCAGACATCTCATAAGATTTTTCATTATATAAAAATGGTATTGATTTTCCTTTATTAACACTTGAAATTAGAATCAAATCATAGTCATACTGAAGATATCCTCTATCAAGATATGCACATTTATATTGTATATCCTTATATGCCCCCTCTTTGTATTTTATTCTATCTAGTGGATAATCTTCATCGTATTTCTCTAACAAATTTTCAATGGTTTTTTTTTCATTTTCATATCTGTCTAGATCAGGATACGGGAAAATATATATGTCCTCATAAGATATAGGATTTCTTTTTTTTAGAAATAAATTATTTCCGTAGATTATTTTTTTTGTATAGGGAGATACTAATATTTTTCCATTTTTAGAATATTCGTCATTTATTATACTGATTAATTTTGCTATCAAATTATCCGATTGATTTTGAAGATTAGAGAGAACAACAATAAATGTGGGTTCTTTTGAGATGTCTATATATATTTCTTGATATTTAAGCCTAAAAGAAATTAGCAAAAATGTTCCGTCATAAAATATTGATAAAGAATCAATATCTGAATTATTGGCATCATTTCCGATCAAATATAAAATGGATTCTCCCCCTTTATTTTCTACATTATAGCCGTTACTTTCTAATTCTACTATAATTTTCTTAGTAATGTCACATATGTTGAAATCAGTATTTTCAATGCTTTTATCAAAAAATGTATATGTATCAACAGTTATATTACCCGATAGAAAGCTAGAGTATTCACTTAGAAATGAAGAATAAGTTTGAGTTTCATTTGAATACCCGTCTGGTCTACAAGATGCACTAGTTACCAAATTAAATATCATAAAAATAACTAGAATAAGTGTAATAGAGATTTTTCTATTCATTGTCAAAGATTAAAACTAATTGTTTATATAGTTTGTTAGAAGATTAATATCATTTATTTATGAATAAAACTTGTTGAATTTTTCATCTACAGATTTTAATTCTGCATTAACATATTCAAATATTTTTTTGTCTTTATCCAAATTTTCATTTAACATATATAGGCTAATTAGAAACAATTTTAATGAATTAATCATGGTAGTGATGAAAGTATCCTCTCTAAGTAAGAACATTAATTTCTTTTCCTTTTTTACGAAAGTATTACACAAATCAAATGCTGCAGAGTTTCTATGAACTGCAAAAGATCCTACGCGATATACATTCAAATAGTAATTCTCAAATACATTCTTTTCTGATTTAAAATATTTTTTATCAACTTCTTTTACTCTCTGCAGCATGTCTTTGTTACACCAATTTCGAGGTAATTCCTTTATAACAAACTTATTTCTTCTTAATCTATCAGAATAATAAATTGAAAGATATTTTTTGATTTCTTCTTCCATATTTTTTAATGTATTTTCATCTACTTTTTGATTTGGTAATTTTAGTTTATTTATTAATACTTTATACCTATCTATAGTACCGAATCCGAGATACTTGTTAGCTTCTTTCTCATCTTTCTTAGATAACAATCCCATATCGATAACTGACTCAAACATTGTTCTGCAAATTGTAATTGAAGAGAGGAGGTCTCCATTCCCAATAATAGTACTAATTGATTCAAGACAATCTTCATTTGAACAATGTAAAGACCAGAGGACTCTTGTTAATAAATTGTGACCGGGAAATAATTCAGGAAACTCAGTTTTTGAATACTCCAAATACTTATTACAGTGATTTGAATAATCGTCTAACATTAACTTTAATTTTTCTGCATCAGTTATTCCTTTAGCCAATAATTCACCTTATACCAATATAACAAACCCCAAACTGAGGAACACAAGCTAGTTATGATTCCTAAGCTCTTGTATAATAATTTTGTTCTTTGGCTCGTATAAAACAATACCGCATTAGCTTTAGTAAAAAGTGCGGGGGAAGGGATTTGAACCCCTGGACCCCTGCGGGAATAGATCTTGAGTCTATCGCCTTTAACCATGCTCGGCAACCCCCGCGTATTGGAAAGTTTATTCTGGTAATATAAAAAGGTTTCTAAGTTTTAGTTTTAAGCTCCTTTGAGATGTAATAAAACCTTGTAAATACTGTAATATAGACGACAACAAGCAGCACATAGAGCCCTATCTCTAAATTGATGAAAGAAAACACAAATATTATCAGTATTCTCTCTGCCCGTTCCCCAATGCCCATCCCCATGACTTTTACCCCAAGAGCCTCTCCCTTGGCACGCATATAGCTAATTAGATATGCTCCAACCATAATTACAAAGCAAAGTGTAAGGTTATATGATAGGCCAATGCCAAGAAGCACTACCCCGTCTCCGATCCTATCAAATGTGGAGTCTAAAAAGCCACCAAGAACAGTCGTTCTTTTAGTATACTTTGCTACAGAGCCGTCAACTAGATCAAGAAAACCTGAAACGGCAAGTATAATTGCGCCAATATATGGCAATCCGAGGTAATAATAATAGCCTGAAAAGAAGACAACAACTAAACTAATTGTTGTTATGACATTTGGTGGCAGGAATCGAAAGATTCGCCCAATAAAGTTAACAATTGATACAAATGATTTATTTTTACGGATGTTATTAAGCATGCCTCTTGAATTAATTAAGTATATTTAAATCTTTTTTATCCTAACTTTATAGGGACAATCATCGTAGATATCACAAATAGTATTATGGCAACTAGAACCATAATCCAATGTTTTCTATCAATAGGTGTTATCTCATCCATTGAGCCAGGATGCCCCCTATATGCTAGATAAATTCCTATTATCCCCCATAAGCTCCAGCCAGCCCATGTAAATATCCCTATGCCAAATAATGAGACTGCAACAACAAATGACAGATACCTGTGATTTATAGGCCCTAATACCGCCCTTGCAATGTGGCCGCCGTCAAGCTGGCCCATAGGTATTAAGTTAAGCATAGTTACAAATATTCCAGCCCATCCAGCAAAAGCTACAGGATGTAAGTAAAGGGAATTGCCCTCAGTTACAGTTACAAGTGATTCAGCAATAAACTTGAAGATAAGCGGCTCACCCAAAAACATTGAGCTCTCGCCAAAGATTGTTATGGGGACAATAGGCGACATCATAACTCCAACTATAGTTATTGGTATCGCTACAAGTATGCCGGCAAGCGGGCCTGAAAGGCCCAACTCAATAGCACTATTCTTACTTGGGATAAACGATCTTATGTTTATCACAGCCCCCATTGTACCAAGAATAAAGGGTGCCGGTATGAAATAAGGGAGTGTCGCATCAACGCCATTTCTTCTTGCAACTAGGTAATGGCCCATTTCATGTGTCCCTAGGATCACCATTATCGAAAAAGAGAATGCGATAGCCCCTATCCAGGGATTTTTCATAAATCCGTAATCAACATGCGGCACTGACATGAAATAGCCGGCAACTGTAGTTGAAATAACTGTTAAGAAAAATAAGATTAAGTTCTTTCTATATGTGAAATCTTTTTTTGGTGGAGAAGTCCTTAGCACAACAAAAAGCTTCCCATTTTCTTTTCTTATAAATGGATAAAAATTTATCTTTTCAAAGGAAGAAATAATCTCCTCTGGCTTTTTGAAAAGTTCCCTTACCTCAAATAATGCAGAATAATTATCGGTCTTAATATTTCCATATGAGAAATTTTCATTTGCAACCTTCATTATGTCCTGTAATTGTACTGGGAGTTCATTTAGTTCCTGGCCAATAACTAGCGATTTGCATGATGGGCACCTATCATAATCTTTTGCTTCATCTAATAGGTACTCCTTATAATTACATTTCTCGCATCCCAATACCTTGACCATAGAGAATTCTTATTCAAATTACTTATAAAATTTCCCCAATATGCTGCATGGTTGCATAATTAATCAATAATAGCACTATGTCTGTAAATTGTTTTTTCT
>CAZVXE010000039.1:0-14510 GCA_964630765.1 uncultured Thermococci archaeon | reverse complement strand
TATTCGATAATAAGCGTCTTTTATTGATGGAGGCAAAGTACTACAAGGATATAGGTGTGAGGGATGACAAGCCCAAGATAACTCTGCCGTTGAAAAAAGAAGATGTCATTGGAAAAAAAGTTCTCCTTGTAGATGATGTCGCAGACACAGGCGGAACGCTTGTTGCTGTGAAGGATTATATTGAAGGGCTCTCTCCAAAGGAGCTAAGAGTTGCCGTAGTTGCATCAAAACCGATATCAATTGTAAAGCCAGATTACACTGTTTTTAACACTGACCAATGGATAATATTCCCATGGGAGAAGATGCCTGTGGAGAAGAAGAAATGAGAAGTTTTATCTCGATTGATATAACCTCAAAAGAAGTTTTGGATAAGATTAAGATTTTTCAGACAAATTTAAAGAATTCTGCATGCCCCATGAAGGTCGTCGAGAGGGAAAACCTTCATCTGACGTTAAAGTTTTTGGGGGAGATTGGCGAATCATCATACAAGAGAATAGTTGATTCCCTTGGGCCATCGCTATCAGAGTATTCCTCCTTTGAAGTCAACTTGAAGGGGACTGGATTTTTCCCAAGCATCTCTGACCTAAGGGTAATTTGGGTAGCGATGAATGCACCTGAGATAGTGTACATACAAAAAGAGATTGATGACACTTTAAAATCAATGGGATTTAAAGAGGACAGGAAGTTTGTCCCGCACCTCACAGTTTCAAGGGTGAAAAGCTCACTAAACAAAAAGTCCCTCCTAAATGTGCTTGATGAGTACAGGGATTATGAGTTTGGAACAGATATGATTACAAAGATAAATCTCAAGAAAAGCACGCTAACGCCTTATGGCCCCATATACGAAACTTTAAAAGAATTTGAGCTAAAGAGTGTATGATGTTTTCCAAGATAAAGGCAGATGTTCTAAAGGATATAGTCCCAAGTGAGGAAGAGAGGAAGGAAATAGCTTCACTTACAAATACAATAGCAGAGCATATCACAGAAAAAATATCAAAGACTGATCTAAAGGCTAGGGTCGAGGTGGTAGGTTCAATTGCAAAGGACACCTGGATTTCAAGGGACAGGGACTTGGACATCTTCATTGTTTTCGACACTTCAACGCCCCTAGAAGAGCTAAAGAAGATGGGTTTGGCCCTTGGAAAGATTGAACTTAATGGATTCACATCTGAAACAGCTTATGCAAATCACCCCTATACAATAAACAGGTTCAAAGAGTTTAAGATTGATGTTGTGCCTTGCTATGACTCTCTTGAAATAATTACTGCCGTTGACAGGACACCGCACCACACAAGATTTGTCAAGGAGAACGTAGGAAATCTTAGAAATGATGTCCGGCTCTTAAAACAGTTTATGAAGGGCGTTGGCGTATATTCATCTGAGCAGAAGATCCAGGGATTTGCAGGATACCTCTGTGAGCTCCTCATAATCCATTACAAGAGCTTTGATAATGTTCTTAAGAGTGCAGCAGATTGGAAGTATGGGGAATATATAGACATCAAAAAGAAAGGGAGAAGTGGCGACTTCAAGGACCCGCTAGTAGTCATAGACCCTGTGGACCCAAAGAGGAACGTTGCATCGGCACTCTCCCTTGATAGACTTTCAGAGTTCATACATTACTCAAGATTATTTTTAGAATCTCCTTCAATTGATTATTTCAAAAAGAAGAAAAAATTGTTTGTTAAAAGGTACCCTGAATCAGAGGTATATGTGATTATTTTCGAAGGAGAATTGCTTGATGATATAATCTATCCACAGCTTAGAAAAAGTGCGAAATATGTATCCACTATACTAGAAAAAAATGACTTTAAACCTCTTTCATATGGGCTTTTTAAAAAGGGAGAGTTCTCAGGAATAGTTTTTGAGGTGGAGAAATATATACTTTCCCCTGTAGTAAAACACTACGGCCCAAATGTATTTGACCGTGCCCACTACGATAGCTTTGTCTCTAAATACAAGGAGACCTTCATTGAAGGGGATAAGGTATACGCACTAAGGCCTCGACAGTTTTCTAGCCCGCTTGTTGTTTTCCTAAATGTACTAAATGAAAAAGAAGGTATTGGGAAAAATATGAAATCTATGCCTTTCAAAATACTAAAGGATGATAGGGCTTTGTCCTTCTTGGCAAGCGAAGAGTTTGATATCTACATCTAACTTCTGATAAGGTATTTCCTTACCTCATCAACTACTAGGATTGAGAAAGCAATAGGTATTATTATAAGCCAGTCTTGAAATGCGAGCGGAACTGTGTGGAAGAATCCCTGCAAGAACGGTATGTATACAACTGCCACCTGAAGTACAAATGAAGCTGTGATTGCTAAAAGTAGGTTCTTATTTTCAAAGAACTTTATTTTGAATATAGATTGATCAAACGACCTGCAGTTCAAGACGTTCACAAGCTGGTATGTGACAAAGAGGGTAAATGCTGCAGTCCTTGCGTAATCTATTGATCCACCAATTTTTGTGAAAAGGATGTATGTGCCAAGGCCCATCACAATGCCCCCTATGAACATCGAAAGGTATAGTGGGCTTGTTAGTATGGGTGAATTCTTCTTTCTCGGGGGCTTTTCCATAAGACCCTCGTGGAAAGCTTCCATTGAAAGGGACACAGCTGGTGGCCCGTCCATTATTATATTAATCCATAGTATCTGGACTGGCAATAATGGTAAAGGTGCTCCAGTCATGATTGTAGTGAACATGAGTATTATAGCGCCTATGTTTGTGGAGAGCTGAAATCTTAAGAATTTTCTAATGTTGTCGTATATCCTTCTCCCTTCGCGGATTGCAGTAACAATAGTATTGAAGTTATCATCCATCAGGATCATGTTAGATGCTTCCCTTGCGACATCAGTTCCAATCAATCCCATAGAAACACCGATATCTGCCATTTTTAGGGCAGGTGCATCGTTTACACCGTCGCCTGTGACTGCAACTACCTCGCCCATTTCCTTTAGGGTCTCAACTATCTTCACCTTGTGGAATGGGCTTGCCCTGTAGTAGACAACGACATCCCTGACAATTGATGCAAACTTATCCTTAGACATCTCATCTAGCTCACTTCCAGAAAGTGTCAAGTCGTCTGCTTCAAGTATTCCAGCTTCCCTTGCAATTGAGAGGCCAGTTTCTCTCTGGTCCCCAGTAATCATTGCAACTTTGATACCTGCTTTCTTGCATAGAGCTATGGCTGCTTTTACTTCCTTTCTTAGGGGGTCTTTGAAGAATGCTAGGCCAACAAAGGTGATGTCCTTATCGCTATCGCCTTCTTTGTATGCGAGTGCAAGTGCCCTAAGCCCTTGGGCGGCGTACTCTCTATTTTTAAGAATAATTTCCTCCTTATCTTTATCAGAAAGCTTTTGCAGCATTCCATTGATAAGTGCATTTTTTGAGCGTGAAACAATTACCCTTGGAGCCCCCTTGATGTATGTGGCCCTCTTACCGTTCTCATCAATAAGGACAGACATCATCATTTTATCAGAGTCAAAGGGATCTTCTTTTATCCTCTCACACGTGCTGCAATGATAATTTCTATTTCTTGTAAATATCTTAAGCGCCCCTTCTACGGGGTCGCCTATGACCTCTATTATATCTCCCTCTGTCTTAACATGGGCATTGTTACAAAGCTCACTTATCTTGAAAAATATCTCATGCTTTTTTGTATCAACTTTATTTGGTTCTAGAAATTCATTGTTAATGAAAGCACTGACAAAACTCATTCTGTTAATTGTGAGTGTTCCTGTCTTATCAGTGCAGATGAATGTTGTTGTACCAAGCGCCTCAACTGCCGCAAGCTTTCTAACAATAGCATTGTTTTTGGCAAGGATCTGTGTTCCAAGGGCTAAAGTCACAAGAACAACAATAGGAAGCCCTTCTGGTATTGTGGCTACTGCAAGACTTATTGCAGTTAGACCTGATTCTATCAAAGCATCCTTTAGAGGTATGGAGTTTAGAAGTTCCCTTCCCAAGACGGAAATGAAAAGAAGTAAGCTTATGGCAACAGAAAGCGCCCCCAATTTTTTACCAAGGCTATCTATACTCTTTTCTAGTGGTGTGCTGCCTCTATCTTCCATAGATATAAGGCTTGAAATCTTTCCAATTGGTGAGTCCTTTCCAGTTAGTATGACTACTCCTTTTCCACGGCCCCTTGTGACTACAGTGCCCATGAAAGCTGTATTTGGGTAACCTTCTTCAGAGCTTAACTCGACATTTTTTGATACAGGAAAGCTTTCTCCAGTGAGAGATGATTCATCTATCTGGAGATTAATTGATTCTATCAATCTGGCTGTGGCGGATAGCTTGTCTCCATCTTCTATAGTTATTATGTCCCCAGGAACAAGCTCTCTTGATGGAATCTCCTTCTTTACGCCATCCCTTATTACAATGACCTTTGACTGGACCATCGCTTTTAGTACTTCAATAGCTTTATCGGCCTTATACTCCTGCAGGAAACCCATCACGCCATTAACAATTACGACCAAAAATATGACTATGGAATCCTTTAGATTACCTATAGCAACTGACAAAATACCTGCAATCAAAAGGACAACGATAAGGCTGCTCTTGAACTGATTTATGAACTTCTTAAAATTGGACTCTTTCTTTACAGTTGGAAGCTCGTTGTAGCCGTATTTTGATATCCTTTTTTCTGCTTCCTCTGCTGAAAGGCCATCCTTTGTGGCGTCAAGTTTTTTTAGTATTGTTTTAATATCTTCATTAGTCCAACTAGAATCAATCAGCTCTAAATCTTCCATGTTGTCAAAACAACAGATTAGTTTAAAAGCCTTATGGGTAAAGAAACTGACCTATTGGTCATTATTATTCTTATTTTAGAATAAAATTAAAAATAATAAAGAAAAGAAAAATATTATTTGTTTTTGTTTTTCTGTAGTATTTTAAGAATGAAGTCTATTGGAAGGCTCTTCTTTTTGGGCTCTGCTTGGTATTTCACTGTGTTGAAGAAATCTGTGTATGTTGGAGAGCCTGTCCATCCAGCTCCTGTTGCAATTATGTTGTTATTCGAATCTGCAGTTATATCGCTAGCTGAGCCCTTAAAACCTCCAGGGTTTACACTCTTCCATCCAAGGTTTCCATTAGAGTCGTATTTTAATACAAGCCAGTTGTCTTGGTTTAAATCATCTGAAAAGAATGAAGCGACAAATATATTTCCATTGCTATCAGTTACAACACCTAGGCCCCTAGTATTATAATTTACTTCTTTGTATTTCTTTACCCAGAGCTGACTTCCACTTGAACTGTATTTTATTGCAATCATGTCATTTCCAGAAACTCCAGTTGCAATAATATTACCAGTTGGATCAACTGTAACGCCATAGGCAAATTCGTTTACACCGTCGTTAGTAGTGCCATATGTTTTAGACCAAATTAATTGACCGTTCGAGTCAAATTTAAGAACTTTTAATGATCTATCGCTATCCTCCTCATATCCAGCAACTATGATATTATTGTTAGAGTCAACTGCAACAGATTGAGGAACTATTGTACTAGAAATAGGGCCTGATAATAAATTCAAATTAGAGTCGTATTTGTAAATATTGTTATCTCCAGTTATAGCTACAACATTGTTATTTGAATCGACTGCAAGATCTTCTACTTGACCAGGATTTACGGAAACTAAGGCGACCCCACCATTTGGACCATACTTAGCTATTCCACCGCTACCCCCAACAAATATATTATTGCTTGAATCTACTCCAACTGTTACGGGGCTTGAAATTGTAGCTTGATCCCATAGCTTATTCCCGCTAGAATCGTATTTCACCATAGTATCATTTGAACCATATCCAACTATTATTACATTGTTGGCTGTGTCAACTGCAACTCCATATGCAACTTCGTTAGATCCATCGTCAAATTCCCTCTGCCATATTACATCTCCCATGCAGTATGCCGGGATGATAGATATCATAAACATGGCCGTTATTAAAAATACAGCTAATTTTTTCATAGTAATCACTTATTATAATAGTAGAAATCTGGATATTTATAAATATTCCGATTTATCAAATCTAATATTAATAACCTATAGGAAAAAGCCTTTTATTAGATTAAATTCTTCCTAATACATGGATATATTTGAATCATTTAATTCTGATAATTTAAAATTCCCAAAATGCTTTGTAGATATCAGGCTCCAGAAAAGAATTAATAACGTTGCAAATGTCGAAAACGGAGAGCTTGATGAAGTCTCATCAAACGACCAGGCAGGTGTTGGAGTCAGGGCTTTAGTAAACGGTGCTTGGGGATTCTCATCAACGAACAATACAGAAGATGTCCAGAGGTGCATAGACTCCGCATACAGGATTGCAGTTGCAACTTCGCGCAATTCTAACAGAGAAAATTTTAAGGTAGACCCGCCTGTGCTAAAAGGTCACTTTGAGAACAAGGTAAAGATTGGGCCAGAGGATGTCCCTTTGGAAGAAAAGATTTCATATGCATACGAAATAGAAAAAGGTGCAAAGATAAATGAGCTAGTCAAAAACACTGTTTCTGCTTGTAGCGACTCAATAACAGAACAGCTTTACATTAATTCAGTTGGCAGTGAGATATATCAAAAGACAGTAAGGGTCTATCTAAAGTCAGTAGTTGCAAGCGGAAGTGATTCCCTCCAGATGGGTTACGAAGTCATCGGCGGCACAAGGGGCTATGAGGTCTTGAAAGAAAAATCACTAAACGAGCTTGGAAAGGAAGCTTGCGAGAAATCAATAAGGTTACTATCTGCAAAGAAAGTTTCTGGCGGAGAAAAAACTGTTGTATTGGATCCAAGGATACTGGGTGTTTTTATCCATGAGGCGCTTGGCCACGCATGTGAAGCAGATATTGTACTTCAGGGTGACTCCGTTCTAGAAGGAAAGATTGGAGAGAAGATTGGGGCTGATGGCGTAAACATCTATGACGACCCAACATTCCTAGAAAAAAATGGGACATACTTCTTTGATGATGAAGGGATAAAGGCAGAGAAAACTTGCCTATTGGAGAATGGAATATTAAAATCATATTTGCATAACTTAGAAACTGCTTCTAGATTTAATGCAAAGCCTACAGGCAATGGGAGGGCACAAGGATTTTCATCAAGACCAATAGTCAGAATGAGTAACGTCTACATGGGTAAGGGTGATCAAAACTTTGAAGAGCTAATCAACATAAAAGATGGCCTGTATGTAAAGGGCGGCAGGGGTGGCCAGGTAGATACTGCAAAAGGATTGTTCACCTTTGGCTGTGAAGAGGCGTATGAGATAAAAAATGGTGAGCTTGGAGAGCTTTATAGGGATGTTTCGCTTTCTGGTAATACTCTAGAGATACTAAGAAACATTGAAGGAATCGGAAAGGACTTTGAGATTGGGAACCCCGGAAGCTGTGGAAAAGGACAATATGTGCCAGTTGATGACGGCGGACCCCATATAAGAACTAGGGCTCTTGTTGGCGGAGAGTAAATAAAAAAATATTATTTATCTTAGATATACTTATTTTTATTTCTCCTCTTTCTAATTAGTATGAATCCTACGGCGCCGCCAATAATTGCAACGACAAGTAGAATCGGTATAAGAATCAATGTAGGACTCAAAGGTAAAGTCTGCGTTGGAACAGGCTGAATCTTTGATGAAGTCTCAGCTATCATAGCATCAGTTGTTGCAAGCATCGTCTTGTTTCCCACCTTTTCAAATATTTTTCTTGCCTGGATGAAAAGCTCAAGAGCCTTCTGGTAGTCGCCCTTGTTTACCTCAGCATTTGCACTGTTGAATATCGCGATAGCTTCTGCATTTAGTGTTTTGTACTCAACGGCTGTAGCGATATTTTTCTCACATCTCTTTACTGCTTCAGTGTCGCCAAGCTTCGTATAGAGCTCCTTTGATTTGGTAAACTCAATTATGGAACCGTCAAACTCGGCTGCACGCAATAGCCTTTCTCCCTCAGCATAGTGCCTTCCTGCAAATATAATCAAAAAGTTATTTTTGAATACAAAGACATAGTTACTGCAGACTATAACATCTTTATAGCCGTCAGAATCTATATCAACGATTGAGATGGTCTTAATCGGTCCGTTAACTTTTGTTTCAGAAAGCTTCTCCCCGCTGGCGGAGAATATGTAAAATATACCATCGTCTATCTCCTGTTTTGATGAAGACCACTTGCCTGCTGCGACAAGTATTTCGGAAGTGCCGTCACCTGTAAAATCATCGATTGTGACATACCTTACATCCTTACCAATGTACTGTGGGTCATTCCAGACTTCGTATCCTTTGCTATCAAAAAGGTAGACCCAACCATCAACTGTGCCTACTGCAACTTCCTTCTTACCATCCTTATTTGTATCGCCGATACCAAAAGAATAAATGTAGGAATCAAGGATATTTCGCCATAATTTTCCTTCTAATCCGAAGGCCTGGAGATATTTGTAAGAGGCAGTTATGACTTCCATCTGCTGGTCATTGTTTATATCGCCTGAATAGACATGCTCAATCGGGTAGACATTTTCTATCTGCCACACCTTCTTTCCAGTAGGGTCGTAAAGATAGATGTTTGGATCTCTTTCCCCAGAGGCTATGACATCAGGGAATATCCACGAGAGGTCAACTTTAACGCCCAGGGGATAGCTATCCCAGGAATCATATTCAGTTGCAGCAAACTCTGCCGTGTATAACCTTAAGACATAGAAGCTATAGAAATCGTTTTCTTTCCTCCACTGGGTGCCGCTTATAGCATATACCGAGAAAGATGCGTCCTTAAATCCAACAACAACTTCAGGCACTCTATCGCCATCTAGATCTGATGCAACGACAGAATTGATGGGCTTTGTCTGTGGAAAGTAAAGCTGCCATTTGGTATTGCCGTTTGAATCAAGGAGGTAGACAAAACCTTTATCATTATAAAAAAGGACATACCGCTCAGAGCCTTTTCTGATAACAGCAATATTTCGTGCAGGTGAGTCAAAACTCTTTGACCACAGTGCTAATCCGGAAAGCGTGTATGCCTTAATTTCTCCTGTATCTGTTGATAGCACCACATCGTGCTCCCCATCGCCATCTATATCGCCAAGGGCGGATGAAATTGTGCCGTAATCATGCCTGAAATAGTGCTTGATTGTAAAGGGTTCCACCTCAGCTGCTACGGGAACAGTAAGAATAAATGAAAGGGATACCAATATGCACAAAAGTTGCTTCATATTCATGAATACCATTAATTCATAATAGTATATAAAGTTATTGCTTAACGATAATTAAAATAGTGGAAATCCATTCCCCTTTGTTGCATAAGCTGCGATAGCTCACCAGTTAAGAATAGCGGCCTGCTCTTAAGCTCATATACAGATGAGCAAGAGTTCAAAAACATCGCTATCTTAAACTCTCGCTTGATTGTTTCAATCTTTTCTACCAATCCTTCAACATTTTCTTCAACGGCTAACTTTAGAAAAGGCAGTGCTATACCGCATGCTTGAGCACCAAGTGAAATGCACTTTGCAATATCAAAGCCTGTCCTGACACCACCAGAGCCGATGATGGTCTTGATGCCAGATGTTCTGCACTCGGCAATTGAGAGTGGTGTTGGTATGCCCCAGTTCCAGAGTTTCTTTACTGTTTCCTTGTTATTTTTGCTGCGGTAGTACTCAACTGCACTCCAGCTTGTCCCACCTGTACCTGCAACATCGACGCCATCGAGAAATGACAACTTTTCAGCTGTTTCTTTGGATATACCAGCACCCGTCTCCTTTACTATCAGAGGGAAAGGTAGTTTTTCTTTTAGGCCCTTTAAGATAGATAACCCGTTTTTAAAGAATAGGTCGCCTTCTGGCTGGGATACTTCTTGGAGACTGTTTAGGTGAACTGCGAGCATGTCAGCCTTTATCTCTTGAACAGCAAAAATAGCTTCTTTTACAGAGTAGCCTTTCACAAACTGAGGGAGACCAATGTTACCAATTAGAAGTATGTCTTTGGCATACTTCCTGACATCATAGGTATAGGTGAGCGAGTGGTCCTCAATCATTGCCCTCTGGCTTCCAAGGCCCATCCCTATTTGAGTCTTCTGGCATGCCTTTGCGAGTGCTTTGTTTATCTTCAAAGCCTCTTCAGTCCCACCCGTCATGGCAGAGATAAAAAGAGGAAACGAAAGATGCTTTCCGAATAGCTTGATTTCAGTATTTATATCGTCAAAATTTATTTCAGGGAGCGCTGAGTGGACAAAAGAAACGTCCTCAAGGTAGTTGTACTTGGATTGAACATTCTCTTCAAGGCATATTTTAATATGCTCGAACTTCCTTCTTTCCGTCGTCACCCTTATCTACCTTCTTCCATTTAGCGTAGGCAAATCCTACTATAAACATTGTAATTGCATAAGAGATTATCGTATATAAAATATACTCTGTGGTGACGGTTTCAACGACTTGAAATCCCTGAAGGATGAGCCAGAATGATATAATAATAACTATAGCTCCGACTACTACCCATCCAAAGAATCTGACCTTTGGATTCCACCTCATGTCCCTTGCAACGTTCTTTGTAAAGGCACCTACGACACCTATTGCAATGAAGGGTATAATAACCCCGAGCCCATAAAAGGTGACTTTTAGGAAGGCTGAAGCGTTTGAACCTGTTATTGCCTCATCTATAAGTAAAGGAAGGATTATAGCTGCACACGGCAGTTTTATCACAGAAAAAATCATGCCTAAAAAGAACACACCAAGCAATCCATATGACAGGGCAAACTTATTTGTCATTTTCTGAGCGAAGTGTTTAGTTGTTATTGGCAAATCTACCAGGTCAAATCCACTGTTCAATAAATTTAATCCAAGGACAAATGTGATTATGGCACCAAATAATGAGATAAGATACTTATAGGAATCAGGTATTGCCTGGCCAAGTTTAAGAAACATTATCGCAACAAGCACATATGAAAATGTAATCCCAAGCCCAAAGAATATTGATTTTAGCAATATTGTAATTGACTTCTTGCTTGTGCCTGCGGTGTAGGCTATGATAAACGATAAAACGGCAAGTAAACAAGGTGAGAAGCTTGAAAAGAATCCTGCGCCAAGCGCCCCAATTAAAGTAATGGTAGAAACTCCGCCGCCGTTTGTCACAGGCTTTCCAGAAAGACATCCCTCAATTGCTTTTTGCATATCGGGATCAACTTGATCTGTTCCTTCAAGTTTTGTCGTGCCACAAACAATAACTGCAGGAACTATCTTAAATCCAGCCTCTGTGAACTCCTTGTAGCCAGCGGGCGAGTAAACGTCAACTTCGACAACTGTAATATTGTAATCTTTTTCTGCGATTAATGCATACATCTTTGCCTTTGAGGCTTTGCAATATTCACACTGCTCCTCGTAGAAGAATCTGATAGTTTTTGTGGTATCAGTTGGTGTGGTGGGCTGTTCTGGTGTAACAGTTGTTGGATTTAATATAGAGTCAAACAGCACCCTTAAAGATGCTTCGCCAAACTGGCTTATCCCCTCAAGCTTTGTATTTCCATTTATTACAGCTGCAGGAGTTATGCTAAATCCTAGATCCTTAAACTCCTTGTACCCGCTAGATGTAAAGGTCTCAATTTCTGTTATGTTTAACTTTCCGTTGTAGACCGTTTGATTTAGTCTTTCTAGAGTCGCCTTTGCCTCGGCACATTTCTCGCAGCCTTCTGTTTTAAAGAATTTGATATCTATCGTGTCCTCTGCAGAAACTGCAAGAGTTCCAAATAGACTTATTATTAATAATGACAGTAAAATAACATTAAATACCCTTTTTTTCACGGTACCCACGCTCCCCACTAGTAAAATCAAGTTATAAAAATCATATTTAAAGATAATGGTTATTAAAAAAAGAAAAATTAATTAGATTATGGGACTCTTGTTGTGAGATCCTTTATCTTTCCACTTTCTTCTAGACCATCATAAGTGTATGAAATAGTACCTGTGTAAACTCCGCTCTGCTTTGCCTTAAGACGGATATCCACCTGAAGCTTCTCTCCACTAGCAATATCCCCTATGTAGAACCTGTTCCCCTCGACCCTTAAGTTCGGGTTAACACTTACCAGGGTAAAATTAGAGTAGTAGTCATTTGAAATCACTATCGCAACGTTAGTTGCCTTACTCTTACCATAATTCTGAATGGATAGCTGTATGTGATTATTGTTATCTATTGTTTCTGTGTCATAGGATATACTTGCAAGGATATAGGGAGAGCCCGATTGGGAAGTTGCGTCTGGTGTGGCGGTAGAGGGTGTTTGCTCGTTGCCGGTAGAAGGTGATTCGTAGCTGATTGTTGTTGTTCCCTGACTGACGCAGCCACAAAGAATAGAGGACAGCACTAGTAGTACTAATAAGGGACCAAGTAATTTAATTTTTTTTTTCATTAATTTCACCTTAGAAACTAAATTTAATGTATGTTTTTATTCTATTTAACTTGTTCTGTATTAGAAGAGTTGATAAAGGAATCAAAGTAATTTAAGAAATTCCTCTTTCGATATATTCAGGTCTTTTTTAATAATTTTTAGAAGAAGCCCAGTTCCTATCTTCTCCCCCGGGTGGTTGGGTATAACAATAGTTCTACCGTCATTATGTTTGTATACCATATGACTTCCAGTAGTATGACTATAAAAAAATCCTAATTTTTGAATTACTTTAGAAAGTTCTTTAGCTGATATTTTTGGAGTAGTTGACAATACTATACCTCGATTTCCTGAACTCTGACAAATTCAAGGGGATAGTCTGTTTGAGTTTCAACTTCAAGATATGCCTTTATTGCTTCTTTTGTTCTTTCTAGTAGCACATCAATAGTTTTTGCTTGAGTATGACAACCGGGTAAATCTAAAACTTCAGAAACATAGTACCCATCTTCATCTTTTTCAATGAGTATATTATATTTTTTAGTCATAAATAAAATATTTATATATAGTTATAAAAAATTTTGGGTAAAAAGAGATTATGGCACCCTTGTTGTGATGTCCTTTATTCTCGCATATGTGTCAATTGCATCGTGTTTATAGGAAATTGTACCTGAATAAACACCGCTCTGCTTCGCTTTTAGATAAATGTTTAATTCAATCTTTTCGCCACCGGCAAGATCCCCGATATAAAACTTGTTGCCCTCGACCTTTACGACAGGATCAGTGCTAACTAGTGAGAAATTAGAGTAGTAGTCATCTGTTATCTCAATAATAACATTAGTTGCCTTTCCGCTGCCATAGTTCTGGATTGATAGTTTTATGTGATTATTATTATCGACTGTTTCTGTATCATAGGATATACCGGCAAGCACCAGTGGGAGATCCCTTATGCTGACCTTTCCTTCAGCTGCTTGCTGGACTTCATTCTGGAAGCTTACATTGGAGCCGTTCACAAGGTTAAAGGCCTCTTCATATGTTTTTTCCCTTTCTGACCCTGCTATTATTATAACCCTATCAGCATATCCATAAGGGTCAGATTTGATAAAGGTGAATCTCTGCCCGGGCTGCCTTATGAAGTTAATTTCAAGAGAATCGAGATAGCGGCTTACAAGTGTTCCAGTTCCGTATAGGGCATCTGGGCCACCAAGAATAATGATTAGCTTTGCACCCTTAATCTTCCCTAGATCATCAGGAGTTAAAAACTCAGGGAATAGACCAAATCCCCTGAAGTAGTCCTCTAGGATAGGTTTTGCAACAACGTCTATATTGTTTGATATGATATAGACCTCCTGCTGCGCATAAGAAGGAGTTAATGTCATGCTTAAGATTAAAATAAATGAAACTACCACTGAAAAAGATATTTTTTGGATCATGAATATTAATTCTTTTTATTATATATAAATTTTATTAGATGAATACAGTTATATATAAGCTATCCAATTTAATATTGACTCTTTTAATAGGAAATGACCTTTTTTTAATAGGGATACGATTTTTTAAGAGTAATGGAGGCAATAAAATGTCAAAAGAAACTAAGTGGCTATGGTGGCTATTACCTATATTCCTCAACATAATCGGGGGAGTAATAGGGTATTTTATGTTGAAGGACAAAGACCCCGGGATGGCAAAGAACATCCTTCTATTAGGGATTGTCTTGTTCTTAATAATGGTTGTTTTTGGGTGGAGAGGGCTTAGCCTATTTTAATTTAAGTACGCTATTCTAGAAAATCTCTAGATTAGTTTTTATTTGTTTATAAAGAATATAATTTAATTTTTTTTAATATTTAAGAGATAATTTAGACTATATAAAACAATGTGAAACATCATTGACCTTATTTTCAAAATTTTAGTTATTATTAAGCTTTGATTTTTACTATAAATGACGGTTTACACAACAACTATATATAAAGGTCGATTGGAATATTATTAGCTTAACAAGGAGGTTAAACTATGAAGAAGATTATTACCTTGTTTATTGCAGTTGCATTGATCGCATCATTTGGCATTGGCGCAATAGCCGGTGCTGATGCAGACGCATACGCAAATGCAGTAATTGATGAAGAGACGCAACTTGCTTTGGAAAAGGCGGCTGTTGAATTTGCAAATGGAAATGACGTTGA
>CAZVXE010000038.1:0-14532 GCA_964630765.1 uncultured Thermococci archaeon | reverse complement strand
CAAGATTAATTTTTCTTGATCTTTCTCCAGCTTTAAACGATGGATAAACCCAGAAAACTAGAAAAGTTGTAACAGCAGTTAAAATTGAAATTAAAACAATTAAGACTAAATTAAAGACAAAATCAACTGTCCCCCCTGGAGAGATAATTTCATTTATAAAATTTCCCAAAAACATAGGAACAATAATAATTGATACTAATAAAGCAATAATACCTGCAATAGCGGTACTAAGCATCATTGCACTAACATAAGCGCCAAGATTTAACGGTATGTCACCTTTTCTTAAAGGGCCGTGAAGTTCTTCAAAACTTTTTAGCCTTTTGTCTACCAAAAAACCAAATCTTTTATGGGCCATCTTCCCATAATTCATGAAGAAGCCCCTTTTTTCGTATCTTTCGATTTCTTGGACTGCAATGTCCTTCTCTTTTTTTCTGCCTAACATAGGCTCAACTTTTTATTTTTTGTAAAATTGAATCCGGATCTCTCATGTATACCTTTATTATATCCCCTACATCTCTAAAGTTAACTATATTATTCTCGGCCATCCAGCCTAAAACAAGAGATCTCCTGTTTATTTCTTCCCAGACTTCTTCTTGAGTCATACCCCGGGATATGGATATTCTTTTTACTATGCTACTCTCTTTTGCGTCATATATAAATTCATCAGAACCTGGATCCCATCTAAAAACAGTTTGGTAAATAGGTTCCCCTTTTTTCAAATCCATTCCAGTTATTTCAACAACTTCTTTTACTCTTCTGATTGCTTTTCCTTCTATTTTTGCATGAGTTAATAAGAAACAAATATTTAATGATTGAAGTAGCGCCGGGGAGAGACTAATGGGTCTTGTGGTAAGCCTATTAATTAAAGCTTCCATTGAATCAGCATGTATTGTCCCCATACCAGGGTGTCCTGTGGCCATACCAGTAAACATAACGTTAGCTTCAGCCCCTCTAATTTCTCCAACTACAAGGTAATCAGGCCTTTGTCTTAATGCAGCCCTTAGTAAGTCAAACATGTCAACCTCCCCTTGTTTCTTTCCTTCAGAGGTAGAGGCACCGAAACCAGATCTAGTGACTGCAGGTAACCAATGTTCTTGGGGGAGATTTAATTCTTGAGTATCTTCAATTGTTACTATTTTTGCTTCAGGAGGCAAAAAGATAGCAAGGGCATTTAACATCGAGGTTTTACCAGTAGCTGTTCCTCCAGAGATAATTGTGGAAGCCGTATAAGAGTGTTCAAGAGCCAACCACATATATGCAAATATCCTTGGTGGGCAGGACTTGTAATTTATCAATTGTACAGGGGTCATTGGATCTGTTTTAAATCTTCTAATAGTAAAAGTAGGGCCATGCTGCGTGACTTCTCTTCCAAATGTAGCCTGGACCCTTGAGTTATTTGGCAATCTTCCATCGAGTAAAGGTTCTGCAACTGAGATATGCCTATTACATCTTTGTGCCATCTTGATGATTATGCTGTTTGCATCATCATCTGATTTGAAAACTATATTTGAAGGAAGAGATCCGTATTTTGCATGATAAACATAAATTGGAATTCCTGTTCCATCGCAACTTATATCTTCTATTAAAGCATCATGAAACAAAGGTTCTATCGCACCAAGCCCGATATAATTTCTTCTTAAATAATACATAATTTTTTCAAATGCATCAGGAGATAACTTGAGATTTAATTCATCAACAACTTCCAAAGCCTTGTTTTCTAAATAATCAACTAATTCACTCTTTTCTTGAAGACTTTTGAAATCTACTTCAAGTTCTTCTTGAATTATACCTTGAATGGTCATAAGTCTAGTTTTTTCATCTTCAGAGAGTTCAGGTTCTTCAATTAGATATACCAGTTTAGTTATTTTTTCATCCCATTTTATCCTTGCATAAGCATATGGCTCTATCAAAGGATATCTTTCATTAAATCCTGTGTAATCTTGAGTTTTCCATTTCTGAGGGATGACGAGTATATCTTGGTCCTTCATTATTACTCTCCTTTCTTCTTCCATCGAGGGAAGTCTACCACCTTGTATGGTAACAGGACCTGATATAACAAAAGTTGCACTGCCTACTGTTGATGCGACTTGAGCTGTGACTTCACTTTTTATTTTTTCGGATATTTCCTTCTTTGTTTCGCCCAATATATCCTCTGGGGCGGAAATTGCTCCAAATCCACCTAATGATGCGCCTTCTTTCTTTAAAAAGTCAACTTCACTCTTTTTCTTGAGCTTCTCATAACTAGATTTTGGTTCACTATCTAGTAAAATGTCAGATTCTTTGAGTTTTTTTATTAATTTGAGAGCTCCTCTTTTTCTCATAACTCATTCCTCTATTATTAGTTTCTATTAATGCATATAAATAGTTATCGGTATTGGAAGATAAATTTAAACTATTGATAAACTTTAAAGTTATAATACTGACTTGTTTCTTTTTTAATGCCGTCAATCTCAAATGAATATGTAAATACGAGCAGGTAATCACCTGGTCTTCTTACATTATATCGATATGTAGATAACAAAGTAGTAAATTCTTCAATATTAGACCTTCCTGACCGCTCCAGAATTGGGGTATATTGATAATATGGAACTCTTTTAAGTAAAACTCTTCTAGATTCATCTTTATGATACGGAATTATAGATATTACTTTGAATCCAATCCCGCCACAATAGAACACATCATTTTCTAGAATTTTATTAGAGCCATTAACATAAATATACCCATCATTTTCATCGATAGTTCCATTCTTGTTTTCATCTACCCTGATTTTTATATGTTTGTTCAATGTGTTTATTTCTTCAAATTTTGTTTTAGTGTCGCTAAGCCAAACTTCCTGGCCCTGCAGAGGGTAATACATATCATATTCAAAAAAGTTTTCGCTGTTAATGGATGAGAAGCATGCGAGTATCCCATCATCTGTTATTACCGCTCCATTGGTATCACTTGAAAAAGAAGGGCTTTTGGATTCAATTATTATTTTCTCATCTTCGTAGCTATACTTCCATGTATTGACCACTTTGTATTCTTCTTGATTCCATCCGTAAAAAAGTCTTGTTTTCCCAATAGGAAATTGTTTCATTTCTGAAGTCATGTCAAAATATTTAAAGTAAACGTGCCATTTATCATCTTTATTTAAAAAAGTAACACCATCCAATACTAAAACGTAATTATCCAAAACTACCGGGTCTCCAATCTCTAAGGATATATCTTCTCCTGAGAGGGTTTCAAGAATTATTTGGTATGGATCAACCTTGTCTGGCTCATACTCGATTAAACGTATTTCATATGTATTGCTACCTAATTTGAAATCTCCATAAATTGTTTTAGGGTGATCAACCATAACTTCTAAAGTATCAGTGCTTCTTCTGAGAAAACTAACTAAATTGCTAGAGATACTTCTGACAACATATTCTTCCCCTCTCAAATTAAATTGAAATCCTTCTTCAATAGGATAGGCTGAAACACAATTTAAGGTTCCTAAAGCATCATCTCGGCTACATCTCTGGGGATCTATTCGTGTTTCATTAGTTCCGTTCAATTCATAGATGTCTATTATTTTTTTATCTAAAGTATTAATCTTAACTTTATATCTAGAACCCTCTGATTCAAAGATTCCTTCATCAAGGATTAAATAAACATTAATTATTTCCCACATCTTTATTGTACTCCCCAGTTTTTTTGAGCCGTTGATATCCTTGTCTGTTATAGGACTTTCAAGGTCATTGTGGATAGAAGAAGAAACAATAACTGTATCCCCTGTTATGATCTCTGTAGTTCTGATACCATTCTCTTTAATTGCCATTATATCTATTAACCCGTATCGTAATCCGGGGGCTTCATTAGGATCAAATGATTGTTTTCTTCTTTCAGTTTCCTGAAGAGAAATTTGTATGTTGAATATTGTATATTTGACATAGTCGTCTTTTTGCCCATTTGAAATATATTTAATATCTGTGATTTTAATTAAGTAATTATCTAATAAGAATACATTTCCTTCATAAAATTTAGAAACGCCGTCAACATTGATTTGATTTCCATTCTGGTCTAAAATATTTACATAATTACTTCCGTCATTTCCTATGCCCAGAGAATAGTTTTCTAAGAAAGGAGCTCTGTTTTCAATGTTATTGATTCCTGCATACGAAGTTCTATACTCCCCTAAAGTATATGCTCTATTGTTATAGATTAATCTTGAACCAGACGA
The DNA here is from genome assembly GCA_964630765.1 of uncultured Thermococci archaeon. Classification (GTDB taxonomy): domain Archaea; phylum Methanobacteriota_B; class Thermococci; order Methanofastidiosales; family Methanofastidiosaceae; genus Methanofastidiosum. The sequence goes on along the minus strand of CAZVXE010000038.1, from coordinate 10,328 downwards.
ATAATTTCCTTCTTTAAATATAGTTTGGCCGTTTCTATGAATAACATACGGATTCAAAGGTGAAGCCTCAGAAACTTTATCCAATGGAGCAATCTCAAACTCCCCAATATCTGAACTCATTATATATCTTTTAGGGGAATCTGAGACCTTCTTCGTATCGATTAATATTTTTCTATTGAAGTTCCCAACTTCAAATATAGAAGGCCCAATAAATAAAACATCATCATCAAAAGTTATGCTACTTGATTTAGTTACTTCTATACCCACATCAAGCCTTGAAAGATAATAATTCAATTCTTTTTCTTCGATTGCATAATGGGCAGAATATATACCTGCAAATGCATTATGTATTGAATCAAGTTTTCCAGTTCTATATATCTCTTCGAATGCATTCTTAGAAGTATCTCTAAAAGAACTCTCTACATAACTTGATATAAAGGGAATATCCGAATAGCTAATATCTTCCACAGACTGCGATACTTGTTTATAGGAAATAAGTGAATATTGGATAGCTAGAAGAGATATTACCACAAGGATTGCAGCAAAGATAAAAAATTGGGATTTATTATTCAAAATTTCTCCCTCCCCATTATTAGAGATACATAATAGGCTCTGACATTACCGCTAGTGTCTATAGTAGAAACAATTCTTTTGGCAGAGATAATTGAATCCATCTCTCCAGGTTTTTCTAGAATAATTATATCCTTCTTATAGGGAATAATGTTGATAATAATATGGCCATTGGATCCATTATAAGACAAAGTTTTAATATTTCCTGAATAATCTCCAAAAACAGTCCAGTCTCCTTGTCTTAAGCCTTTAGTATATGTGGTAAAATGATTTGGCTCGCCGATTTTTTTTTCAACGTCAAGTGTATCTGCGCTTACACTGTCATAAACATTGAATCTAAAAGTATCCCCGAAGATATTGACTGTTTTTGTATTAGTTCCAATTAAATCAATGTACATTGTTTCATCAAGTAATACAAAGGATATAGAATTACCATCTCTTGCAATGTTGGATATCTGATAAGTATACTCATAAGTGGCGCCATCTGAATATGATGAAAAAGAAACTAAATCTCCCACCTTTAGGGGAGTTTTGCTTGAAAGTTTTGTCGTTGAAGTGGAAAAATCCAAAGGATTTGAAGGGTTTCCCCTCTCAAGTTTTAAATACACTGTATCGTAACCTGGTATTTCTTCGATTAGGTCAACTATTAACAAACCATATATTGTTACACTACCTCCATCGGGGAAATATATTGTGTAATCCCCCGGCCATCCTGTCTGCGTTTCATGGAACTTCCAAATAGTACTGCCATTATTTAGAGAATCTACTTTGTAACCATTTGTAAGAAATCCGGGCCTACTAGTATCTTCACTGGCTTCGCCGTGCGTGCCTATATATACTATATTCGAGATCTCAAAGATATTAAATTTGTAAGCGTATCCTGAAGGGATAAGAGATCCAAGTTTCGTTCTAAGAGCATTGAACTCTCTATTTGTAATATAGTAACCAAGTTCACTTTGATTGTTGATTACACCTTTTTCTAATATTACTAGAACATCTTCTGCAGAGTTTCTTGCGTTTATTACCTCCCATGAGGGATTAGAAGAAAATGTTGTCCCTGCACCACTTAGTATGAATGAAACTCCCAATATCATTATAACTGCTGCGATTATTGCCTCAAATGTTCTCATTACAGATTTGTTATTCATGAGCATAATCTATTTCCCTCCCACAAAATCAAAGTAAGTCTCTTTTCGGATAAGTTTCCAAATTCTTCCACTAAGACAAGTCTAGATATGACAAGAACTATATTTGAATAACTTCTATTTGCGCCCATAATTATATCAGCTGCGTCAATATTCAGAATCTGTGCTCCATCTCCTGATTTAAAGATGTCTGTAACTATATAGCTTCTAGAATCAAGTATGAAATTATCACCCTTAATAAATCCCGACTTTGGATTATTGTTTTCATCACGGCCGTAAATCTCATTTGTAACTTCGTCTTGAAAATCTTTGTTCATATTTATATCAATAAAAAGATGATCATATTCACTGTTATTATCTTCATCTACCACTAAGAATTCATAATATCTAATTCCTAGAGACGTGGGTTCAGTATTAAAATGTGGAGGGTGTGTATCATTGGGAGAAGACCCATCGGGAAGTGAATAATTGTATTCATCGATATCACTCTGCGTCATTGTAGCTATAGTGTTGACTTCTGTATGGGTAGAAGATATTACTATCTGAAGATCATAAACAGATTTTTTATTTGAATAGTCTAATAATCCAAGTTTTCTTAATAGTGAAATATAACTATTAGTTGAAGTTTCAAGAGGACATATTGGATATCTAGAAGTATCTTCATTTGCTACAAAGTCAACCATTTTGTCATAGGATAACACATGATTTCTTGAAACAAGACCATAAGTTGGATCAGACATTATTTTTTCTATAGAAGTAATTGCAGTCAGTTGCACATCTACATATTCAGTTTTTTCAAGATAAGGATTCAATGAATTTGCAGCAATATACACTACATAAAGAAAAGCTATGGTAAATATCCCAAGGGCAACTATATTGTCAATTATATCTTGCCCTTTTCTAGACTTTTTAAATCTAAATAAGATTTTTATTTTTAACCCTCCTGTGGATTAGGCGACAAATAAGCACCATAGCTAGTTATAACAACATATTTATTTTTTGAAGAACTTGAGATTGTCCCGTATATCTTCATTCCCCTAAGTTCTTTAATGTATTTAACGTCTGCATTATAAGGATCATAAATCGTTAAATAAGTTCCAGTTCCCTCAATAATATATTCTCTTGTACCAATTGTATTTGGTAAATCTAGATTTACCCAAATTCCTTCTTCAATTTGGATATTTTTTGTTGGTGCAGAGGTATATGCCATAATGTTGTTGAAAAGTTTTATAATTCCTCTATCAAAGTAAGTTACAATATATTCGCCTTTTATAATATCTCCAAATATTGATTCTATTTGGTAATTTTTATCAACTAACCTACCTTCGTAAGTTTCTAGATTCAATCGAGTTAAATCTTTTTTATATAAAACTAACTCATCAGATACATCGTTATTATGATTTGCATCTATTTTAATCCAGTTATCATTAATATAAGCGTCAAATCTATTAATATCATTTGGATATGAAAGATTAAAATCGGCATTAACTCTAAATTTATCGTCATAAGGATCTAGACTATCCCCATAATCGATATTTTCAGTTAATGCCATTGTATATGTAGGTAAATTATTCTTTGTTTTTGTATCTCCTGTTCTATAAAGGTTTCCTCTTTCAGTATTCCAGGAACTATAATTATCGGATATTTTGAGTGCAGAAAGAGTGCCATCTTCAGCAATAAAAATAACTTCTGATTTACCATCGTTATCGATATCATCAACAGCAACTGAAGACCTAATAGGGCTACCTTGATAATATGTCCAGAGTCTTTTTATTTTATTATCAAAACTAATTTGGGCTTCATTATTTCCTTCATCAGTTCCTCCGTCTGTATCAGTATAAGCATGAGAATATAAATAACCATTTTCTGCACCAAGAATAATATCAAATCTGCCAGTTTCACGAGTTCTGATATCCGTGCTATATCTGTTAGATTCAATTATTACAGGTGTTGCATAAGATTGTGTTCTGTTAGTAGTACCTGCTTGAGTGATATTTCCAAACACAGTATGGGTTTGTGCAAGATGTTCAATACAAATGTAATTGCCCATAGGTATGGTAACTTGTGGGCCTCTGTGGTGGTAGCCCTCTGGCCAATGCACCACAGGATGGCCAGCCGGATGTTTTGCAGCTTGATCATTGATTTCAGTGATTTCTGTATGGATAAAAGTTTGACCATCTAAAATATAAATATACAATTGGTCTCCGCCATCTCTTAGGAAAGAAAAAATAGCATCGTCATGATTTTTTTGATTGTCCGTTCTTGTTATAGTTGGAGATGAAACAATATAACCCAATAAAGCTGAAAAATCTCCAGTTATACTGGACGAAATTGATGATTTTGTTCTATTTGGTGGGCCTGAATTTTCATATTTATAGGCATATCCATCTACGTTCCCCATTACTATTTCAAGCAATCCATTGTCATTTCCATCAAGGTCACCAACCGCTGGCGAAGAACTTGGAAACATCAAATCAAGCCTATTTGAATTGACAGGATTCGGAATAAAATATTTTAGACGATATGTTCCACCAGGGGATTCGATTGCAGACCACAAAATACTGTGCGATCCATCCGGATTGGGATTACCTGAAATGACATAAAGACGATTAGTTAAGGTAACAGTTCTATTGTCATAATCTGAAGAAGGATTAATTCTTATACGTATATTAGGGCGATCATACCATTGATACCTTATTCCTGTGGCCTGTAAAGTTTGAACAACAATATCTTTATATCCATCGTTATTGATATCGGCAATAGCGGGAGCAGAAACTACACTACCTATTACGGGCACTTTCCATTTTGGATTTCCATTATTATCAAGAACCGTAATATTTGTATCTCCAAGCGACAAATTTACATATCTATTATTGCCACTTGTATTTATGACAGCAACAAAATTAACACTTCCCCCGATTATCTCATATAAATCGTCATTATCAATATCTACAACTGCAGGTGAGCCCACAATTGCCAGCCCATAAGCAGTAACAGGATTATTTCCAGTTGGCTCGCTAGGTTTATCAAATGGTTTTTTCCAAATTATATTTCCAGTTGGGCCATCAATTAAGGCAATGTTTCCATCTCTAAGACCAATTATAATATCTATATCTCCATCTCCGTCGATGTCTTTTGTAGAGGGCGAGGAAATATTTTGAATATGCGGGTAGACCATACTTGGAATACCAGATATTGAAGGAAAAGAAGGCTCTCTATCAATGTATTTAGGTGACCCCCATGATGACAAAAAAGAAACTAAATCGGATTCTGTTCTATATATGGGGATAGGTTTATTATTTGAAGGATTTGTATTTTCAATATCAAAATAAATTTCATAATATCTTTTGCTTCCTTTAGGCGTGACTGAATTAGAAGTTCCAGGTGTTTCGCCAGAATGTGTGGCGGTGGCGCCCATCGAAAAATAAACGTGCATTGGTTGATATTCTTTCCAAGTCAATTCATAAGAGGAGTTGGTTTCGTTATAATAATATACAGTAAATTCTACATTCCTATACCAGGTTAATGAATCTGCCCAGTCATTCTGCCATGATGGTGGTAATGGAGGGTCGCCCGTTAAATGTTCCATAGAGAGGGCTATTTTATTGTCACCTTTATGAAAATATTTATCGGGGATTTCAATTTCATAATGTCTCGGCCCTAAGCATCCTTGTCCCCCACTACAAGTTCCATCCTGTGCATTCCAATATCCTGCTGCGGGCCTATTATTTGCTATTTCGTATTCAGTTTGGAAATCAATTGGATCCGTGACTGAAACATTATTTACTTTTACTCTAATTTCATTATTTATGTTTTGTTCATCTTTAGAATAAGAAGTAGTAGGCAAGGTCATGACTACTTTGATATTAGCAGGTTTATCTAACTCAAAAAATAAAGTGTGCGTAAGAGTATCTAGTGGTGCGCATTGATATCTTGGGTGCTCTAGATTTGGCCTATACATATAACTTTGACTAGGTATGGAAACTTTATTTGAACAATAATCAGGTTCTAAAAGTTCAACTACCCGAATTGAATTTAAATCTAGATGTATATTTTCTAGTTCTAAAAACTCTTCTTTAGCAAGTTCGTTAATATCTGCTGTTGGATCAATTACTATTTCTATTGGTTCATTAACTCTAGTAAAATTACCTGAATCGACAATTACAAGCCTTCTAAAATGCCAGTCGTAGCCTTGTCCAAGCACACCGGGATCCCACCATTTACATACCCTTACTTTTGTATCAAGTACTGATTTTGTATCAATGGGAATGGTAGTCGCAACTACTTTACCTGCCCCCCAATTCGAAAGAATTAGAGAAGGATTGTTATTAAGGTATGGCGAATAAGGTACCTCTCTTAATAAAATTTCATTTGCTGGACCATCGACAAAAGGGTCAAGTATTGTTGCATTTGCAGAATAATAACTTCCAGCAATTTCATAAGGTTCTAAGTTCTGGGTAATATTGTGTTGTTTTGAAACTCCAATGGTATCATATTTACCTATGTCAAATGTAATGTTGACTGGAAGAAAATCATATTTCTTTTTTTGCGTTGGAGTTTGTGAAAGCATTATTAATGAACCACCACTTTTTATGTAGTTATTCAAGATGTCTTTAGTGGAACTTTCAGATAATGAGTCAATCATCTCAGAATCAGAAGGGATGAAAATATTAGTATAATAATTAATATATCTACCGTCAATTCCATTATCTTTTGAATTGACTATAAAATAGTTTGAAGGATAAACTGAATAAGTATTTTCATCACTATTATAATATTCGCTCCAATTACTCTTAGGATATTCTAAAAGAAAACAAGATTTTGCCAGAGATTCAGGTGGTTGACCCGCATCTCCGATTACTGCAGATTTGAACGTAGGAGTCAGATGAACTATGTATTCCTGACTTCTTCCTGATACCATCGGTTCAATCTTAAACAAAAAGAAATCGCCTATTATATTTTTGTCTTTTAATGCAGGAATTGTTGGATTGGAGTAAATATTATAATTGCCATCAATATAAAATCTTGTATTTAAGTATACGTTCTTTGTGTCTTTAATTTCTGCCAATATGTCTTTTGAAGACAAGGATAATAGATTAGGTTTTGAAGTATTATATTCAATTCTAAAAAATTCATTTTCCCCGATATATTTCTGGCCATCATAAGTCAAAGGTATGACCATATTAGTCTGAACAAGCGTTCTTTCAATCCAAGCAATTTCGTTGTGAGCTACCGTATTTTCTATATACGTAGCTATATTTTGAAAACTTTTTTCATCTATATTTTTAGAATAACTTTGAGAAAAATCTTCAGATGTTCTCCAAAAGAATACAACAGTTGCTAGCAATATAGCAATTAACATTATGGCCATGACTACATGCATTTGCGCTTTTTTAGATTTAATAAAATTATTATTGAATATACATCTTTTTTTCATGTGCACATCTCAATCTATTAATATCTCATGGCCGCATGCATATACAATAATATTCTGCTGTAATCTTCTTGCATCGCCAGAATAAACTTCATTTGGATGCATATTTAAGCCCATAGAATTCCTGTTATTCTTGTATCTATCTAAATCCAAAGAGGTAACAATGGCTGTAGCTTCAAGGCTATTGTAAATATTTCTTCTTTCTTTTATCAAGAGAACAGGACCTCCAGTTGCTTGAGGTGCAAAAATAGTTCCTCCTGCTAGTCTAAAATTACCAGAAGGATTGGGAGCCTGTAATGGATCCCCTTTCTCTTGATATATCCTCTGGAATGTTTTTAGATTAATTATTACATTGTTATTTGCCCAGCCAGTATCAGTTATATCAAAATAATCGTGAGTACATAATGAAAATTCATTTGGAAGTCTATTCACAATAGGATTTTCTAAAGAAGATTTTTCTAGATTAAATTGACGATCTGATAGCCCAAGATCCATATCTAAAAGTAGCCAACTATTTCCTTGGAATGGCCTTCCAGGGGGCCATACAGACCCTGGCCGACCTTCAATATCAAATTTAAATACACTAGGGATTCTTCCATGATCCCATTCAATCCTGTTATCTTCCTTGTCTATGTAAAGACCACCTGACCACTGAAGCATGGTAATATTGTTACCAGTTTTTACTTTTTCCCATGCGGTATACATGACTGGGATATTTCGGTGGGCATCATTTACCTGTCCATAAATCTTATAGGCTGATCCAACAGGTTCGTTTGATACCCTTCCGATTGATAGATCTAAGCCCTGGAATGTTGGGAGCCACGAATATTTTCCGTAATAATATGTATTTGGTGAAGAAACGTATTTTTGTTTTGAAGTTATTATATATGTTTCATAAGTAGACTGCCAATCTGCATTATTTATTGCGGTAATAAATACTTTATTATTAAGGTCTCCTGCAAAGTCTGGAACTTCAAATGTTATGTTGTTAAAAATATACCTATAAAAAGTTCCTCCTGTGCATGTACCTGCGTTAACTCCAGTTATTGTTGCGGGGGATCCAGGTAAAGAATCTGCAGTTCTTCTGAGAACTAAATCTGTGCTAGAGGCGTTATAGACAATCTTTCCAAGCTTTCCAATAGATATATCAACTTCTTTAATTTTATTATTGCACTGTTCTACATTAAAAGTTATAGAGCCTGTCGAATCTTCTTGGACTCTGTTTTCAAGCGATAAATTATTTATAATGGGCACTTCTGAAGTTGTGATATAATACCAGCTGTCAGAAGTTTTATTCCCAAGTTTATCAGATGCCTCAACTGAAACATTAATTTTTTTTGTATTCTCCCAAGCCCATGTCGGTTGATACGTTACTGTATACCCATACCCATCCATAGTTGCACCAATAACAAGATTATCAGTTACTTCTAGATTAATAACACTCACATTATCATTAGATTGTCCTAATATAAACATCCTAATTGAGTTTCTATCAACTCCTGCATTTACATCCTTCATAGTCACTGAAATAGGGTCTGTAGGAAGTGCTGTTGTATTATTTGCAGGTGTTTTCCCAGATATAACAGGCCCAGAATTTTTAACTTGAATTATGTCATCTTCTGTTTCTACATCACTATTTCCTGCAAGATCGGTCATTGTTATCTCAATATCGTAAAGCCCATCGGAAACTGTATTTGGTATATCAATTGCACCCATTATTGTATGAGTTCCTCCTGCTTTAACATAATCAACGTTTGCAGAGTTTATGACAGTTTGAGTCTGTCCTAAGAGAGTTGGCCCATTAAATAGTTTAATAGTATATGAAGCGGGATATTTTTCAATATATGAAAAGGTGACATATGCTCTACCACCAGTTTTAATCTTTTGAATATCTCCCAATATAGAATTAATAGCGGGAGGAGTATTATCTTGAATTATCCACTTAGTATAGATAGAATTATTAATATCGCCTATGGGTTCTCCATCAGCTTTAATATTGACTATGTTTACTTTATCTATTGAAAGAGGAAAAGTAAAATTGATAGTTGGACCCGGTACATCAGGGGAGATATATACTGTCGAGTTTACATCTAAGTTAACATTTCCATTTGTAGAGGTAGAACCTATTAGTTGATAAGATACGGCATTTGTGAAAGTTAAAAAATTTTGTGGTTGAGTTATTGTAACTTGGGGCCCTGAAGCGTTAATATCAAAACTCCAAGGGAAAACTAAAAAGTTGCCCAGATCATCTTCAACATACACCGAAGCTGTGTGGCTGCCATTAGCTTCATCAGATGGAGGGGTATATGTAACCATACTGCTTCCCGAAACATTTGCATTGACATTGACTCCATCGAGATACAATCTGGATCCACGTATTCCTACACCGGCGTCATTATAATCGACTCTAATCTCAGGGGTACCAGTAGTTATTGCTCCTTGAGGTATATATTCCGAAATAATTGGTGGAGATGTATCCTTTAATATTACAATATTTTGAGTTAAAGGATTCTGAGCTTTATCATATGTTATTATGGAATAATTAAATGAACCTTCGGATAAAGTTAGATAATGGTAATAAGAGTGAGGATCGTTTCTCAAAGGATTGCCTTCGTATTTCAAAACTTGAGTTCCATAAGTTGACCTATCAATTCCACTTAAAGCATCTGAAACTGAAGAAGTTAGTTTGACATAAGGACTTGTTGTTGGTGGTAGTATTGAAGGTGCTAACGGTACAGAGATTGTTGGAGAGACTAAATCTTTTTTGAGTTCAAATTTATACGTTGAGAGTGTATCGGCAATATTGAAAAGAGAACGTTCTATATAATTCCCATATTCGTCAGTTGATTCAACTGAAACTTGATAAGTTCCTTCTAATAATTCCCCTGGAAGTATCAATTCTGCAGAATAAGTACTATCCCCAGAAATCCTATCTGGCGCACGTCCATCATCAAACAAAAATGTTCCTGCAACTATAACGCCGTCTTTTTTAACATTAGCTCCAGCATGGAGAATACTACTTGCATCCTTTATATTGGAATATAGATTTACCTTTCCACCATTGGCATTAATCCATACGTACGGATGTTGATACCCCGATGGATTCTGCCCATCTGGAACAATATTAACATTTGTTACTCTTGGAGGAGTAAGGTCATTTACAAGAGAAGGGTATGGGA
>CAZVXE010000037.1:3965-14588 GCA_964630765.1 uncultured Thermococci archaeon | reverse complement strand
TTAATAGAAATAATTAAAAATATATCATAAAAAAAAATAGATTTCACATCTTAGCCCTCTGGGCATGCAATGTATTACCAATCACTAAAACACACTCTTTGCTTATGAGACCTTCGCCCAAAGCAATTTCTATAATCTCCTTCCCAACTAGATTTAGGATTGTTGCATTATTCATATGGGGTAAAACTTCATCTTTTTGGCCTTTGTTTTTTCCATAAAAAGATTTATTTACATCTAGTTTTATCCCTTTTTCGTTGCAAGAGAAGCTTTTATCGAGGATATCCTCATCACAGACTGCTACCATTAGCTCATGACCTTGACGATATACCGCATAATAAAATTCCATATTAATCCTAGCTTAATCTTATTGTCTCAAGATTTGATGGTGCTTTAGTTTCTATCCTAAACTTCCGGTAAATTGTGCTTGCGAAGTCTGTACATTTTGCAGGATCCCCATGGCCAGTAATTATTTTTTCAGGCCTTGGATTTAATCTCTTGATAAATTCCATTAATCCATTCCTATCTGTATGGCCTGAAAATCCATCAACTGTGTAAACTTTCATCCTGATGTTAATCAGTTCATTCTTGCCGTTTGTTCCCATGTGTGGAAGTTCTGTCATGCCTTTCTGGACCTTTCTTCCAAGAGAGCCTTCACCCTGGTAGCTTACAAAGACTATTGAGTTTCTAACGTCGTCCGCTAATGTCTTAAAGTATTCAACTGATGGCCCACCCACTAGCATACCGCTAGTTGCAAGTATAATACATGGGGGACCTTCAATTATACTCTTTCTTTTGTCATTAGTTTTTACATTTTCAAAAGTCTCAGACAAGAATGGATTCTTCCCCTGGTGGAATATCATCTCTCTTATCTCCTTAGATAGATATTCAGGATATGCAGTGTGGATAGCAGTTGCTTCCCATATCATTCCATCAAGGTAGACTGGCATTTTTTCTAATGCCCCTCCTTCCATGAGCTCTTCTAAGACGAGCATAATTTCTTGGGACCTGCCCACTGAAAGCACTGGAATTAAGACTTTTCCACCTTGTGAGGTAGTATCATAAATTATCTTCAAAAGGTTCTTTTCTGCCTCTCCCCTTGGCATCTGCATGTCATGGGATCCACCGTATGTTGCTTCAATTATCAATGATTCAAGACGGGGGAACTTGAAGCTTGCCTTTTCCAAAAGCTTGGATGATTCAAAGTTAAAGTCACCAGTGTATACAATATTATGGAGCCCGTTTCCAACATGCAAGTGGACCATAGCGGAGCCAAGTATATGGCCTGCATTATGAAATGTTAGCCTGATATCAGGTGAGATATCCCTTACCTCTTTATAGTCAACAGGAATGGTGTGATGAATGACACTCTTGACATCCTTTTTTGTATAAGGTGAAGGATGATTTTCTTTAAATGCTATATCTATGTAGTCAAGCTGCAGCATTGTCATTAGATCTCTTGTTGGTGGAGTACAATAAACAGGACCCTCGTAACCATACTTGTATAGATAAGGAACAAATCCGCAGTGGTCAAGATGCGCATGGCTTATTATGACTGCGTCAAGCTCCTTTGCACCAAGGAGGTATTTGAATTCAGGGGCATCTAAATGAGGGTATGCGTGTTTTGGATCATTTGTTGCTACGTTGACACCACAGTCCAATAAAACTTTAGACTCAGGGGTCTGGAGCAGAATACATGATCTTCCTACTTCTCTAAATCCGCCTAAAAGGGAAATCCTAATCCATTCAGAACGCACATCCTGAGATCTATAGATTCTATGGCCTATTTTCTTTAAGATCGCTTTTCTCTCGTCAGCCTCTTTCTGAAGTGTGGCTCTGACAGCCTTAATAGTGTCTGACTGTAAAGGGGGGCTTCTTCTGACAATAGGCGCCCATCTCACGACCCTTGTTATGTCTCTTAATGTCTGCCCTGATTTACCTATGACAAGGCCAGGTTTTTTTGCCTCGATTATTACTTCTGATGCTGATGGATCAAAAGTAATATCAGTTATTTCAGCCTCATCTGGAACAATATTTTTAATTTTATTTACGGCATCTTCTTCCGTAGTAAGAACAGCAGAATCAGGTTTTACAATGATCCTTTTTCTCAAGTTCTTCGCTAGCTCTTTTACTATTTCACCGTCGTCAACTAGCATCCCGGGATTTCTGGTGTATATAACGACCTCCGGACCTTCGAAGTCAATATTTGTAATGACCGCACCTGGAGGTATATTTTCCGTTACAACGTTTTTAATTTCTTTAAGTATCTCCTCTGAAGACAAGAACTCACCTAATTTCTTAAGAATTATAGATAAATAATAATTAAAATAAAAATAGAGAATTAATTCTGATTTGATAATCCAATGATTTCTTCATCAGAAAGCTCTCTGTAGCCGTCTTTATCAATAACGGCCATTGTGATGCCATTTCCAGTAGCAAGATCTCTCTCTATTGCGGCCTTAATCGCCTTTATGGCTACAAATGCGCCTTCTTCCCAGCCCATGTTATCCTTGTACAGAGATTCTAGAACACCATATGCTACAAGTGAACCTGAGCCAGTTGAAATAGCCTTATCTTCGTTTACCCCTCCGATAGGGTCTATAGAGTATGCTATTGGTTTATCATCAAATCCTGCTACTACAAGCCATGCAATTAATGGGTAGTATCTCTGACCATGTAGTATATGCGAAGTCAGCGTGGCAAGTGACCTAGTAGACATCTTTGTACCGTTTTTCATCTTGTAAAGATTTACTTCGGCCTTTAAGGATCCAATCAAACTCTGGATATCCCCGACACTACCGGCAACTGTTGCCCCAATGTAATCGTCAATCTGATATACTTTCTTTACATTCTTGTGGGCTACTAAATAACCCATAGAAGCTCTTCTATCTGTTGCTAACACTACAGCGTCCTTACATACAATAGCTACTGTAGTAGTACCTTTTTTAACATCTTCCACTAAATCACCTCAAAATAATTACTTAAATAATAAGAAGTTAACAAATTTCTATAACTTAAAATCATATTTAAACCTTTTGGTAATAAAATTATATGCCCCAAAGGGAGTCCTCCTTCCTTTTTATGGCAATAAACTCTTCAAGGACTTCCTTTTCATCCTCTGTTAGTTCATTATAAATCTCAAACTTTAATTTTTTATAATCTGGAAGCGGGATATTTACATAGAGTATTTCCCCTTCCTTTATCTGCCTTCCAACTGTTGGGCCGTCAATTGCACATGCTATCTCTTTGCCCTGTAAGGCTTCTTTTAGAAAATCATTCTTGTCTTTTAGAGTCTTGACTGTTCCAATGTTCTTCCCATCTTCCTTTAGTAGAGAAACATCAGTTTTTATTCTCCCGCGCAATACTTTGATTCCAACTATTGCTGGTTTGGTAACTCTAAAAACATGATGATGCATAAGTTCTATCTTTCCAGGCCTTATAATTCCCTCAAATTTTCTTTTCTTTTCCTTTTCAACTTCTTCTTTTTTCCAGGCTTCGTAATCTTCGATTAATTTATAGATAATGTCACTTTCAAATATTTTAATTTCTTCTTTAGTCGCCACTTCTCTTGCATCAGGCAAGACTTTAGAATTGAATGCAAAAACAACGGCCGTGACTTTATCATCAGTCTTAACTGATTTGGCTTCAATTATGTCCTGTTTTGCAACATCGCCGATATCTGCTCTTCTTATATCAATGCCTAGTTCTCTTAGTTCCATCACTATTGCTTCAAGACTTCCAAGTGTGTCTGTCTTTATTACAACGCCAGAGATATTACTTTCAATCTTAATTGATTTGATTTCCTTTGAGATTTCACTCTTAGTTTTTTCTATATCTGTGGCCACATAAAGAGGGGCTCCTGCCAATGCTTTGTCTAGGTCCGGTGCAGAAATCTTTATCCCAGCTGCTGCATACTGAGATTCAACTGAATCAAATTTTTTCCTTGGATCTCTTATCTCATCGAGTGGCTTAGGCTTAAGCAAAGCCCTGACAGTTGTAACATATATGCCGTCTTTTCCACCAAAAACTATGTTGTCCTTTTTCTTAACGACTCCATCATATACTATAACGTCAAGTGTCATGCCAAGCCCTTTTTCTTCCTTGACCTCTAATATTGTGCACTTACCCGGATCGTTTTCATCGATTTCTAGTTTGTCTTTCAAAAATTTCTGAGAAAGACCTGCTATTAGGAGAAGAAGATCAGATACACCCATACCAGTTTTAGCCGATATAGGAACCATTGCAATCTTTTTAGTATAATCTGAGATTTTATTGTATAGATCACAGTCAAATCCCTGCTCATACATCTTCGCTTGGAAATCCCATATCTTCTGGTCAAGTAGTGATTTAACATTCTCATTCTGCTTGGATATGACGTTACCAAAAGTAGACTTCGGAATTATGTTGAATCCATTAATCCTGTCAATCTTGTTTAAGGCCATTACAAAGGGCGTCTTATAGTTCTTAAGGATGTTTATGCTTTCTAGAGTCTGGGGTTGTAATCCCTCATTTATATCAACTATCAAAACAGCCAAATCAGAAAGAGACCCACCCCTTGATCTAAGATTAGTGAATGCTTTGTGACCAGGTGTGTCAATAAATAGTAATCCCGGAAGTTTAATCCCCCATTTTTCAAAATCTTTTCCGCAAATAGCCTTCACTGTGTCAATGGGTACCTCTGTAGCACCTATATGCTGAGTAATTCCACCTGCTTCTCTTGAAGCTACGGCCGTACCCCTAATATAATCTAAAAGAGATGTCTTCCCATGGTCTACATGCCCTAGAACAGAGATAATTGGCTGCCTTATCATTTAAACAACGATCTGTTTATTTATTGTAATTAAAAACTTCTTGATCTTTAAAGAATATTGAAATCTCTCTCTTTGCACTTTCTGGAGAATCTGAAGCATGAATTACATTGAATATATCATTTCCTTTTTTGTACCCAAAATCTCCTCTTATGCTTCCTGGGGCAGCTTTGTGGGGGTCTGTTGCACCACATAAAGTCCTTATCACAGTTATGGCATCCTCCCCTTCAATTACTCCAAGAACAACTGGGCATGAAGTAATGTAGCTAATAAGACTGTCATAGAAGGGTTTTCCCTTGTGCTCTGCGTAGTGTGTTCCAGCTTTTTCTTTAGAAATCCATTCCATCTTTAAAGCAGATATCTTCAATCCTTTTGCTTCAATTCTGGACAAAACATTTCCAATGTTTGACCTCATTATAGTATCAGGTTTTAAAATAATTAAAGTTCTTTCGCTCATGCTAAACACCAATTAAAAAAATATATTAATAAAATTATTTTTTAGTTCTAAGGGCCTTTTCTTTTCTGTACTCTTCGGTCCATTTGATTTTTCTTGGCTTTCTATGTAGGCCAATCATATTCTTCTCGCACTTTCGAGTACAAAAGTTATAGATAACTCCATCTTTTCTCACGAAAATAAGGCCTGTTCCAGGAGCTATTGGATCTCCACAAAAAGAACAGCTAACTTTTCTTGGCATGGTCTCACCTTGGCGTCTTTATCTCCTTTGCTTCTCTTTCAGATTCCTTTAGAACTACAATGTCTCCGACTTTTACCGGGCCTCGCAAGTTTCTTGTGATGACTCTGTCTTTATCCATTCCATCGAGTACTTTGACCCTTACCTGGAATATGTCACCAGTTACGCCAGTACGAACGACAATCTCCAAAACTTCTGCCGGTATCCCTCTATCAATTTCGGCCATTGAATCACTTTCTAAGTTCTTTTACCTTGACAATGATGTCATCGATAAGATCCTTAGCCTTGCCCTCTTTTATTACTGCAACAGCTGCTGTTGACACGTCAATACCTATTGCTGCTCCTAGTTCATCCTTTCTTGGAACGTAGATATAGGGTATCTCCTTTTCATCACAAATTAGTGGTATGTGCGCAATGATTTCTTCAGGGGTTATATCCTCTGCAAGATAGACTAATTTTGCAATACCTCTCTCAACAGCCTTTGTTGTTTCATTTGCACCTTTCTTTAACTTTCCTGTGTCCCTTACCATCTCAAGAGATTCGTAAGATTTGTTTGCTAACTCTTCAGGGACTTTAAATTTAACATAAACTGCCATTAAAACACCTCATTCCTCAAAACATATAGTTTTTCATCAGTCGGCTAGTATACAGATAGCCAAGAATATAAAGGCCGGCGACGTTGTGATGTTCCCGCCACTGGCAGTACAAATCACGACGCAGAGAGTCTTAACTTCTGGGTTCGGGATGAGTCCAGGTGTATCACTCTCGCTGTGGTCGCCGTACCATTCCAGAATAAATATAGTTGGTATTTAAAGCTTTCGATAGGCTACCATAAATCTGATTTACCTGCACATTAAAAAACAATATACTTTTAAATGTTTTTAAACCATGCTTTATAGGGTGTGCCTCCATGAAGAAAATATTTGTTTTATGTTTAATTGCGTTAATGGTATTTAGTTTGCCATTTAATGTTAACGCAGAATCGAAGAATAGAATTCTAATTGATGCGGCCCATGATGAGCCAATAAACTTTACAGCTGGTTACAATATGTTTGTTAGCCAGCTTACTAGTAAAGGATTCACCTTAGCTGAAAATAAAGTTCCTATAACAGAAAATACTCTAAAAAACTATGATATCCTTCTTATTATTGTTCCTAAATCTAATTTTACCCAACAAGAGATATCGGCCATTGAAAAATTTGTGAAAGATGGGGGCAGTCTTTTACTGGTCGGTAGAGGTGGTAGCTCTCTTGATACTAAAAATACAAGAGATGTATTGAACCAACTGACCATCAACATGGGCATCACATTTAATGATGATCTAGTTACGGATACGCAGAACTACTACGACAATGATGCCACAAATGTAATTATTGTCAATATGATTAGTGATCCCATCACAAACGAGATATTTAAAGTTGCCATGAAATTACCCTGCTCACTAACTATATCTGAAAACTCAAAAGCATTGATGAGAGGTTCGCCTCAAAGCCTTAGTAGGCCATATTTAAGTGACCCAGATAAAAATCAGTCGCCTACTAAAGATCCGCTAAATCCGATTTCGGGGACCGATATAATTGTTGCCGCAAAATCAAATGTTGTGAGCGGGAAAGTAGTGGTAATGGGGTCTTCAACTTTTCTTGAAGATCACATGATAACTAAATATGACCACTTAAGACTCATCTCAAATATATTTGACTATCTTTCTGAAAGTGAAACAGATTCCACTCCTGAAGAAATGGAATATACATACTCTGAATTAGTTCTTGCTGCAGAAGAATATCTAAAAGATAATAACTATGATGACGCTATAAAGACTAGTGACAAGGCTATAGCCCTTGATTCTTCAAAATACGAACCTTACTTTATTAAAGCAAAATCTTTGTGGGGCAAAAGAAGGTATTCAGATGCTTTAACTGAAATAAATAACACCCTCGATAGAGACCCGGGATATGATGAAAGGATGGAAGCTCTCGTCTTAAAGGGAGACATACTGCTATCTCTTGGGAAATATGAAGAATCTTTATCAACATATAATATTGCTAAGGGAATTAACGACAAATTATTTGGGGCGTGGTACGGGATAGCAAGGTCCCAATACAATCTTGGGAACTATCAAGAATCCATTGAAGCAATAAACACAGCACTTGATATTTCTCCAACAGATACAGATGCAAATGCATTCAAATCGATGCTTGTTTCTATAGGGGACGATGTAAGGATAGATGAAGCGGCCAGATACTACAAGGCAGCCGAAGAAAGTTATTTAGCGGGAGACTTCAAAACATCTAGGGAAAATTATGTCAAATCAAAAAATCTTTATACCGAACTTGGTGATCAAGATAAGGTAAGCCTTATTGACTCAAAGATAAGGTCAATCGATAGTATCTCAATGAGCAAGAATTCTATAGTACTAATACTTGGCATATTGGTCATCCTAGGCTTAGGCCTAGTTGGTGTCTTAATATATCTAATAAAGCCTGAGATTTTTAGAAAAAAGGAATGATACAATTATATTTTTAAATATAATTTTTCTATTCCCCTATAATGAATGAACTTCCAAGTTTTTTTTCTATACTAGGCGTTATATTCGTTGTTATTATTATCGTCTTTGTGATACTTCTTTTAATAGCCACAATTCTGGTATATAGTATTGTAAAAAGGAAAAAGATTTTGTTTCCAAGGGCAACTTTGTTTCTTTTAGACACGCTTTACTATCCACTTAAACGATTAGTTGTATCTATAAATCTTGATGAGAGTATAGTTGACAAAATAGAAATTGATATTAGAAATAAAATCCTAAAAGAAGAATATTTCTCCTCAAACATTAAAGACAGAATAGTTGTTTTCCCTTACTGCTTAAGGTCTATAGAATGCAAAGCACAAGTTAGCCCAGAACTAGGCGTTAATTGTATCAAATGTGGAAAATGTAAGATAGGTGATTTCAAGGAAATATGCGACAGTAATTCTATTAAAGTATTCATTGCACCTGGTGGGTCTTTTGTAAAAAGAGTCTTGAAAAAACACTCAAAATCTTCCGTTTTATTAGTAGCATGCCACGTTGAATTAAACGAGATGATGAGGATATTATCTTCTAAGGAAATACCCCAATATGGCATACTTTTACGAAAGGCAGGATGCATAGAGACTGACGTGGATATGGACCTTGTAAAAGAGGTGTTATTTGAGGTACACAAATGATAGACATATTTGAGATTCTTGGAATAATTTTGACAGTGTTTTTCTTAATCGTGATATTAATACTAGCCATTGCCATATTACTTATTTCATATTCTGTAAAGACAAAGAAAGTTTTATTCCCCGGATTTATTTTATTCGTTCTAGATTTTCTTTATTACCCCTTGAAAATCTTAACTGAAAAGATAGGGATGAAAAAGGGATACATTGACATGATTTCAAACGACATGCGTAATTTTATCAATTACAAAGAGCTTTCTAAAATACCATTTGAAGATAGAATACTTCTCCTTCCTCAGTGCCTTAGAAAAAGAGACTGCCCGGCAATACTTGATTCGATGAAAGGATTTCAATGCAAGAACTGCGGTAGATGTGGCATAGGGGATTTAATAAGATTCTGTGATGAAAGAAATATTAAAGTGTTCATTATACCCGGTGGCTCATTTGTCAAGAAGGTAATTAAGCTTACACGACCTAAAGCGATTATTGGTGTTGGGTGCCATATCGAACTTAGGGAAGCAAGTCTTGTACTAGAATACCTTAAAGTTCCTGGGAGAGGCATTAATCTTGAAAAAGACGGATGTGTAGAAACAAAAGTAAATTATGAAAAGATAAAAAAAGCTGTTATAATTAGTGAAGATTAGGCTAGTTTTTGCCCACAGAATCTACAAAACTTGACGCCAGGCTCAAGGGCCTTTTGACAGTTTGGACAGTTTAAATCTGATTTTGGTTCATCTTCTTCAACGGGTGCGGCATGTTTTTTTGCAGGTACAGGTCCAAAAGGACTTTCTCTCGTATCAAGGCCCAGTTTTTCAGCCATTATTTCTCTTGCTGCTTTAACAACTATGTTAGATATATCCTTGTCAACTCTTTTCTTTACCTCTTCTAAAATCTGATTTTTCCCTTCCTCACCTAACAGTTTCACAAAATCAGGTATCTTAACCTCTAGATTAAATGTATCATCCATAATATCACATATTATATTCTCTTAAATATTTAATAAATCTTATGGTTTAAGAAGTCGATTTTCATTTTGGATAATGAAATCATTTTAACATCTGGAAAATTGTAGATAGGGCCTTTAGGCGATTCGTTGTAAAAAGGCCTATCACATGATGGGCAGCCTCTTGTGATAAAAATATCTTGCTTTAGATTGGAAAAATCCTCTTCATCGTAGATTATTTTCCCTTCTTCAAATAGAAACTCTTCATATCCTTTGATGCCAGAAGTAATTAAGTAATGAGCTAATTGAAGCCTTCTATAACTAGAAATTTCTGGGGGAGGTAATTCTCCGAAGTCTGTTCCCTCGATAGGTGTAAAGGCAAATAGTGAAGGATATACCCCAATATCAAATAGTTTTTGGAAATTTAGGGCCATCTCCTCCTCAGATTCGCCTAGGCCAGAGATCAGATGGCAGATGACGTTAAATCTTCCAAATATCTCTGATGCATTTTTTAGACCTTGCCATGTTTTATCCCAACTATAATATGGTTTAACATTTTCAAAGATTTTCTTTGTTGCACAGTCAAGGCCTATTCCTATTTTATCTACATGTCCATATAGGTTTTCTATTTCTTTATAGTCTTTAAGTGAAAGGGATACAGAAATTGGTATTTTACCAGAGAACTTTGAGATTATTTCTTTTATATCAAAGATAAAATTATTGTGACTAACACTCTGGATACAAACACGCTCAAAACAAGACTCAATTTGAGGGATAGTTTTCTCTAGGCTAACTTCATACCAGGGCACTCTAGAAAGTTTTGATTCATTTTTTGATCTAATACAAAAAAGGCATCCCGCGCTACACTCTCCTTCCATCATTAAATAACATGTTCTTTGGTCTACCAGAGGCATTCCTTTTTTGAAGCCAATTTTAACAGCCGATCCCAAAGAGAGTAAAACATTCATGACAATCATTATAATAG
>CAZVXE010000037.1:1765-3865 GCA_964630765.1 uncultured Thermococci archaeon | reverse complement strand
ATTTTAACAGCCGATCCCAAAGAGAGTAAAACATTCATGACAATCATTATAATAGTATTGTTTAGCAATATTACCGAAAGCTTTATATACTAATGCAACTATAATAGTATATAATTATGAGCACCATTGTTATAAATTTATTAATGGTGTTGCTCATCTTTTTCCTCCATTTTCCCTCCAGGGGGGCTTAAAAACCCCCCTAAACAAACTTATCAGTATATTTTTTCCATTCTTCTTTACCGAATCTCTTTTCCATTATTTCAAACTCAGATAAAAAAGCGGATTCAAGATCTATATCAAATGAATTTGCGAGTTGCATAAATAGTGATAATATCTGGCCAAATTCTCGTTTAAGATTATCATAATCTGCACATTTGTCATTTCCCATTCCGCCTTTTTTGTAACCGTCCTTGTAGAGTATGTACTCTCCAACTTCAGAAAGTTCCTCATAAAGATGAATTAAAACTAATGATGGAGGAAATTTTTCCCATCCACGCTCTTCACAAAATATTTTATCTTTCTTCTGTATTTCTCTCAAATCCAATAAATCACCTTCTTCCAATCAAGTAGGTAGAAGTTGCATCTTCAATTTCTACATCAATGAACTGCCCTACCTTCATATTCTCCAAAATAACTGGTTTATTGTTATATATTCTTCCCGTGAAAGTTCCATCCTTATTTTTCTCAGTAATCAATGCTTCAAAGCTCCTCCCAACATAGGATTGATTTATCTCAGAAGAAATCTTTTTCCTGAGAAGATTCAATCTTCGTGATCTCTCTTTTACAATCCACGTTGTTATCTGTTTCACTTTTGCTGAATCTGTTCCAGGTCTGGGAGAATAACGGGTCAGATTAATCTTATCCGGCCTTATCTTTTCTATGAGCTTGTAAGTATTTTCAAAGGCAGATTCGTCTTCTGTTGGAAATCCCACAATGATGTCAGTGCATAGATAGAGGTCTTTTATATTTTTTCTAAAAAGTGAAACAGTATCTAAGAATTCTCTGACTGAGTGACCTCTATTCATATCTAAAAGAACTTGATCATCCCCTGACTGGACGGGTATGTGTAAGAACCTGTACATGTGCGGATCCGTATATAAATCGACCAATTCATTTTCAAAAGTTTTAATATGATTTGGATTTGCCATTCCCAGACGTAACATGAATCTTTCATTTATTGTAAATGTCTTTTTTAGAAGCGAGGTAAGAGTTTCTCCTGTGTCTAGACCATATACTGCTGTATCTTGTGATGTGAAAAGTATCTCCCTATATCCATTTGAAAGTGCTTCTTTTACTTCTTTTACTATTTCTTCAATCGGAAAGCTGTGTACACTGCCTCTTGCAAATCTAGTACAGCAAAAACTGCATCCACCTGCACAACCTTCAGATATCTGAACAATAGCAGATGTAGAGCTATCTCTAATTTTCTTGAAAGCAGTCTTTGACCCAAGTCTTCTGTTATCATCAGAAATAAGAATCATTTTCTCTTTAGAAAGAACAACTTCAACTATCCTATCTAGATCATTTGTTCCTATAATCCCTGAAACTCTTTCATCTATAGCTCCAAGATTTATTTTTGGGAGGCATCCTGAAACTATGACCCGCTTATTCTCAAGTAAAGAAGAGACCCTTAGTGCAATCTTTCTTTCAGTTTGCCCTTTGACCCCACACGTATTAACAATTACAGTGTCTGCATCATCGATAGATTCGACGAGAAAATCTTTCAAGAGATATTTAAGTATCTCGCTGTCACCCTTGTTCTGGGTACAGCCATAAGTTTCAATAAAGACCTTACGCTGCATTTTTCTTAACGCTACCCTATTGAATTGATAATTGAAGGCAGAAGTTGGATTACTATATATACAATAAAAATTACGATTAAAATTTCTAATATTTTTTTGGCATAGTCAAATCCCAATCTCAATAGGACTAAAAGAATAAGTATCCCTACTTCGTTCACAGCGCCTTCTGGAAGAAAACCGTTTGTTAGAGTTGATATCTCTTCTGCTATGAATTCGCTAAATGAGAGTATGGCTTCTACAACGTTTATGACAAACTGCCCTATGTCCATAATCTTAAAATTTAAAAATTTACTTATAA
>CAZVXE010000037.1:0-1665 GCA_964630765.1 uncultured Thermococci archaeon | reverse complement strand
ATCTTTTTCCTAAATCCATTTATTCACTTCCTTCTCTTTTTCAATTCTTCTAATACTGATTCAAGTTTTATATCTCTTTCAACTAATAAAACAAATAAGTGATAAATC
This sequence comes from uncultured Thermococci archaeon, assembly GCA_964630765.1. Classification (GTDB taxonomy): domain Archaea; phylum Methanobacteriota_B; class Thermococci; order Methanofastidiosales; family Methanofastidiosaceae; genus Methanofastidiosum. Next base: position 1,557 of record CAZVXE010000037.1, on the reverse strand, counting down.
AGGTCAGAAGCTTCTTCAACTGTCCTATTCTTCTCTTCTGAATATGAAATAATTACCTCACTTGACTCTTCCCCGATTTTTTTAAGGAGGAGATTCTTATCAGTAAGTAATTTTGTTGTGTATGAATCCCTCGGAAGTTCCTTTTTCCTTTTTTCGATTAACTTGTAAAGCTCATCTAGGACATAAAGCCCCCCTTCAAAGGACTTTTCACTTATTATTTTTCCATCTAGTTTTCTAAAGTAACATGTAGGATACCCTTCGTGACATGCTGCACCAACCTGTTCAACTAGAATTAAAATAGAATCTGCATCGCAGTCATATCTAACCTCTTTGACCATTTGGATATTGCCAGAAGATTCGCCCTTAAACCAGAACTTCTGTCTACTTCTTGACCAAAAACAAGTTCTCCCAGTTTCAAGCGTCTTTTTTAATGAAGCCTCGTTCATGTAGGCCGTCATGAGAACTTCTTTTGTATTATAGTCCTGAACTATAGCAGGAATAAGTCCTTTTTCATCCCACTTTAGATTAAAATCGCTCATAATCTTACCGAAACATTTTTTGATCTAAGGTATTCTTTTACCTTTCTAATTGAATGTTCTTCATAATGAAATATTGAAGCTGCAAGCGCAGCGTCTGCCTTACCCTTGGTCAATGCTTCACATATGTGTTCTGCATTCCCTGCTCCACCCGAAGCAATGACGGGAACAGTAACAGCTTCAGAAATTGCCTTTGTAAGAGGGATGTCATAGCCATCTTTTGTACCGTCTGCATCCATACTTGTAAGTAATATCTCTCCGCATCCAAGATTTTCCGCTCTCTTTGCCCATTCAACTGCATCTATACCAGTTGGTGTCCTTCCCCCATGGGTATAAACTTCCCAACTTTTACCTTTCTTCTTTGCATCTATTGCAAGAACTATGCACTGGCTTCCAAACATTTTTGAAGATTCTTTTATCAGATCTGGATTTTGAACTGCAGAGGTGTTGAGACTAACTTTGTCTGCTCCCGCCCTTAATATTGCTTTTATATCTTCAATATTTCTTAATCCTCCACCAACTGTAAATGGGATAAAGACGACATCGCCTGTCCTTTCAACTACATCAACCATAATATTTCTTTTATCAGATGAAGCTGTAATATCAAGAAATACCAATTCATCAGCACCCTTCTGGTCATAGAGCTGTGCCATCTCTACAGGATCACCAGCATCCCGGATGTTTACAAATTTTATACCTTTTACAACTCTCCCTTGGTCAACATCAAGGCAAGGGATGATCCTCTTTGCGTGCGTTATATCACCCCTTTAGTTGAAAGAAGATCAATTCTCTCATTAAATGAAGTTGCCATTAAAAGTGCTTTACCAAATGATTTGAACACTGCCTCCATCTTGTGGTGGTCATCGTCCCCATAAAATTCCTTTATGAAAAGATTCAATGGGACTTTCTGGGCAAAAGAATCAAGAAAGTGTAAGAATAGATCAGGCGAAACTTCTTCAATCTTATCAAACTTGAAGTTCAAATCAAACTTTGTATAGTGCCTTCCCCCTATATCAAGGGA
>CAZVXE010000036.1:0-15406 GCA_964630765.1 uncultured Thermococci archaeon | reverse complement strand
TTGATGAACCAACAGATGGATTTTCAAGAAAGCAGATGGACAGAGTACGGGATGTTCTCGATATGCTTGGCATGAATCAAGTAATAATAGTTTCCCATGAGCCAGAGATTGAAAGCTATGTTGATCACGTATTAAGGGTTACAAAAAGAGACGGAGTATCTAGAGTTGAAAATCAAGGTTCTTTTTCTAAAACGACCGTTGACCTTTGATATCTCAAAAACAATATAAAGCTAAAAGATGATTAAATCGTGGGTGTATACATGCTTTCAAATATACCAATAAATCTTGATAAGATAAGAAAAGAAGAGATAGACAAGGAGATTTTAAGGGCAGGAATTATAGCCGAGCTAGATGCAATAAATTTATATGAACAACTTGCAGCTATGACTACAAATAAAAATATAAAAATGCTTTTCTTAGATATCGCAAAAGAGGAAAAGACACATGTGGGCGAATTCCAAGCTCTTCTTCTGACCTTGGATAAACAACAAGTACAAGAGTTAGAAAAAGGGAAAAAGGAAGTTGAAGATTTAATTAAATAATCCCAAGAGATAATATGCAGTGTTTTTATAATATAGAAGTTTCTAGTTTGGGAACTTTTGGATTGGTCTGGAGAGTAGAAAATACTAAAATGAAAATTATAAAAATTTTTCTACCTACGGATAAAAATATTTTAGTTTCTAAATTAAGAGATGAATATAGCTTTGCCAAAAGATCTAATTCTTTAGAAAAAATAACTTTGGAGGTAAAGAGGTTTATTTCTGGGGAGAACATCAAGTTTAATCTTGGGCTTCTAGATTTTGATATATGCACCGATTTTGAGAAAAAAGTACTAATGGCAGAATATAATATCCCAAGAAGTTATGTAAGCACCTATTCAAGAATCGCAAAAAAAATTGGTACGCCTAAAGGTGCAAGGGCAGTAGGAAATGCGTTGGCCAATAATCCTTTTCCTTTAATAATACCGTGTCATCGTGCAATAAGGTCTGATGGGACTCTGGGTGGATTTCAAGGAGGCCTTGAGATGAAAAAAAAGTTATTAGAAAAAGAAGGAATATTTTTATCTAACGGCAAGGTAAGTAAAGATAAAATATATTATTAGAATTCATCAAGGGTCTTCTGGCTTTTAGAGAACTCTAAGTTTGAAATTCTTATTCCAACTCTCCTAAGTTTTTTATCAGGATTCTCTTCAAAGTATTTTTCAAGTAGGCGTTTAGAAATTGAAACAACTTTCTGAATATCCTTAGTTTGTGCTATTGTTTCACTTTTTGTTTGAGTTTTTAAGTCAGTATCAATAGTTATTAGTGATACAGTCCTAAATGATACATTATTTTTTATTATTCGCTGCCGCATATCCGTTGATAACCCAAGTATCTTATCAAAAATTATATCTTTATCGTTTGTATCTGCTTTTAAAGTTCCTATTCTTGAAAGTTGTTTTTTCTCTCTTGGTTCAACTGGTGTCTCATCTATACCTAAGGATTTATCATGAAGTAGTCTGGCTTTATTCTTGCCAAATATTTCTTCAAGCTCTATTAAATCGTATGAGCTCAGATCACTTGCAGTTTCAATACCAAGATCATTTAGAGATTTAGTTGTTTTACCGCCAATCCCATGTAATTTAGAGACTTTTAGATTCTCTAGAAATGGTATTATTTCTCTTTCCTCAACAACAGTCAATCCATTTGGTTTTTGAAAGTCAGATGCCATCTTGGCAACAAATTTATTAGAGGATATTCCAACTGACGCAGTCAAACCCTCTTGAGAAGTTATTTTTTCTTTTATTGTGTTTGCTATTTCAATCGCCTTATCTAAATCTCCGTCTGTCCTTTCCGTAACATCTAGATAGGCTTCATCTATACTGACTTGTTCCATTATGTCTGATTCATCTTCTATTAAATCCATTATCCTATCCGATACTTCTCTATAATAATCCATGTCGACAGGTAAGAATGCGACATCTTTGCCTTTTGCAATCCTCTTTGCAATTATTATGGGCATTCCAGCCTTGATACCCAACTCTCTAGCCTTGTAATTTGATGTGCTCACAGCACCGCTATCCTCAGTCCTGCCAGAATAAACGCATATAACTACTGGTTTACCTCTTATTTTGTCATTCCTGTTTTCTTCTAGAGATGCATAGAATGAGTCAAGGTCAACATGCATTATTATCCTTTTCATTGAAATAAATTTGATTTTAGATGATATAATGCTTATCCTTATAATTTTTAATAGTAACAAATAAATAGCCTATCTATATTTACCTATCAGGGATTAATATGTTAAGGGTAGTAAATTTAGGGGCAGAAGTTGAAGGTAATCCAATTCTTAACCACGTCAACCTTTACATTAAAGAAGGTCAGACATATGTTCTTTTTGGGCCAAATGGCAATGGCAAGACTTCTTTATTAATGACTTTAATTGGAAATCCTGCATTTAAGGTAACTTACGGTAAAATCTTTTTTAAAAATCAGGAAATAAATAATCTAACAACTGACCAAAGAGTCAAAATGGGAATGGGTATAAGCTTTCAGACACCGCCAAGAGTTGGTGGTCTAAAGTTGATTGATACACTGATTAACTGTGCTAAGCAGAGTGGAACTGACCAGAACAAAATTTATGAATATGCTCAGATGCTTAATATGGAGAAATTTTTAAACAGAAGTCTAAACGTTGGATTCTCCGGTGGGGAGGTAAAACGTTCAGAAATACTACAACTTTTGACTCTAAACCCAGATCTAGTCCTTTTTGATGAGCCAGACAGTGGAGTAGATTTAGAAAACATCGCATTAATTGGGAATGCAATGAGTGAATTACTCGACAGAAAAAAGAAAGTAGGCGAAAGAAAAAAATCTGGCCTTATTATTACACATCAAGGACATATTCTTGATTATGTCGATGCTGATTACGGAGTTATTCTTTACAAGGGCATGGTTGCCTGCATGGGTGACCCATACGCTATGCTTGAAGAAATCAGTAAGAAAGGTTACGAGGGGTGTGTTGAGAAATGCCTGAAAGGATTCCAGAACTCGATAAGGATGTAAAAGATAAACTAGAAAAAGTCGGAATTGAAATGGATAAGGGTAAGCGATCAGCAATATTCCTTCAGGTAGATCAAAAAGTTGAAACATCTTCAAGTTATGCATCTGGTATAGAAATGATCAGCATAAAAAAAGCCCTTGAAAAATACGATTGGCTTCATGATTATTATTGGAAAGTAGTTTCTCGTGATAAAGACGAATATACCAAAGAAGTCGACGTTGAAGAGGTAAATGGATATTTTATAAGAGCTCTTCCTGGGGCTAAGGTGGATTTCCCAGTTGAGGCTTGTCTATACCTAAAATCACCTAAGAAGCAGAAAGTCCATAATATTATAATTGCAGAAGAAAATTCCGAACTAAATATAATCTCTGGATGTGCTTCCCACCCGGGCCTTACAACTGGTATGCATCTTGGAATCTCTGAGTTTTATGTTAAAAAGAACGCTAAACTTTCATTTACTATGATTCATAACTGGGAGAACAACATTGAAGTTAGGCCAAGAAGTGCCGCAATTGTCGAAGAGGGTGGAACTTACATAAGTAACTATATTATTATGAATCCAGTCAAGATTGTTCAATCATATCCAACTGTTCATCTTAATGGAGATAACTCAACTGCAATAATGAGTAGCGTGATAGTGGCCATAAATGATTCCATAGTTGATACTGGAAGCAGAGTTATTATTAAGGGAAAAGGGGCTAGTGCAGAAATACTTTCTAGGGCAATAAGTAAAGGCGGTACCATCTATTCTAGGGGCGATATTGTCGGGGACTCTCCAGATGCAAGAGGGCACCTAGAGTGTATGGGGATGATGCTATCTGAGAAAGGTAGTATAATTGCAATTCCTGAATTGGAGGCAAAACACCCAAATGTCGACTTAAGCCATGAAGCAGCCATTGGAAAAATTGCAGAAGAAGAAATCTTCTACCTAATGTCAAGAGGATTTACTAGAGACGAAGCTACCGCCGCAATAGTCAGAGGATTTTTGGACATAGACATAAAAGGATTGCCTCCAGCTTTAAAGAAAAAAATAGACGAGGCAATAAATCTTGTCGAGAAAGAACTAATTTAATTTTTTATTCTTTCCAGAAATCAGGCACAAAAAGAACCATTACTGTGAAGATTTCAAGCCTTCCAACCCACATACAAAAGGTTAATACTATTTTGATTATGTCTGGTAGGAATGCATATGTATACATTGGGCCAACAAGCCCTAGTCCAGGCCCAACATTACCTTGAGTCGCAGCAACACTTGAGAGGGCCGTTATTAGATCAATGCCATATGCTGTGACGATTAGAGTTGAAACAATAAAAATTGTTATGTAACCCATAAAAAACCCCATGACTCCTTTTAGAACATCATCGGGAATAGTATCCTCGCCAACTTTTATTGATAAAATAGCATTTGGGTGTATGAATTGATAGATTTCTCTGTAAAAATATTTTAATATTATAAGTATCCTGATGTTTTTAATTCCGCCTCCCGTTGAACAAGCGCAACCGCCAACGAACATAAGGATGAGCAATATCATTCTTGAAAGAGCTGGATAAGTATCAAAATTACTTGTCGTAAATCCTGTAGTTGTCATAATACTTACTGCTTGAAAAGAAGAATATCTAAACGCATCACTTAAACTATTAAAAACACTGTATCTTAGATCTGCTGTCATAACAAGAATAGAACCTACCATAATCAAAGTATAAAACATGAACTCTTTGTTTTTGAAGTAATTTAGTTTTCCCCTTAATGCAGCGTAATGCAGCATAAAATTTGCACCTGATAAAAACATAAAGAAGACTATGACAGCTTCAATAAAAGGACTATTGTAATATGCAACACTAGCATTCTTAGTTGAAAATCCGCCAGTTGCAAGGGTGCAAAATGTGTGGCATGAAGCATCGAAAAATCCCATACCCCCTGCTATCAAAAGGATTATCTCTGCACCGGTAAAAATAAGATATACACCGTAAAGAATCTTTGCAGTTTCTCTTATCTGTGGTTTTAATTTATCTAGTTTAGGGCCAGGAGATTCAGCGTTGAATAATTGCATACCTCCTATTGAAAGTGCAGGAAGGATTGCAACGGCCAGTACGATAATCCCCATACCTCCAATCCACTGTGTCATGGCTCTCCAAAATAGGATTGATTTTGGGAGAACATCAATATTCAGGATAACTGTGGCACCTGTTGTCGTGAAACCAGACATAGTTTCAAAATATGCATCAAGGTATCCTAAAGTCCCTGAGAGAAAAAATGGAAGTGCACCGAAGGCTGAAATTGCACCCCATCCCAGAGATACAACACCTAAACCTTCAATGAGTCTTAGCCCTTCATCTTTACTTTTAATTTCACTTAAACCATATCCTGATAAAAAAGTGATTAATATACAAGCAATAAATACAAGTGACTCTTTTTCTCCATAATATAATGCCCATATTAAGGGGAATATCATTGAAACGCCTATCATCATAAGCAGTCTCCCTATGATCTTTAGAACGGTTCTACTTCGCATCGATAGACCTCAATGAAATCAAAAATACCTTATTTTTCTTTATTCCATTGGCTTATTAAATTTACTCTTTCCAGTAGCTTGGAACAAATAATACGAAAAGAGTAAATAGTTCAAGCCTACCGGCGAGCATGCAGAAGCACAAAACGATTTTTGGAATTGAAGGCAAAAAACTGTATGTTACCATAGGTCCAACTAGGCTAAATCCAGGACCTACTCCACCTAAAGTAGCCGCAACAGAAGAAATAGAAGTTAGAAAATCATTGCCAAAGGCAAGCATGATTAGGCTGCATACCCCGAAAGTTACCATATAAAAAAAATAAAATCCACTTATGCCATGAAGAACTTCTTCCGATATAATTTTTCCATTGAATTTAATCTGGAATATCGCATTGGGGTGTATAATTTTGTAGAGTTCTCTTAAACCCATTTTTATTAACAATAGTATTCTTATAGCTTTTATGGCACCTGCGGTTCCACCTGCACAACCCCCTATTAGCATAAGTATGAGAAGAATCAATTTTGAAAGATCGGGCCATAAATCAAAATTCGCCGTTGCATATCCCGTAGTGCTTGATATACTTATCACATTAAAAATAGCATGCCTAAATGCGAGTAATATGTTTTCATGTAGTTGGTAAGTAATATCTAATGTTACAATAAAAATAGAAAAGGCCAAGATAGAGAGATATAACGTGAATTCACTATCTTTTAGATAAGTTATCTTTCCTTTCAATGCTGCATAGTGCAGAGAGAAACTCGTTGCACCTAGAAACATAAATAGGATTATTATGCCTTCTATCAAAGGACTATTATAAAATCCAATGCTGGCATTTTTAGTTGAAAATCCTCCTGTCGCAAGTGCAGCAAAAGAATGGCATGAAGCATCGAAAAGAGACATACCTGCAATAATTAATAGAAAAATCTGAATACCTGTGAACAAAATGTATATCCCATATATAATTTTTCCAACTTCTCTAATTTGTGGTTTTAGTTTATCTAATTTTGGTCCAGATGGTTCTGATAAAAAAATCTGTCTGCCCCCGACTGAAAGGGCAGGCAATATTATCAATGCAAGAACCACTATACCGATGCCGCCTAACCAGTGCGTAAAAGATCTCCAAAACAAAATACATTTGGGCAATATTTCAACATTATTAATAACTGATGCGCCTGTAGTTGTAAATCCAGATATAGTTTCAAAATAGGCGTCAATAAAACTTAGATTCCCCGATAGGTAAAAAGGAAGTGCCCCAAAAATTGGTATTATTATCCAACAAAAAGAAACAACTCCAAATCCTTCAATAAGCCGTATATCTTCTTCTTTGAATATTAATTTTAATAATGTTCCTGTAATTAAAGTAAGTAAAATGCAGATGAGAAATATATATGCTTCAGCTTCACGATAATATATCCCCCAAAGTAGGGGAAGTATCATTGAGATTCCTACCATTTGAAGTAGTTGCCCTAGTATATGTAAAACTGGTTTTAGTCTCATTTAATCTACTATACCCTTGTATTGTCCGTATTTATAAGATTATTTAAATTTTTCATGTTGATATTAAATAATGTGTTTATTTTACCTTAATCCCCGAAACATATAAAAAATTATTTAGTATTCTTTTCCCATTTGATTCGTACTTTTCTCTAATTTTATTGTAATCATTATTCAATTGAAATTTGTCTAATCTTGCTAGATCTTCATCTTCTTGAATCCATGTATAAAAGAGATCAGGTGATAACTCAATATGCCCTTGAAATCCATAGGCATTTTCTCCATGCTTGACTATTTGATTTGTGCAGTATTCCCCAGTTCCCAATAGCTTCATTTGTTGAGTTAGTTCAACCGTTTCACCGTGTAGTTGGAACATATCAAATTCTGATGGAATTCCTTCAAAAATAGGATCTTTCTTCCCTTCATATGTTAAATTCACTTTGAATATGTTATCCTTAGGATCTCTCCATCCAACTTCCTTTATGGAGTTTTTCTTAACATTTCCATCTAAAGCCTTTAACATTACTTGAAGTCCTAGACATACCCCAAAATAAGGGACCTTTTTTGCCAAAAATTCTTTCACACCTTTAATCTCTTTTGTCATTTTTTCTGTTTTGTCATTTGCGCTATCGGGGCCGCCAAAAACAAAAATTGCACCATACTCTTCTGGAGAAGGAAATACTCTATCTTTTTCATATTCATAAATATAAAATTCAATTTTATTTTCTTCAAGAATCTCCATTAAAAGACCTGGGCTTTCTCTTGCTATATTTTTTACTATCAAAACTTTCATATTATTTTTAAATAGAATAATTTAATAAACGTATTCACTTATACTTGACTAATTTAGGCCATGGTGATGTGATATGAAAAAAAAGCTAGAAACTAACGGGGCACCTACCCCTGTAGGGCCATATTCTCAGGGGATAGTTGCAGGGGATTTTGTATTTGTTTCGGGACAAATCCCCATCCAGAAATCTGGTGAGCTTGTGCTAAATGATATAGAAAAAGCCACAGATGTTGTTCTCGATAACATTGAAGCAGTTTTGAAAGCAGAAAATCTATCGCTTCAAGATGTTATCAAGTCCGAAGTATATCTAAAAGACCTTGGAAATTTTGATAAATTTAACAAGATTTACGAGAAAAGATTTGCAATAGGCATAACGCCATCCCGAGTTACTGTTGAGGTATCCAAACTTCCAAAAAACTCTGACATTGAAATATCATGCATCGCATATAAAAATAAGAATTAAAAATTTAATCTTGACCAAATAGCTCTTTTATCTTTTTAATTTTCTCTACTTTTGCAGATACAATAACCTTGTCTTCCTCTTGAACTATATCGTCCCCTCTTGGTATGATTAGTTTATTGTCTCTTACAATGATTAAGAAGAGTATCTCATCAGGTAAAGTAATATCTCTTAAAGTTTTTCCAAGAATCTTAGCATTTTTTGTAGGAGAAAGTTCAATAATCTCAGCTTGGCCAGTTGGGAGTATTATCAATGATTTAAGGCCACCCATCCTAATAAATCTCATAACGTGTTCAGCCGTAGAAACCTTTGGACTCAGGGCAATATCAACGCCCATGTCCTCAAAGAATTTAATTAGCTCTATATTTTCAACTCTTGCAATTGTTTTAAAGGCACCCAAGTATTTACCTATCAGACAGGAAAATAGATTCAATTGGTCGTATTTTGTTAGTGAAATAAAAGCATCCACATCCCCAATTCCCTCATCTTTTAATAAAGAGAGATCCATAATGTCCCCTTTTATTACAAGAGTTTTTTGGAGAATCTTAGAGATTTCTTCGCATCTTTTTGTATCACTATCTATAAGTTTCACTGACATGCTTCTTTCAAGCATTTTTGCAAGTTGCACAGCAGTGTTACTTGCACCAACTATCATTACCTTCCTTACTCTCTGGCAGTCACTACATTTTTCTATAACATTTTCAACGAGCTTTGGTTTACCAAGTATGAAGGCTTTATCGCCCTCTTCGAATACATATTCTCCTGTTGGGATTATTGTGTCCTCGCTCTTAAGAACGGCACCTATTATAGTGCCATCTGGAAATATTTTTTCCTTTAGAGCTCTACCAATATATTTAGATTCTCTTTTGACCATGAACTCTGCCATTGTAACTTTTCCATCAGCCAAAGCTTGAATTGCAAGGGCGCTTGGAAGTTCTAATATCCTCTCGACATCGTAGGCTATGATAGTACCTGGCGAGAAGGAATAGTCTACTCCAACTTTAGTCAAATCAATATCTTCTGTGAAAGTATATTCAATCGCAATCTTTGCAACTGTTTTTCTTGTCCCAAGATTTTTTGCCGTTATACAAGATATCAAATTAACTTCAGAAGAATTAGTAACTGCTACCAAAAGATCCGCGTCCTTTGCACCAGCTTCAATAAGAATCTTAGGATTTGAGCCGTTACCTTGTATAACAAGAGCATCTATTTTTTTTGAGATTTCTTGGCATCTTGCAAGATCCTTTTCAATAACAACAACACCAATACCTTCTTCGACTAGAAGCTTTGCTATATTGAATCCAGTAAGGCCGCCCCCTACGACTATTACGTACATAAGTAACGATATGTGTCTATTTTCTATATAAAGATTTAGTATAGTTCCTTCTATATTCATGATAAATCGATAGAGTTAGAGATGTTTATAATAGAATCCTCTAATGAGGTTTTACCTAGGGATATATCAATTGCGTTAAATCTACATTTTTCAACGCATCTTCCGCAGCCTCTGCAGTTATCATTTATCTGAGCTTTTTGATCAACGATTTTTATAGCATTTACAAAACATACTTTAGCACATTCTCCGCATCCCGTGCATTTATCTGTAACTTTTATTTCAAGCCCAGTTAATTTTGTTACCTTATTACTGATATCATTAGAAAGGTTTGGTAGCATCATCCAAAGACAACAGCATTCACAGCAGTTACATATGGTCAATAATTTCTCTGGAGGCTTGGCTTTTAACCATACTGAGTCAAGTTTATTTCGGCCAATTAAATGGACAAGACCTGCTTCACGGCATTTCTTGACATATTCTTTTGCTTCATCTTTTGTTACCTGTTTTCCAAGTCTTGGGTCAATATTTAATGCTGCTTGGCCAAGGAACAAACAACCAAAATCTCGAGGGTAATGTTCGCAATTCTTAGACGTTCTGCATATGCAGAAATTCATTATAACATGATGTTTTGATTTATCTATAAAATAATTTACTACTTCGGAGGGCAGTACAATTGAATCATCTTCATCTATTTTCTGACCTATATTGATTACCTTGTCCTTTGGCATGTAGAATATCCTATCTTCTTCAAAGAACATTTTAGCCATTACCTGCCCAATAATGGGTAACCTAGTAAATTTTGCAAAGAAGAATCTAAGTGGAAATAGTTTTGAAAGTATCCTAACTGTAATTGGGATATTAGCCATAGTATCATCTGTCAAACAATTGATAATATTTATGCCTAAGGTCAAATAAATTTAAATCTATTGTATTCTTTTATAATTAGAAAAATTTATTAACATAAAAGAAGGTGAATATTCATGTTCTCTAGGTCCAAGAGTAAAGAAAAAGTAAATCTTGAAGACGATTTGATCCAACCGATTGAAGACATCCTAACAAAGAAAAAAGATATATCAAAATCCATATTTGGGCTAGCAATAATACTCTTTGTAGTTACAATTATAGAATTAATAGTTGTTTTAACAGGATTTTTTGAGTTTGGAATAATCAAGGGCGTAGTTTCAATGCTATCTCTTGTACAATTTCTAGTTGCAGTTATCTTGGTTTCTATTTCGTGGAAGGAGAAATGCTAAACTAAACAATATTAATCAGCTAAAGCGATTTTTAGCATCATTTTAGTTATTTCTTTCCAGGTTTTTCTTATTTCCGATATTTCTATTCCCATCTGCATTGCAGCCATGAGCCCATCTTGAAGTGAAGTTACCCCCATTGATAGGGAAAATGTATCTATGTTTTTTTTGATAATCCCATTTTTTTTGTAGCCTTCAAAATAATCGGCAATTAATTTAATTGAATCCTTGTAGTATTTTGTCATCTCTGCTTTCATGAGGGGATTACTTGTCATTAGTTCAGATATGGCAAGATTAAAATCAAGAGGCGGGAATAATCTGTCTAATAAAGTTAGATTTTCAACTGATTGAGATTGCCCCATGTTGAACATTATATCAAAAAACTCATCTGTTGCGATGGCCTCGGGCGGCCTTATATTTAGAAATGATGTTAGATCTTTTTGAGTATACTCAACATAGTATCTGATTGCCTCTAAAAACAATTCTTCTTTGCTAGTAAAGTATTGGTAGATAGCTCCTTTGCTGACGCCAAGGCTTTCCGCAATTTCTGACATCTTAGTTTTGTGATATCCTTTTTCAGAAAAAAACTTTACAGATTCTCTTATTATCCTGTTTTTAGCCTCTTCTCTATAGTCGGGAAAAACTTTAGGCATTTATATCAATAGACTAATTATATCCACATTTAAAAATATTTCGACTTAGGGGAAAAAATAATGACTTATAAGTAAGTTTTTTGTATACTATTTAGTGTAACATGTAAATACTTTTATACTTGTAAAAAGTGGTATTTTCAGGGTGCTGAGATGGATATGGTATTCTGGGTATTACCTATACTTATTTTTCTGGCAAGGGTGGTGGATGTCAGCCTTGGTACTATGAGGATAATATTTGTCTCGAAGAATCTTAAAAAACTTGCGCCCATAGTTGGATTTTTTGAAGTTTTTATCTGGATTAATGTTATTGGCCAAGTAATGCAGAATGTTAATAGCCTAGTACACTATGTAGCATATGCAGGAGGATTTGCAGCCGGAAATTATATTGGTATAGTCATAGAAGAGCGGCTTGCAGTGGGGCACGTTATTGCTAGAATAATTACAAAAGAGGATACCGGTAATCTTATCAAATTCTTAAAGAAAGAAAAATGCGGCGTCACCGTAATCGACGCAAAAGGAAAAAAGGGAGATGTAAAGATACTATTTACTGTTATTAAAAGAAAGAAATTAGATGCCATATATGAAGCAATTGAAAAATTTACCCCCGATTCTTTTGTTTCGGTAGAAGACGTCAAATCTGTAAGTGATGAAGCCTTTGCAGATATACCAATAAAGAAAAAGAGATCTCTCGGAACTTTTAGAGCACTCAGGAAAAGCAAGTGAAGTTTACTATAAAAATATTGAATTTTTTATAAAGTATATTGTTTTAATTTAAGATTTGTTTGATCTTATTTTCTTTGATATGTACGCAGTAAAATTATCGCCTATTGGATATATATCAAGTAGTTTAAAATTTGTTTGATTCAATAGCTCTTTTACTTCTAATTCACTAAGTCTATCTTTTACAGGTGGCCCCTTTTCAGTTTCTTTCTTTTGCCATTCTATAATACAAAGTTTGCCTTCAGTTTTTAGAATCTTATTTGTTTCTTTTAAGAATAATAATTTATCATCGACTTCATGGAGAACATTTGACATTAAAGCGAATGTGCCTGTACCTTGATCCAGATGGAAGTTATAAGGTGCTGAATGAATCTTAACTATGTTTGTTATCTTATTTTCATTTATTCTTTTATTAAGTTCCTCTAACATTTCATTAGAGGTATCAAGTGCAAAGACCTTCCCTTTAGGCCCCACAATTTTTGAAGCGGGGATAGAAAAATAACCGATTCCACATCCAATATCGATGAAAATATCATTTTTAGCTAATCCAGCATTAATCAGTGTTTCTTCAGGAGGTAACATTTTTCTTCTTTCTGTGGAATCTAATCGATTCATGTTGTTTACATCGAATTTGTGGGCCATATTCAAATGATTTTCATGTCAGATTAAAAAGATTATTATTCAAGTTTTATGGGGCAATTAAGTTCTCGGGGCAATAGTTTTTGTATGATTTAATATATATGGGAAACGTATATATATTCAGGATTATATAATTAATCACTGACCTTCATGAAGACTACGATTATAGTTGATGGAATAAAAGTTGAAATAGAAGAATATTTTGCTATTTTTGAAAATCTTAATATCGCTGTCTGTATCAATAGAGGAGATGGCGAAATACTCTATGTCAACAAAGAAACATTAAAGATGTTTAGTTACTCTAGGGATGAAATGATTGGAACGAGTATAAAAAATCTTTATGCTAATCTTGATGACAGGACTCCCCTAGTTAAAATTATTAAAGAAAAGGGCAATGTAAAAGATTACCCAATCAAACTTAAAAAGAAAAATGATGAAATAATAGATTGTGAATTTAATACTAATCTCTCTAAAGACGATAATGGCGATATAATTCTCTATGGATTTATTAGAGATGTTTCTGAAAGAAAAAAAATTGAGAATCAATTATTAAAATCCGAAACAGAAAAATCAATAATTTTAGAGTCGACAAAAGAAATTATTACTTTTTATGATATAAATTTTAGGATACTATGGGTAAATAAAGCTTTTGCAGATTTATTAGGATTAAAGAATGAGGATATCATTGGACGATACTGTTTTGAAGTACGATATAATAGAAATAATCCTTGTGGAGATTGTCCTGTACTTAAAGTATTAGAAACTCGTAAATCTCAAAAATCCGAATTAAATTCCTCCGATGGAAAGATATGGGATATGAGGGCATATCCGATATTTGATACTAGGGGGAATATTTCCAATATCGTTGAAATAGGCATGGATATAACAGAAAATAAAAAAGCCGAAAAAGCATTAAAAGAAAGTGAAGAGAAATATAGGAATTATATAGAAAATGCGCCTGATGGAGTTTTTGTGGCAGATAAAGACGGGAATTTTGTTGAGGCAAACGAGGCAGCATCTAAAATTATTGGGTATTCTAATGAAGAAATACTAAGACTGAATATTAAGGATATAATCCCTCCAGACATAGAAAGCATGAAGATCTCAAAAGAACATTTTGAAAAACTTATTAACACTGGGCGTGCATCAGGAGTAGTTCCACATATGCGAAAAGATGGAAATAAGATATACTTGGCACTCGACGCAGTCAAATTATCAGAAAATAGAATCTTAGGATTCGCCAAGGATGTCACAGAAAAAATCAAAGCTGAAATCACCTTAAGAGGAATAATGGACGCCGCTCCAGTTGGTATTAGTTTAACTCAAGACCGTATACTCAAATGGTCAAATAAAAGCATGTCGATGATCACAGGATATCCTTTAGAAGACCTAGTTGGTAAAAATTCAAGATTATTATATGAATCTCAAGAAGAGTACGAGAGAGTGGGATCTATCCTATACGGGATTCCAAGAGAAGAGGAAATAATTAGGGTTCAAAGTAAACATATGCTGAAGAATGGAGATATTCGGGATATTTCTATATTAAACAGACCTTTAGATAGTAGGGATACATCTAAAGGTTATATAACTATAATAGAAGATATAACAGAAAAAGTGAAGGCCGATGAAAAAATAAAAGAAAGAGAAGCCACCTTAAGAGGAATAATGGACGCCGCTCCGATAGGAATAGTTTTTGCAATTGGCAGGAAAATAATTTGGGCAAGTAAGAGCGCATATGAAATGGTCGGATACGCAGATGACACCTTAACAGGTAAAGATACTATCAGCGTATACGAAAACGAGGAAGAATATAAGAGAGTAGGATCAATTCTTTATGGCAATATAGGAAAAATAGACGTTCCCGGAGTAATAGCAAAAGTAAAGAGAAAAGATGGAAGCTTATTTGACTGTGAACTTCGTGTCGCTCCTTTAGATAAAACAGATTTATCAAAAGGACTAATTACTATAATGAGTGATGTTACAACTAAGTTAAAATCTCAAAAACAACTTGATGAGAACTTAGAATACTTCGCACACTTAGTTGACCATATAAGAAATCCACTTGCCATAATATGCGGTTTTACCCAAGTCGAAGTTGAAAATGAGAAAACTAAAGAGAGAATCTTAAGGCAGATAGATAGGATTGATGAATTGATAAACCAGCTAGATAAGGGCTGGATGGATACCCAAGATACGAGGAGATTTTTGAAGAAATATATGTAAAATTATTAAGTTGATTTATTTTTCTCCTTTTTTAACCAATATCTTCTGGTAGATTTGATTTATTTCCTTTAACATATCCTCCATTTCTTTCTTCACTTGATCAGGTTTATTCAAGTTAAAGTCGGGGTGGTACATCATATTCAATACTTTCTTTCTTTTTTTTATGTCCTCAATTGATGCATTAGGAGTGCATCCAAACTGTTTTAAAAGCTCTTCAAGGGAATCACTTTCTTTTTTGATTGGCTCCTCTCGTTTCTTTTCCCTTTTTTCATCATAATTCCATTTGTG
>CAZVXE010000035.1:0-15955 GCA_964630765.1 uncultured Thermococci archaeon | reverse complement strand
AGAGTAGCATAGTAAAAAGAATATCCATATCTCGAGGCATGACTCAAGAAGAAGTATGGGAAGAAATAAACAGGAGATCTCTTGTTTTAGGCTGGATGGCTGAAAATAATATAGTTAACTTTAGAGATGTGGGGGATATAATAAAGGTATATATGAGAGACCCGGATATAATATTACAAAAAATAAAAAGTTGAGCCTATGCTAGGCAGAAAAAAAGAAAAGGACATTGCAGTCCAAGAAATCGAAAGATACGAAAAAAGGGGCTTCTTCATGAATTATGGGAAGATGGCCCATAAAAGATTTGGTTTTTTGGTAGACAAAAGGCTAAAAAGTTTTGAAGAACTTCACGCCCCTCTGAGAAAAGGTGACATACCCTTAAATCTTGGTGCTTATGTCAGTGCAATGATGCTTACTACCGCTATTGCAGGTATTATTGCTTTATTAGTATCAATTATTATTGTTCCTCTGTTTTTAGGAGATTTTATAAATGAAATTATCTCCCCCGGTAAGCCTGTTGATTTTGTCTTTAACTTAGTCTTAATTATTTTAATTTCAGTTTTAACTGCTGTTACGACTTTTCTAGTCTTCTGGGTTTATCCATCGTTTAAAGCTGGAGAAAGATCAAGAAAAATTAATCTTGCACTTACAAACGCTGTTAATACAATGGCAACAATAGCTGGAACAGGAGTACCTCCCGCCGTTATATTTTGGTCACTTGTAGAGTTTAGAAGATATGGGGAGGTATCAAGAGAATCGGAAAAGATTTTAAATGATATTGAAAACTTTGGACTCGATTTAGTTCAAGCTCTTCAGAGGGCAGCTAACAGGTCTCCTTCCCCTCTATTCAGTGAACTTATATGGAAGATGATAGCCACCATAAGAACAGGTGGAAATCTCAGAGAGTATCTGTATCTTGAAGGAAACAGATTAATGGAAGTTGAAAGAATGAAAACTGAAGCTGCGATAGAAACTATTGGTTTAATAGCGGAAACTTATGTCACAGCTTTAGTTGTAGGGCCAGTATTCATTATTATCATGACAACAATTATGGGTATAATGGGAACTCCAATGTCACAGGTAAATTTGATTAATAATATTGTTGTATATTTTGGACTGCCTATCGGCTATGCTATATTTATAATAGCAGTGGACCAGGTGGCCCCAAAGAGGTAATGCAGGTGGAAATTTGAGGAAAAAAAATTATAATGTTTATGTAACGATTGGTAGTATCGCCGCAGGGATAATTCTCAGTTTAATCGGATTCTTTATTTTAAACTTAAGTGAACTAGCTATTGCAGGTATAATCGTTGCAGTTGGCCCTTACCTCGTATTAAAAATGAGGGAGCAAGCATGGATCACCGAAATCGAAGATCAGTTCCCTGAATTTCTAAGAGCACTTGCTGATTCTCAAGCCGCCGGAATGACCCTTCCTCAAGCCATAAAGATGGCGCAGGAGGACGATTATGGGAGACTTACCGATGAAATAAAGATTATGGCCTCAAAGATATCATGGGGTATCCCATTTGATGAGGTCTTAACATCTTTTTCAGATAAGGTAAAAAGTGAAAATGTACAAGGGACAGTATCACTTATTGTTATTGCCCATCATGCCGGAGGAAATATCATAAAGATTTTAGAGTCTGCAGCAGAAAGTGCAAGAATGATGAGGGGTCTTGCAAAAGAGCAGGCTTCTAAGTTAGGCCAGTATACCGGTATTATTTACATTTCTTATCTTGTCTTTCTTTCAGTAGTTTTCTTACTTCAGACTCAGTTCGTTGAAATATTCTCAGAAATAACACTTCCAACTGCCAAAGAGTCAATAAATAAAGAAGCATTTAAGACTACATTCCAAAACATGCTCATTATACATGGTGCTTTGGCGGGGCTCATGATTGGAAAGATGACTACAAATTCTTTATTTTCGGGAATTAAACACAGTATTATTTTAACTGCAATTGGATATCTAACATTTAGATTTATTATTGGCTCTAGTCTTCTATCTGGTTTTCTTTGATATTATTTTTTTCTATTCCCCACCTTGTCCTAACAGCCATCCCTCTTTCAAATGCCCTAACCTCTCTTGGGGAAAGCATTAAAGTTCCTGTTCCTAAAAGATTGTCTTTCGAGTCCACAATAAGGATTTCTTCATAAGCCCTAAGATTTTTATCAAGATCCAAAACAAACTTTGAAAATACATTTGCACCGTCTTTTATGAACGGCGCAGCTTCATCATCCACAATTATCCTGTATTTGGGATATGGTATTATATCCTTCAATCTTTTTAACCCCTCAATATTTGGTGTAAATAATCCATCTCTAGCCCTTATAGTTGCAAGCATAGTTCCATTTTTATCAAAGACATAACGGATCATTCCAGTTTTTGATCTTTTAACAACGACATCGTGGAAGAGCTTTTCTCCAACATTTGGCCCAAACTGATATTCTGCAATTACTTTTACTATGTCCTCGTCATTTAGTTCAGGGTCCCCTCTACCTTTTCTTTCTTCTTCCATTTCACATTGGCCAAAAGGATAAGTAAACTCAAGTTCTTTTGGGAATTTTCCAAAGAAAAGATGCTCATCGTATTTTTTAGATTCGATGTGTTTTATTCTTTCCTTAGTTCTTTGCATTATTGGCCTTAGATTGGATTCTGTACCAGTATAGAATATCGAAGATCTTTTTGTAAAGGGATCATATTCTTCTAAAAGATCATAGTAATCTTTGATTCTTCTATATGCAAGTAGTAATCTCGGATGGCTCCTGATTCTAGTTTCGACAAGTTCAAATAAATTTCCTTCGTGTATGGCTTCCTTAATTATTTTAATTTCTTCAAAAGTTGCATACAAGTTGTGGCTTGAAAGAAGTTCTAATCTTTTTTGATCATTTTCATTAATTAGCTCTTGAGCGGTATATTTTCTGCAAACTGGGCAGTTACATGGTAAATATTTCATTTCATTAAGTTTTTTTGTACCATAAGAAGTTAAATATCTTGAATCCTGTGCATAGAGAACATATGCTGCGGAGTCAAATAGGTCGCAACCTAAAAGAACGGATAATGACAATAACATTGGATGGCCGGCGCCGAAAAGATGAACTGGTCTTGAGGGTGAAAGACTACCTTTTACTGTTAGAATAATATCAACCAATTCACTAAATCGGTATTCCATCATTAATGGAACAACACCGCCTATCGGGTTCACTGTAAAAGGTAATTTACTCATCTCCTCTGCCGATTTTTTTCTTAGATCTAGGTGAGTTCCTCCTTGAATTGTTCCATTTAGATCTAGGTCAAATTCGGTTGCTTCTCTTGCCCTTTCTATAGTTATCTCTAGGTCTGAAAGGGTCTTTCTATGGGGTTCATCAGGATGAGTTGGTATGTCCAGAAAAGTTCCAATATCAACCCCAATGTCTTTTTGAAATTGTAGTATCTCTTTGTTTTCTATTTCTATATCACCATATGCAGCCATCTGAAAAGAGCCGGAATCAGTTTCTATAACTCCGTTAAAATCGAGCATTTTGTGAACTCCTTTTTCAAGAGCATCTTCTTTGAGTTTTGGAGTTCTGTAAATAATATATGAATTTGTGATTAGCATTTCTGCCCCATAATCAGCCATATCCTTTGGAGCAATAACTATCTTATTGGGATTAATAACAGGCATTAGTGTTGGGGTCTCAACTTTTTTTTTGCCTATCGATAATTTCCCTATTCTGCCTAACCCATCTTTTGCCTTTATTTCAAACATTTATCCGCCCCCTACAGGAGAAAAAAGAGCTATCTCAAATCCTTTTGAAACTAGAGTTTCATCTCTACCTGTAAAAGAATAGTCTTTTCCATTTACTATAATCCTTATCTCATCCTTTAAAAAAGATTCCTTCAAGAGGGGATATTTTTCTGAAAGAAGATTCTTTAGTGTGCCAATATTAATTGATTCAACTTCAATAATTTCTTCTCTTTTCAAAGTGATATCCTTTAAATCTCCAAAATAAAGAATCTTCATACTATTTAATATGCCCCGTGATTTTATAATCTTAACTCAAAAGGCATTCTTTCTATTTCTATTTTTCTCTTAAGAGGATCAACTATCTCAATACCTTCTTTTTTTGATAATACACAAAGTCCCGATAAATCTTCTGTGGAGCAGAGAAGATGCTGATCGGGATGAGTGCCCGCCTCTATACATGAATCTAGAATTATTTTATCTCCGCATCCAAAGACCAATTTAAGTCTCTTGGAAGCAGGATGTCCCTTATTTAGGACTATAAGTGGAAAAGATAATTCTCGCAGGGAGTATAATGCTGAGATCACGATTGCCTTGATTTTTTTGTCTCTTGCGAAAGATGAAACAACAAGGATATCGTCATTTCCAGTTCCAAGTACTATCTCTTCCTTATCAGTTTCCAATAAGAAGGATTTACCTTTAGATTTTACTATTCCTAAGAAGTAATCATTATGAGATAGAAATAATATCTCCTCATTAGCCAAAGGAAGAAATAAATTTTTATCCAATTTTTATAACCTTGTCTGAAGAGCATTTTGGGCATTTTGGATTTTTTCCAATTCCTTTATACTGTGTACCGCATTCGGTACAAACATAGCCTTCGGGGCCTTCAGGCATATCCACATCAAAACTTCCACCAACACTGCAAATATCAATCACCTATTCGTAATAATGATTATGTTTTTATATGTATTTTGATTATGCCTTACTTTACCAAGATAACAATCTATATCCATAATATCTCTATTTTTGTAGATATCTCAAACTAATTCAAAAATTTTATATATCATTTTGATTTTTGAATTATGGTTTTCATGGATAAAAATATGAATGTTATTTCAGGAAATATTGTAGATCCAATTCATCGTGAAATATACACGGGCAAAATAATTATTTCAAATGGCAAAATCTCAGAGATTCAAAGAGACAATAATATTTATTCAAATTTCATTATAACTGGATTTGTCGATTCTCACATACACATAGAAAGTTCAATGTTAATCCCTTACGAGTTTTCTAGAATTGCAGTTATCCATGGAACTGTAGCGACTGTTTCAGACCCTCACGAAATAGCCAATGTCTTAGGAATAAAAGGAATAGAGTACATGATTGAGAATTCTAAATTTTCTCCTCTGAAATTTTATTTTGGGGCATCCTCCTGCGTTCCCGCAACGTCTTTTGAGACAAGTGGGGCTTGTCTTGGGGTTAAGGAAGTTGAAGAGATATTTAGAAATGACAATGTTAAATTTTTAGGAGAGGTAATGAATACATTTGGTGTCATAAATAATGATAGTGAACTAATAGAAAAAATAAATGTTGCAAAAAAATATTCTAGGAAAATTGATGGCCATGCTCCAGGATTATCCGGAGAAGCACTGGAAAAATATATCGGCAAAGGGATTACTACAGATCACGAGTGCGTTCGTAGAGCCGAAGGGCTTGAGAAGATAGAAAAGGGAATGAAAATACAGATCAGGGAAGGCTCTGCCGCAGAAAATTTTGAAGCATTAATTCCTCTTGTCGATACACATTATGAATCCTGCATGTTTTGTAGTGATGATAAACATCCGGATGATTTGATTAAAGGGCACATTGATCAGATGGTGAGAAGGTCAATAAATTACGGTATTGATATTTTCAAAATATTAAATGTTTCATCTGTAAATCCTGTTAAGCATTATGGGCTTGATGTTGGATTGCTTCAAGAAGGTGATCCGGCCGACTTCTTAATTGTAGATAATCTAAAAGAATTGAATATCCTTACAACCTATATCAATGGAAATGTCGTTTCTCATAAAGGTAAAACAAACATCGAACACAGGAGTTTTGAAACAATAAATAACTTTAAAGTAGAAAAGAAAAAGATATCCGATTTTAGTTTATCCAATAAAAGAGGCACTATAAACGTTATTGAAGCAATTGACGGTCAACTTATTACAAATGACATAATTATTGAACCAAAAATAGTCAATGGTAATTTAGTATCTGACGTAGAAAGAGACATATTAAAAATTGCCGTTGTGAATCGCTATACTGATTCTGAAGTCCCAATTGGATTTATAAGAAATTTTGGCCTAAAGAAAGGGGCAATAGCTTCTAGCATAGCTCATGATTCTCATAACATAGTTGTCGTTGGTGTTTCTGACGAAGATATATGTAACGCCGTAAACATGATCATCGAAAATAGAGGGGGCATTGGGTGCGTCTGTGGAGAAAATAAAATCTTTTTAGAACTCCCAGTTGCTGGCATAATGACATTTGAAGAATACTCTAAAGTTGCAGATAGCTACAGGCATGTTACTAACTTTGCCAAGTCTTTGGGATGTACTTTACATGCACCTTTCATGACTTTATCTTTCATGGCATTACTAGTTATCCCAAAAATAAAGATTGGGGATAAGGGATTATTTGATTCCGAAAAATTTAGATTCATTGATTTGTGCGTAAGCTAATATTTAAATATAATTTTTAATTATTGCTTATTTATTAGTAGATAAATTAGTATTATAATTATTTATTATTCATATATACAAATGAGTTATGTCTTTATAATCCTAGTATAATAATGTCTATTACCCCTTTATTTCTACTGGAAGTTCGTCCAGTTAAATAATAATAATTCTAGTTGCGCTGTTTTTTGTTTGATCTATTGACATAAAAATTCTTATCGACATAATCCAAATAGATACCCCTGTCTCTTCCAGTAAGTTCATCTTCTGTTATGTAAAGGTCTTTGTTTTTTCTGATATCAACTCTAACAAATCTTAGCCTATCTTTTCTATAGAATCTTTTCTTTCCAATTTCATCAAATATTTTCTGATTTATCTCCATTGAAGTTCTTTCTATATGAAACGCCATATTTTGGTAACTTATAATTGTATATATGACTAAGAAGATAATTGGGGGGAATAACATGAGGAGGGCCAAATTAATAAAATTAGAAGATGGAACTGAAAGTGTAAGTAGTATTATGACTGAGGACAGGGAGGCAAGTAGAAGCCATCGTAAATATCCGAATTTATCTCTGCCAACAGTGTTTAGTTTTCTTGAGAATTCATTTATTTCATTTATTGTATCAAAAAATATCTTGTAGTTTGTTGAATCTTTATTACTTATTATTTCCGTTTCCTCTAAAAGGCAATATAGATTTCTATAGTAAGGCTCTTCAATATATCCTTCACTCCAACCGCACAACTCTTTGATAATGGCTATATCGCTAAGTTTTTCACATACCTTTTTCATAAGAGTTTCGCTATTAGTAAATGAATTGGATATATCTATAAGTGAAATGCATTTTGAATGTCTTGAAATATGATAGTCTCTAATCATAATATATCTTCCATAACGTGAATTGAAGTAATGGCCTACTAAAAACGAGAAAAGTAAAGTTGTCACAGTCAGCATATAGCCTTGAGAATCTCCATCAAGGTAATTTATTGGTATATTGGTTTTGATAAGTATGAATAGTGCCCAACTTAATAAGAACAATATTGTTATTAATATTGATACCAAGTAAGGCCTAATATGTAGAAATCTCATCAATAAGCACATCTAAGTTATTTTTAATATACAATAGTTAGCATATGTTCTATAAAAATCTTGCTTTAATAATCTATAATTTTTGCCTATGACTGCATTCTTCTTTATCTTGGAGTCTTTGCCATTCTTTATCTATAACTGTCTGTACCTCTTTAACGAAATCTTCTGGCAAATGTCTGAATCTTCCCTGTAATTTGTAGTATTCAATGACTTGCTTTGTCTTTTTCTTATAATTTATGGTGTAGGTGCCATTTTCAAATTCATATAAGGGAAATATTCCAGTTTCTGTTGCAAGTCTCCCTATTTCTAAGCCAAGTTCTGGTTGGTATCTCCATCCAGTTGGGCAAACAGAATAAGCGTGGATATATGAAGGTCCTTTGACGCTCTTTGCCTTTTCTATTTTCTTAATGAAATCCAGAGGATAAGAGGGATTAACTGTAGCTGCATAAGGAATGTTGTGTGCTGCTACGATTTCCATCATATTTTTTTTATTTCTAATTCTCCATCCTCCACCATGCTTACCAACTGGATTTGTAGTAGTTGTAGCCCCCAGTGGGGTGAGGCTAGAGGTTTGCATTCCAGTATTCATGTATGCTTCATTATCGTAGCATACATACATAATTTCATGACCTCTTTCTATGGCGCCAGAAAGCGCCTGAATCCCTATATCTGCTGTACCTCCATCGCCTGCAAAGCCAACAACTGTAATTTTTTCCTTTTTACCTTTAATCTTCAAAGCCGCTTCAATACCTGATGCTGTAGCAGCAGTTGTTTCAAAAGCATTGTATAATAAGGGTATGCCTAAACAGGTATCAGGGAAAGTTCCGGGTATTGCCGCAAAGCAACAAGCAGGTATGTTCATTATTGTGTTTTTTCCCAAAACTTTTAGGAGATATCTAGCAACTAGCATAGCTCCACATCCAGGGCATGCCGTGTGACCAGAATAAATAAATTCTTCAGTAGGTATACCTGCTCTTTTCATAATTACACCCTAATATCAATCCACTCAACTGGATTGTCAATTTTATTATTCTTTAAACAATTAAAACAATTATTATAAACTCTGCTAATGGTATCTGTAGTGATATCTCTGCCGCCTATACCAAGAATAAAATTTTTAATTGGGGGTGAATGCTTGACGCCATAAAGAGACGCTTTCAACTCAGAAAAAATTGCACCTTCATGCCCGAAAGAGAAAGATCTATCAATTACACCTACAAAAAGGGCTTTTGATAATGCTTTATTTAGTTCCTCTGAAGGAAATGGCCTAAACATTCTCAATCTAATAAGCCCAACTTTTAATCCTTCTTTTCTGAATATATCTACAGTTTCTTTAACAGTTCCAGCAGCCGCACCTGAAACAATCAGGACAACTTCTGCGTCATCAGTATTATAAAGTTCCAAGGGGCCAGTATATTTTCTCCCAAATTCTTTATAGAACTCTTCTTCAATTTGATTCAATTTTGGTATTACTCTGTTCATGGCCTCTTGTATTTTGTACCTGAATTCAGAGTACCACTGATGAGGCATTGAAAGAGATCCAATGCTTAGTGGATTCTCTATATCGAGCGGATACATAGGATCGTATTGTGGAAGAAACTTATCAACTGAATCTTGATCAGGGATGTCAACAATTTCTGATGTATGAGATAAATAAAAAGCATCTAATCCTATCATGGCTGGTAACTGGATTTCTTTGTCCTCGCATAATTTGTAGGACATTATTATGGTATCTAGTACTTCTTGATTACTTTCAGCATAAAATTGTATCCATCCAGTATCCCTTTGAGACATCATATCTGTATGTTCAACCCATACATTCCAAGGTGGGGCCAAAGCTCTATTTACATTTGCCATGACTACGGGAGTTCTTGCTCCAGAAGCCCAATGAAGGAGTTCATGCATTAATACTAATCCTTGAGACGATGTGGCCGTAAATGTTCTGGCTCCTGTCTGAGAAGCTGCGATACATGCGGCCATTGCAGAATGTTCTGATTCCACGTGAAGATATTCAGCTTTGAGTTCCCCGTCTGAAACAAACTGTGCAAGTTTCTCAACGATAATTGTCTGGGGTGTTATAGGGTAGGCAGCTATTACTTCTGCCCTAGAAAGCCTTGCCCCCCAAGCAGCTGCTATGTCGCCAGTCATTATCTTCTTTACCATTATTTTCCCTCCCTCTCCATTCTAATTGCAGTTTTAGGGCATTCGTGAGCGCATATTCCACATCCCTTACAGTAATCATAATTAATAATGGGGAATCCTTCTTCATCGACGTCTATAGCTATGTCGGGACAGCATCTCCAGCAAATACTACATTTGATACATTTGTCTTTATCTACCTCTGGTCTAAAGACTCTCCATGTTCCAGTTTTTTGGTTAAGGGATGGAACATTTGATACGGGAGCCTCTGGTAAATCCTTAATTGAAGATAATTTTTCTAATTTTTTCATATGATCATTACATTATTGTTTTATCATAGGCCTGAGTTGCGGCCTTAATATTCTCCTCTTTTTTAGAAGGTATATTCTCCTTTATTGCTAATATTATAGATTCAAGCATAATTTCTCCTGATATTTTGGCAAATGCGCCAAGAATTGAAGTATTTACAATCGGTGCCATTTTTGAGCCCAGTCTATTTTCTAATGCAATTGATGTTGCATCAATAGTTGCTGTCTTAAAAGAAAGATTGTAATACTTGGGATCTTTATCAGAATTTATAAGAACTACTCCGCCTTTACCCAGACCAGAAGTTACATCTGTGACATCTATTAGCGTTGGGTCAAGGACAACAATATAATTTGGATTATAGACCTGACTTCTTATTTTAATGGGATTTTTATCTATTCTTGTAAATGAAGTAACTGGTGCGCCTCTTCTTTCAACACCAAAGTATGGAAAAGCTTGAACATATTTTCCTTCTCGAAAAGCAGCGTCGGCTAGAATATTTGACGCAACTACCGCACCTTGTCCCCCTCTTCCATGAAATCTTATTTCTATCAAAAAATCCCTCTAGATTATAATGATTTTGTATTTTTAAAAAGCTTTTTACTGTTAACTATAAAGATAAATAAATTAATTTATAAAATAAGGCTCATTAATTAGATTAACTTTTTTTCATAATCTTGGATAATATATTTTTTGCCTTTCTGAATTATTTTATGGCCTTCTCTTTCCAAAAGCTGTTTCTGATGATTAATGCCACCCGGGTACTTTTCATTAACTACTCCCCCAGTTTTTAGAGTTCTCCAATAGGGAGTAATATCTGTTTTTCCCTCCAAAGCAGCCTCATTTGCAGCATGAGCACTAATCCAAGCAAAAATTCCAGTAGTCAAAGGGCAGCCTATAGATGCATGATGTTTCTCAGCAAGTTTTTTTCTTATATGTTCAATTGTAATTAGCTTTCCTTCTGGAACAGTTCTCATTATGTCATTGACTTCAATTGGGGCAGGAATAACAACGGTACCCTCCCCCCACCGTTTAGACATCTTCTCAGTTATTGGTTCAACTTTAGGCAAACCTTTGCTATCTTCTAATTTTTCTTGCCATGATTTATTTTTTGCACTCATTTAATTCCCTTATGGCATAATTGTTTTTATTTTAAATAATTTATTGATTTAAATTTTAGTTTTTTTATTTCATAATAAAGTGGGGAAAAAAGCTGTTCAATAATGTAGTAAACAACTGGGAAGAACACAACTTCAGGCTCAAAAAATGAAACAACAATTATTGCAAGGCTTATATTCTTAAAAAATGACGGTATAAAAATTGATTCTTTTTCTTCTATTTTTAATTTTAAGATATTGGAAAAAATTGTCATAAATAAAAGGGTAACAATCATAAAAAAGAGAGATAGAAATATTGAAAGAAATAAGTAATCTTTTACTATATCGAGCCTCTCGACACTTTTAGAAACTGCTACGTATATTATGATTCCCATAACAAAAAAAGAAAGATTTGAATTCAAATTTTTTGCAAACTTTTTCTTTACAATAATTGAAATCAAAACAGGGATGAAGATTATTAGTGCCATCTCTAAGAACATCTTTTGAGTGTTGACGTTTATTTCATCTCTTAGAATTAAATATATGTAAGTTGGAGTGATTAGAGGGGATGCTAGTATAGTTGTTACTATCAAAAGTAAAGTAATCTCAACTTTTCCACCTAACTCTTTGGACCATACTAGAGTAGATCCTGCGGCTAGAGGTACAGCCCCTGTTATGATAATTCCAATAAATAATGGAAAATTGATTAAATTCATTTTGAGAAGGGATAACCCTACTAAAAAGAATAGTAATGGGATGAAAGCATAGCATGTGAAGAATCCCAACAAGAAAGGTTTCAGAATTTCCATGTATTTTTTATAAATTCTGAAATCGACTTTAATTGTGGATAAAAAGATTAGGATGCTTTGAAGAAGTGGCACTATTGGAGATATCTCTTTTCCGTATGAGGGAAAATAAATACCCAGTATTATAGACGAAATAATTATTATTAAAGGAATCCCAAACATCAAGGATTATAAAATAGATTAATATTAAAGTTTATTGTAGGTAGAAGCCTAAATCTAATATCGGAATTTTTTATCAATTAGACTCCTTGCATATAAAATTCTTTCATCCATTCTTTTTACCATATGATCCCTTAGAAACGGGCGGAGCCTTTTTTTCATTTTAACGTAATCTCCTTCAATATCCTGAAAATTACTAATTACTTTAGGGTCCCGTACCCCCCTTGAATTTTCAAGAAACTTTACAAAATTCTCAACCCTTTCCTCATATGCATCCCAGATCATTTTCATTCCAAATAGCTCATCTTCTACTATAACCTCTCCTTCGGAGTAATAAGGAACAGAACTAACGCCTTCTCTTGGAATTGGTCTTTTAGCAGGTTCTTTTGGGATGCCTTCCTTCTTTGGGGCATAAAAGAAATAGATTACACAAAGGATTGCTATTAAAACGACTGCACCTATTAGAATCTCGTAAATCATGCAATTAATTTATTTTACCTATATTTAAATATATTTAATCGATTTCTTTTAGTTCGACTTTTATTTCTTTTTCATCTATTTTTACTCTTCCATAGTGCCCATCTTTTAATGGTCCAGGATTTAACAGCTGAGTTTTACCGATAGAATCAATTGCTCTTGATTCATGAACGTGTCCAGAAACTGCAACAAGTGGTTGCATTTTTTCTATGATGCTTCTAACTGAGGTGCTTCCTATTGATTTGCTATCTCCAATTCTGTCCAATTTAGTTCCATATGGGGGTACGTGGGTTACGAGAACCATATTCTTAAAAGAGAGTTTTGAAAGTCCTGCCATTATTTGATCTTCACCATACTCTGAAGGAGTTCCAAAAGGAGACTTATTTGATCCTCCAAATCCTCCTATTGTATAATTCCCTATTTTGACTTCCTTTTCGTGGAGTGAAATCCCTTCTGATTTTATATAATCCTTGACTTCACTTTTGTCACAGTTCCCAAAAACAGTATAGAATTGGATATTTGGTATAAGTTCCAATAATTCCTTGGCCTCTTTTTTTCCACCAAAGGAAGTTATATCTCCACAACAGAGTAAAAGGTCAAATTCTCTTATATCAATAGAATCAAACAATTCCTTTAAAGAACTTTTATTTCCGTGTATATCTGTTATTACACAAATATTCATAAAACAGAAAACAATAATTTCTATTTAAAGATTTTGAAGGAGAAGGTAATAAAAAAGCATACTGGCGATATGGCTGAAATAATACCTTCCCCTAATTTATAACTTATATATCTATTTTTAAAACTTACGTAAGAGTATGAATAACTTAGTACTCTGCGATTACTAGTATCTCAAAATCTTCAGTTGTTAATTTATCCGCTCTACTAAAAGCTCCAAGCTTGCATCCGTATATATCTACTTTTTTAAATCCCAATGATTTTAATAACCATGTTATCTCTGAAGAGACATAATATCTTTCATCACACTTGATCTTCTTTTTATTGCCGCCATCATCTGTAAATTCTAACACTGATTTATTTCTAAAGGTCATTAAATCGAATGTATTTGCATCAGTTTTTCCATCGGTAGAATTCGAGTTGATAAAATCTTTAACAGAATGAAATAATGGAAAAAGACCATTTAATGTTGTGAGTATTAATTTTCCTTTATCATTTAAAGATCTGGCGGCACTTTGAAGAATCATAAAGTTCATCTCATCTGTTTCCATCAGTGGAAAACCACCTCCACACATTATAAGGGCAAGATCAAATTCTTTTTCAAATTTTAAATCTCTTGCATCTGCTTTAATGAAATCAACTTTTACTTTAGATTCCTTAGCCTTTTCTATCGCTCTTTCCAACATACATTCAGAAAGGTCAATTCCAGTTACATTATATCCTCTTTTTGCAAGTTCTATAGAATGCCTACCTGTACCGCAACCGATATCTATAATTTTCTTAGATTTATCTTTTTTAATTTCTTTTTCAATGAAGTCTATTTCTCCCACTGTTCCTTTAGTATAAACTTCAGTTTCGTAAGTTTCAGCATAATTTTGAAATAATTCTTCGTACCATTTTGCCATGAATTAATTCATTCTACTTTTCTTTATATTATTTTTGTCAATTCAATAAAAAGTAGAATCTCACCAATTAAAAATTAAATTAAAATGCAGAATAGTATTCATAACTAATACAATGAATCTCTATGTTGTTCAAAGTTTGATTCAAAATCTTTCTGGTACTATAGAAATAATTATTCTGACTTTTGCCAAAGTTTAAAAAATTATATAATAAAATAAATTAATTTTGACACTTAAATTTATTTTTCTTTTCTAAAGCACATAAACCAGTCAAGACAGTATTTGCCTTCTTCTTTTTTCTCCATCCTCTCTTTGGCTACGCCGCAAGAGCCAGGAGGTGGAATTATTACGTCGTCACCTGGCTGCCAGTTAGCTGGAGTTGCAATTTGTTCTTTGTCTGATTTCTGCATTGCAAGAAGTAATCTCTTGATTTCTTGCATATTTCTTCCATTTGATAAGGGGTAATAGAGCATTGCCCTTACTTTTGCTTTAGGATCTATTAAGAATACCGCCCTTACCGCCTGAGTTGTAGATGCATTTGGTTGGACCATTCCAAATTTCTTTGAAATATCCATCTTTAAGTCTTCTATTACGGGGAACATAATTTCTACGTTTTTCATGCCTTTATATTCGATCTTTTCTTTTATGGTTCTTAACCAAGCTATGTGGGCATAAATACTGTCTATTGATAATCCTATTAACTCACAATTTAACTCTTTGAGTTCTTTCTGCATTGATGCAAAAGTCATAAATTCAGTTGTACACACTGGGGTAAAGTCTGCCGGGTGACTGAAAAATATTATCCATTTACCCTTATAGTCTTCTGGAAAATTTATTTCTCCCATTGTAGTTTTTGCTTTAAATTTAGGCGCATCATCGCCTATTAATGGCATACTAATTTGTTGTTTAGGTTCTTCTTCCATTTATTCACCAACCCAACATTTTCATTATGTTGTTAAAATTATTGGAAGTTAATTCTATATAACTTTATACGTTTTGAAATATAGCCCTAAAGAGAAATAGTTTAAAGAATATTAGTTTTTATATAATAATGAATATTAAGTAAAAATAAACTTAGTATAGTTATTCAGTTTAACTTAATAAACTATGATTTCTATTTAATAGGTAGTTTATGATGCTCTATTGGGTGCTATAGCCAAATCCATAAAAAAACTCCACATATACAAGAAGAATACCGATCCTGAAAACATTTAATAATCTCTTTTATAAGTGAAGTCCAATCATTAAAATAAATCTGTTATAAAGAAAGACTTTTTAATCAATATACTGAGGTAAAAATCATGTGTCTTGCAGTTCCGGGTAAAGTTTTAGAAATAAAAGACAGTGTTGGAATAGTTGATTTCAACGGAGTTAAAAGAGAGGTAAGATTGGACCTTGTCGATGTTAAAGTTGGCGATTATGTAATTGTTCACACAGGATTTGCAATTGAAAAAATGGACGAGAAAGAAGCTCTGGAATCATTGGAGATCTGGACAGAACTCCTAAAAGTTCAGGAGGATTTTTAGTGGATTTGTATAAAGACCGCAACGCTTCAGATACAATAATAAGAAAAATATTTGAATTTTCTAAGGATTTAGGCGAAATAAAACTCTGTCACGTTTGTGGAACGCATGAGCATGTGATTACCCATTACGGCATTAGAGCAATGTTACCAGAAAATGTTCAAGTTGTTTCTGGTCCTGGGTGTCCAGTTTGTGTAACAACACAAGGTGAAATTGAAGCTGCTGTCAAAGTTGCCGAAAAAGGAGCCATAGTAACAACGTATGGTGATATGATCAGGGTACCATCTAAACGTTCTTTGTCAGATGCAAAAGCATCTGGGCTTGACATTA
>CAZVXE010000034.1:0-16598 GCA_964630765.1 uncultured Thermococci archaeon | reverse complement strand
TTTGTTGGAAAAGATGTTTCAATTAGATAGAGATTTTGAGGTCTTTTATGAATAACATCGTAAAGACACTATTGGTAGTATTCTTGCTTATTTCTTCATTCTCAGGATTTAATCCTGTATCTGGGCAAGATACTGGATATTTTATTGAAGTATTACCCTCCTTGTCCATAGCTACTCAAGACGACATTCCAAGACTAGTGGATCTGGCTTCCAAGAATAACGTTAATACAATTTACTTACACGTCAAGAGAGGCACAGGCACAAATCCTTCACCCGGCGTAGTTTTTTATAATAGCAGGATAGCCCCTACTTTTTATAATTTTGACGTTCTATCAATAATGATTGAGGAAGCCCATAAAAAAAATATAAAAGTATATGCTGTTGTTCCAGTTTTTTATGACGTGATTGCGGCCAATAAAGGTTTTGCGTCTGAGGGCCCTCAGTCTGATGGTTGGGTCTGCCCACAAACAGGTTTTAATTATGAAAAAAGCATAATCGATGAGGTAACAAACGGATACAAAGTCGATGGAGTAGTTTTGGAATACTTTGGGAATCCAAATAATTTAAACTGTCAATGTGCCGATTGCATTAGAGAATTTTCAAGAAGGTATGGCGTATCTGCTGAAAGACTAAATCTAGAAACAGAAAAACTAAACAATTCTGAATTGTGGGTTAAATGGAATGTATACCGAGCTGATGAACTTATAAAACGTTTGGAAATTTTATCGCAAGATATAAGGAATAACAAAAAAATGAAACTAGGAATCATCATACCCCCGACAACATATAGAGATTACTTTGAAAATACTGATTTTGGAATTGATGCAAAAAAAATAGGAGATTATATTGATTTTTTGGTTTATAGGCGCCAGGGACTGCCCTTAGAATATGTTCCTGATGCCACAAATGGTTACAGCCTTCAATACGACGGGGACATATATGTTACAGTGGAAAACAAGGATATCGGACTGCTGAACTTAGTATATTCCGGATCAGAATATACATCTGGAATTATATATTTCCAGAGGGAGCCCTGGACTACTCAAAGTTTTGAAAGAATAGCTAAATCAAGGGCCGAATCCACAAACATATGGGCAGTAAGAGTTGACTCAAGAGAGTACTTCAACCCCGACCTTGATTCATACATACCTATTTGGAAAAAAAACAATATTAATACAGTAATACTCAGTGCAGGTAGACCATACGCAATTAATTTTAGATGGTCTGGGCACGAAAAGGAATACAGTTCTTTAGTTCAATTGTCAACTGATGACCCGTTAGAAAAAATGGTTAACAAACTAAAAAGCGAAGGATTTAAGGTCGTAGTTTCTTTTAGCCTGAATAGCCCCGAATATATACAGGCCAATCCTGGTTCTGCTGCACTTGATTATGTATTTTCTAGAAGCCCTTCAAAAGTTTCGATGGTTGAAATATCTCAAGGCAGTTATGGTAAATATTATATTGATACTGTTGAGCATATAATAAAAAATTATGACATAGATGCTATTTTAGTAACTAATGGAGATTATTACGAGTATAGCTATGATTCACGATCCGAGGCGGAATATCTAAAATATATGAACTCAAGAGGAACTGTCGTTTATGGGTGGCCTACGAAAGGCCTAGTTGTCAATATTGATGACAGCACAATCACGAACTGGCAGAACTTTGAGATGGAAAAATTTTATTCTACACTAAAAAATAGGATAATTAATTACGAAGTTGAACTATGGATTTCCGCTAAGACTGATGAAAAGGACCCGAATAACCTGTCTAGGAAATATGGCCAGGATTTAAACATGTTGAACAACTATGCGACAAGAGTAGTTGTGACTGCACCGCTCACAGATGATATTGCTACCAAGAACAGAAACTTTGCAGATAATCTGCGTGAAGAAGGAATATCTTACGTATTAGATGTTCCTCTGATAAAAGGTGCTAGTACCCCCGTCACAAAAGATGAATTAGAATCGATAATGCAGAATTCAATAGATGGCGGAACAAAATATACATTATTTTCTTCCAATTACCTGATAAATGAAGATATGTGGAGTTCAGTTTTGAAACTATCATTGTATAAAGAAATAGCCAAGTTAGATGACACCCAACTCATGAACTTCTATAATGAAGGCCGTTATGATTTCTTAATAGAGCGAGTTGAGGAGATAAAAAAGATAAAGGAAGATGAAATTACAAACCTTAGAAATCAGTCAAAAACTAAGATTAAAAATCTAGACAATATGATAGAGGACATTGAATCGAAACTTAGCGCTACAAAGAGCTTAGGATTTGATACTTCACAAGTAGCGGAAAGGTGGGATTTCGGAAAAAGAGAGTACAGCATAGCTAAAAATTCTTTTATAGAAGGCAGGTACAAGGAGGCCCTTGACAGCTCAGATAATGCCGAGATAGTTTTGGGCCAGGTTAATTACATACTTCAAGGAGAGATCGACAAGGTTTATTCTTCAAGGATGTTCATAGGTTTTACAGCAATTATAGTGTTTGTTATATTCCTGTTTCTTATTTATTATTCTAACAGGGAGTAAAAAGAATTAGTTTTAAATATCCCTTTCTTATTAGTTAATTATAAATCTAAAAAGATTTACAATAGCATAAGTTGTGATTTTTATGGTTAAAGATATTATTTTTGGATTGACAGAGAAAAAGTACAGATGGATTCTTTTATTAACTCTTGCATTAGTATATTTTTTTGTTTACTTCCACAGAGTATCCTCGGCAGTTATATCAAAGGATTTGCTTCAAGAATTTGGAGTATCTGCTCTCTCTTTAGGCCTTTTATCTTCTATGTATTTCTATTCTTATTCTTTATTTCAAATACCGGTAGGAATATTTTCTGATACTTTGGGACCAAGAAAGACAATAGCCTTTCTTACAATCTTTTCCGCTTTGGGATCTTTCTTATTCGGGATTGCCCTGAACTTTAACATGGCTCTTGGCGCTAGACTAATAATTGGACTTGGTGTTTCCGGAGTCTGGATACCTGCACTAAAACTATTCTCCACATGGTACTCAAAGAGGGAATATGCCACAATGGTTGGAGTTTTACTTGCAGTCGGAAATGTGGGGGCACTTTCTGCGTCATACCCACTAGCCATGATTTCATACGAATTTGGGTGGAGATTTGCATTTTATATTATTGGTATAATCTCAATATTTCTTGCCATTATAGCCTGGGTATTCATAAGGGATTCACCTGCACACTATTTGAACAAAAATAAGGAAACAAAAACATCAAACTCAGTTCCTAAGCGACAATATATTTCTAAAGAACACATTAAATTGATTTTTAGAAATAAAGATGTCTGGATACTATCTATTTGGCTATTTGTAGTATATGGGGCTCTGCTTGCTTATCAGGGATTGTGGGCTTATCCTTATTTCAGGGATGTTTTTAATCTATCTAGGGGTGCTTCAGGTTTTATCCTAATGTTTGTCAGCATTGGAATGCTTATAGGATCTCCTTTTGTAGGTTACTTTTCGGATAAAATTATGAAAAGCAGAAAGAAAGTAATCATCATATGGCTTGCTTCATTTATACTGCCCTGGATATTGATATCATTTTTTACCGCACAGCTAAATGTAAGCCTTCTTTACCTACTTTCATTCTGGATGGGATTCTTCGGATGTGGAAATGTTGTAGTATTTGCAATTATAAAAGAGCAGTTCCCGTTAGAAATAACTGGAACAGTCCAGAGCATAGTTAATGTTTTCCCATTCGTCGGCGCAGCTTTCTTCCAGACATTTCTGGGATACATACTAGATATTGTTGGAGGATTTGACGGGGTATACCCTGTGGCCGCTTATAGTCTGGCATTCAAATTTGTATTTGCCTTTGTTATCATAGTATTTATTATGTCATTCTTCGTTAAAGAAACACTAACAACAGATTAGATTAATCGGAGATATGGCATGAAAGTCAATGCAAAAAGAATTGAAAATGACTTAATTAAAATAAACAATTTTAATTTAACTCCCGGCCACGGTATAACTAGATTAACATTTACAGAAGAATATATGGGTGCAATGAACTACATCTTCAAGGAACTTGAGAGAATAGGTGCAGAGATAAAAATAATGAGGGGCGGCAACATAAGGGCACGATTAGAAGGAAGTGAAAAAGATACACCTTCAGTAATGGTCGGCTCCCACATAGATAGTGTCTTTCACGGCGGCATGTTTGACGGCGTTGCAGGAACAGTGGCGTCATTAGAGGTCTTGAGGACTATTTCTGAGAATAATATTTCTCACAAAAATCCAATTGATTTTGTCATGTTTGTAGAAGAGGATGGCTCAAGATTTTCATCCGTTCTTTTGGGAAGCAGGATATGGGCCGGCAGAGTAAAAGATGAAGATTTGCCAAAGATATTAGATAAAGATGGGATAAGCTACTTTGAAGCAATGACTGAATCAGGCCTTGTTCCAAAGGATGAATCAGTTCTGGATGGGAAGAAAATCAAGGCCATGATTGAGGTCCATATTGAGCAGAGTAGGGTTCTTGAGAGTAAAGGCCTTTCAATTGGTATCGTTGAAACAATTGCCGGAATAAAGCAGTTAGAAGTAACAATAGAAGGTGTTTCAAATCATGCCGGTGCAACTCCGATGAATCTAAGAAATGACGCTCTATGTGGGGCAGCAGAGGTAATTTTGAATGCTGAAAAGTTTGCTTCAAATAATGGAACTTCAGTTGCAACAGTTGGTCTTGTTGAAGTCAATCCGGGAAAAAATAATATAATCCCTGGAGAAGTCAGATTTACTCTAGATATAAGGGACAAAGACGATGTTACTCTAAATGAAATAACGGACAGTATAATCAATTCGATTGGCTCAACATGTAAAAATAGAAGCCTTACTTATAGTATTAAACAGGCATCTTACACTAAACCAGTTCTTTTATCTAAAAGGGTAGTTGAAGTAATAGGGAATTCTGCCAAAAATCAGGGCGTCGATACATTGAAGATGGTAAGTGGTGCCGTTCACGATTCATCAGTTATTGCAGAATTAGCTGATGTCGGTATGATCTTTGTTCCTAGCAAGAACGGTAGAAGTCACTGCCCAGAAGAACATACCGATTTAAAAGATATCGAAATAGCTGCAAATATCCTATTAGAGTCAGTTTTAGAGCTTTCAAAATAAATATCAGAAAATAGTTTCTAGAATAATTAACCATATGTTAAGGTAAAACACTGAAAGCAGGGCAGATATAAGATTAAGCGATGCTATTGTTTCTTTGAAGAAGTCGTACCTTTCACTTAGCACTATAGATGAAACAGCGATAGGCATACCATGCATAAGAACTATAATAGTGCTCTCAAATGAAGGAACTACAAATACGAATTTCAAGAATATAATTGCAATTAAAGGCAAGAATACTATTCTCAAAAGACTTAATCCAAATGCGGCCTTTAAATTTCCATAACTTCTTCCAAAAAAGAATAATCCAAGCATAAAAATAGCTACAGTCGAAGTAGTACTCCCCAAACTATGCAAGGTAGTAGAAAGAAAAATTGGAACTTCAAACCCTATTAGGTTAATGGATACACCAAGTAAAGTTGAAATAATCAAAGGATTTTTTGAGAATCTCTTTACAAGCGTTTTTACTCTAGAGTTTTTTTCACCGTGGAGTTTGTATAGTTCTAATACTGAAGTTGCAGTAATAACACTTACAAAACTAATCGTAGATGCAAATAGTGCTGCTAATCTTTCTGGCTCCCCTGTACCAAAAGCAAATACAATGAAGGGTATGCCGAAAAAGGCGAGACTTCCAAAAACAGTTGTAACAATTAATAGATAAAGTGTTTTTTTATCTTTGACAATCCCCAATATGAAAATAGCAATGAAAATGGCTAAGGCAACGAAAGTTGGCGTTACTCCTGCAACAACATATTTTATTACCTCTCTTGAAAACTCAACTTCATATATATTAATGAAAAATAGCGAAGGAAGCGCAAAGTAATAGATGTAAGAACTTAAGACCCTTTCGCCCCCCTGTTTAAGAATGCCATACTTTCTTGATAAATATCCAAGAGCAATTAGAAGCAATATTGGAACTGAAGTTCTAAGTATAACGCTCAAGTAATTCCTCTTAGCTTTTAGTTATTAGTCATGATTTAAAATCTTTTGTATTTTATTTTAAAAACGTTTAAATTCAAGAATATAAATCCAATATTATCATGAGCAATGATCTGTATATAACAAAAAATTTTCCAGAAGAGCCCGGCGTCTACATTATGAAGGACTCCAAAGGGAATGTTCTTTACGTGGGAAAGGCAAAATCTCTAAAGAAAAGACTTGCTTCATATTTCCAGAAGAATATCCCCGATAGAGTATCTTTTCTCATGAGCAGGGTAGAGGATATAGAGTATGTTGCTACAGATAACGAAACAGAGGCCCTTTTACTTGAGTATAATTTCATAAAAAAATACAAGCCCCGGTATAACATTCATTTTAGAGACGATAAGAAGTATCCTTATATCAAAATAACAAATGAAAAATTCCCAAAGATAATAGTTTCAAGAAAGATTGAAGAAGACGGTGCTTATTATTTTGGCCCATATTCAGATGTGGGTTCGGCGAGAAAAATGCTTGCACTTGCAAGGAACATATTCAAGATAAGAAGCTGTAAAAAAATGGGTAAAAAACCGTGCCTTAATTTTTATATAGAAAGATGTACAGCGCCGTGTTCTGATCCTAAATCTAAAGAGGATTATAATAACAGAGTAAATGAGCTATTGATGTTTTTTGAAAACAGAGGAGAAGAGCTAATATCAAAGCTGATCGATGAAATGAACTCCTCCTCGAAAGATCAGGAATACGAAAAGGCCTTAGTATTAAGAGATAAGATAGATGCAATAAGAAAGTCAATGGAGCAGCAGAAAATCTTCTTAGATACCCCGATAAATAAGGACATCATAGGTTATTACGACAAAGAATCAGTATGCATCTGCGTAGTTATGGTGAGAGGTGGGGTACTCACAGGGACTAAAAATTACCCCATAGAAGAAACTTTGTTTGATCGAGAGGACACTTTGTCATCGTTTCTAAAGCAGCATTATAGGGAAGAATTTTTGCCAAACAAGATTATCTTGCCTTTTGATATACCCGATAAAGAGGAGATCCAAGAATTTTTATCAAACGGGAAATATGATATAAAAATAACTCCGGCTTCATCGATTCGTGAAAAGGAAGAAGTGCTTCTTGCAACAAAAAATGCCGAGCTTTACTTATCATCGAAAAAGAAATCGCCGCTCGAAGGGCTTATGACTTCACTTGGCCTTGAAAATCTACCCAGAAGAATTGAGGGGTATGATATTTCAAATATAGGCCCAGAGATAATAGTGGGATCTCAGGTAACTTTCATTGATGGCAAACCGTCAAAGGAGAACTACAGAATATATAAGGTAAAGACTGTGATTGGCCAGGATGACATATCTTCCCTAAGGGAGGTACTAAACAGACGATTTAAGAACAAAGGATCACTGCCAGACCTTTTACTGATTGACGGTGGAAAGGGTCATTTGAACACAGCCCTTGATGTACTCGAATCTCTCGGCCTTGAAATACCAACTGTTGCCCTTGCAAAGCAGGAAGAGGATCTTTATCTTGAGAACGGACTAAATCCGGATATGGATGCTGACTCTAAGAACCTTCTAATGAGGATTAGGGATGAGGCCCATAGATTTGCGATAAAGAATCTAAGAAACATGAAAAGAAAAGCAAGCATTCACTCTCCCCTAGATGATATAAAAGGGCTTGGACCTAAAAGAAAATCCAGGCTACTTGAAAGATTTGGATCTATTGAAAATCTAAAGAAAGCAAAAATTGAGGAGATTGATGAGGTTATTAAAAACAGCACCCTTTCCGAGGGTATTTTTAATTATGTTAAAGCTTTGAAATAAGATTATCGATAGACGAAATTGGATACCCAAAACAAAACCTATATATATGACACGCTTCAAGTATGGATATGGATTCTGGATTCGCTGAACTATTATTAAAGGCAAAGGATAAAATTCTTGAATCCAAGGGTTCTAAAGTCAAGATTATTTCTCATATCGATGCCGACGGAATTTCCGCTGCATCAATTCTGTCCCTTGCATTGGACAGGCTCAACATAAACCACGATGTTCATTTTACCTCTCTTGATGGTATTCCCGCTTCCCATTTAGCAGATCTCACCATATTCCTTGATATGGGAAGCGGTCAGATAGATTATTTAATGTCAGAACATAAAGACAAGGATATAATTATCCTAGACCACCACCAGGGGGAGTACCCCGAAACTCCTTTTCTAGAAGTTAATCCAAACAGATTTGGTTATAGCGGATCGGAGGAGGTCAGCGGTTCGGGACTAGCATATCTTTTGTCTTTAGAACTTGACATCAATAACAAAGATCTATCTTCAATTGCAATAGTCGGAGCAGTTGGGGATATGCAGGGCTCCTGGGGCGGGCTAAAAGGATTAAATCGGGACATCCTCTTAGATAGCATAGAGGTAGGTTTGGTCAAAGCCGAAGAAGATTTACTTTTGTACGGCCGGTCAACAAGGCCTATCTACAAATCACTTCAGTATTTCTCAGACCCCCCAATACCGGGCGTTACGGGAAGCGATTCGAATGCAATGGCACTTCTAAATAGCTTGGAAATCCCTTGTTATGAAGGTGACTGGAGAACTGTATCAGACATGACCTGCGATGAGAAAAGAAAGCTTGCAACAGAGATGATAAGAAAGACAATAACGGCAGTCCCTCAAGAATATGTTTCTTTTATCCCACAGATGATTATGGGAGAATCTTATTCACTTATCCAAGAAGAGGATAGAAGCCCTTTGAAAGATGCTTCAGAGTTTGCAACTTGTCTTAATGCCTGC
Organism: uncultured Thermococci archaeon; assembly: GCA_964630765.1. Taxonomy (GTDB): domain Archaea; phylum Methanobacteriota_B; class Thermococci; order Methanofastidiosales; family Methanofastidiosaceae; genus Methanofastidiosum. The sequence goes on along the minus strand of CAZVXE010000034.1, from coordinate 7,711 downwards.
GGTAAAAATGGCAGGCCTGAAGTAGGATTTTATGTCTGCAAGGGTAACAGGGGCATATACTACGATATACTGTTAGGGCTACTTAGAAAGCACAGAAAGAATATTGCACGAAGCATGAGCCTTGTTGAGAGCAGAGGGGTAGTCATGAAAGGGAAGTTTCAGTACTTTGATGGAAGCGGCATAAATGATACAATAGTGGGTACCGTGGCAAGTTTAGTTCTTGGAAATAGAGATACTGACCCCTTTTTACCCATAGTTGCTTATACAACGTTGCCGAATGACCCAAATGTTTATAAAATCTCTGCACGCTGCTCAAGATTGTTGGTACTTAAAGGCTTAAATTTAGGAAAAGAGATAAAGAAGAGTGCAGAATCTGTAGGTGGCAAAGGAGGAGGCCACCCCCCAGCATGTGGGGCCTATGTACCAATTGAAAAGTTAACAGAATTTTTACATATATTTGAAGAGAATATAGCAACTAGCATATAGAGTGTTTTTTATGAGTGGCTTCAATGTTTCTGAGGATCTTACCATTCCGGAAGATAGGATTTTTTTAAATCCTTCTGATGAATTTTATATTAATTATCTAAAACCATATTATGTCATTACAAAGGACGGGCAGTACCTTTTTGCTTCTACACAAAAAGGGAGGAGACCAGATCAAGTCCATTACATGGTGCCAAAAGGGTATAAGCTTGGAGTAGGCCAAAAAGGATTTGATATTGTTACAGGAAAAGCTATTTTTAGCATAGCCATGGACTATCTTAGAGCGAAACCTAAGCTTATTGTTGCAGATGGTATACAAGGAGAAAATGGGTATGAAGTGGGTATAAGGTCAGTTGTAAGCGTAGAAAATCCACAAAGTGCTTACATCTCATGGATGGGAAAGATGATGGTGTTCCCTCCAAAAGACGGGATAAAACCAAGCTGCTACAACTTCATAGTTCCTGAAAAACTTCCAGAAGAATATGTTAATCGTATAAAGAAAGTCTGGCCAGAGTACAATGAGAACGAGCCACTTTCACTTTATGATTTTACTGAGATGAAAAACGATATTAGATGTGTTTTGAACCTTGGAATCGATTATTTTGGTGGCGCCTTCAAAAAACCCAATTTAACTATGGTCTGGAACAGGGGAGAATCTGATGAGATGATCTCCTTCCATGCGGGACTTTCTGAAAGCTCTGTTATAATAGGACTTAGCGGTACGGGAAAAACTACACTGACCGTTGGGCCCAACCTTGAACAAGATGATGCTATTCTAGGTAAAGTTATTTCTAAAGATGGAAAAATTGTTGATGTAATACTAGTTGGCCTTGAAGCTGCAAGCTTTGCAAAATCAGAAGGGCTATCTGAGAAAAGCCCAGAGTATCCAGGTTTGATGAAATCTAAAGACAGAAAACATATTGTTTTGGCAATGAACATTGACTGCGAAGGCGTCGAATACGTTAAGAAAAACATAAATGATTACAATGTAGAAATCCCCGAGGCATCTGGCGAAGTAGGCTCATTGCTTACCAAGAGCTATGAAAAGAGTGGAACAACTAATGGCAGATTCATTTTTCTCTTCAGTGATTTGAACTCTTCTTGGGGTAAAAAGGACAAGTACCTCAGGAATTTCGTTTTGAGCTTTAAGAGATATGATATATTTAATCCCATAATTAAGGTGACTGACCCACTTATGGCAGTTGCATTTGACAGTGCTTGTGAGAGCATAATTACTTCTGCTATTTCAGGTAAGATTCCCGGAACTAGGGTAAGGTCTTATTCTGCAACTGACTTTATGGCAAGAGAGCAAGCCGAGCAGGCAGTTCTAAAAAAGAAAGTATTCTTGGACATGGGGCTTGGGCAGAATGGAAAAATAAACTTTTTAATCATCAATACCGGTTTTGTTGGTGAGTTTGATCTAGAAGGCAAATCAATCGGTGGGGAAAAAATTACTGTCTCAGATTCCAAAACACTTCTAAAACTTAGTACAAACAATCTTATTAAGAACTGGATAAAGGATCCAGTTTACGGTTACCTAGTACCATCTCCCCAAGAGCTAAGTGAAGTTCATGGTATGAAGAACTTTGGAGAGAGATTCAATCCACTAAATTATTACTCGCCTCATGATTATTTGGAATTTGTAAAGATTGACATAAAGGAGAGAAAGAACTTCCTCCACAATATATTTTCCTCACAAAGTAATTTTGCTAATCTAGAAGATGTCATAAATGTCTGGGATGAGATTAGGATACCTTCTCCAAAAGAAATTAAAAAATTCTATGACGCTTATTATTAGTGAACACCGAAAAGCTTTAAAATAAGTTCATTTAACTTCATGTAGCCCGGCGTGGCCTAGTCTGGTTAGGGCAGTGGACTGTAGATCCACGGACCGCTGGTTCAAATCCGGCCGCCGGGACTTTTGGGCCTTTTTTTGGAGTTAAATTTGAAATAAAGCGCAATTTGGCCTTGTTTTTCATTTGGATTTTTGAAATCGCTAGATCGGTGGACAGTTGTCCTATTTTTACCTCAATTTTTATTTCATGGAATGTATTAAAATGTTATCATTGATTGGCCTAAAATTTGAGATAGTGGCGGAATAAAATGACAAGGCAGGTACTGAGTTTTAGGATTTTAATTTAGCAAAAGTTTAAATATTTGTCACAATTATTTTTAGCAATTATATCGGTGATTTGTCATGAAAAGAATAATAGCTATTTTGATATCCTTAATATTTGTAATAGGCGTATTTGGAGTGGCTTATGTAGCGGAACCTTGTGATCTTCCTGGCGTAAGTACAATTCGTGTTGGGGACACATTCCTTGTATATAGTCCATGCCCTATTTGTGACGGGGCCGATTTTCTTGAAGACAGTAATCCAGGGGGAGGCGGTGGGCACCACTATTACACAGCCAAAAAACCAGGAGAAGTAATATTTTGTTATAGGTGTGGGCCTGAACAGATTGGTTGTAAAACTGTTACCATATTGCCACCTTGTAATCTTCCTGACGAAATCACAGTTCGTGTTGGGGACACATTCACATTAAAAGATTCATGTAAACCTTGTGATGAAAGTTATCTTGAAGATAAATATTTGGGGGATGGTGTACACCAATTCAAAGCCTTAAAACCAGGGAAAGTAAGTTTTTGTTATAGTTGTGGGGATCCAGAATATTGTAGCACCGTTACCATATTGCCAAGAGCTCTCCCAATGGACAAGTTCATGAAGATATTTGGTTTCGGCAAGAAAAACAACGAATAAATTTATTTATTTCTTTTCTACTTTATTATTAATTTCTAAATTAAGCTTCGTTTATATTGGCCCTATCAATATCATTAATCGCCTTGCTCTTCCAGAGTAGCTCCAGCATCACCCTTGAATCAACGAAGGATTCGATTAGATCCTTGTAGTTTTCATTGCACAGGATCTCAAATATTGGTCTTAGAATTGAGAGGTTGTCTGATACATAGAGCACGAACTCATAGTTCCAGCATGGATCTTCCCCGTATTCCAGGATCGCATACCTTCCCTTATCGCCAGCAATATTCTCTATTTTTTCGCCTTGATCTGCCTCCATAAGCGTGTACCCATAGACTAATCTCACGCATGGCACTTCCTTATCCCCTACATACACCCTATATTCGATGAGATTCCTTGCTATTTCCTCACCTTCCTGCCTTCCATGACGCTTATGACGGTTTTTTGCCAATTTACTAAACTTTTAAAGTAAATCCCCTTACTATAAATTTTAATAGAAAAAAGCGTCATAACCGTCATAGCGTCATAAGAATCAGTTGGCAGGGTATTCCCCCTTGTAGCTCTTCTGCAAAAGCTCAAACCTAGACTTATTGATCTCTATGCCTTCCCAGTATCTTCCGTCAAACTCCCTTGATTTTTTGAGGCCAAGCTGTGACAATCTCCTGCCAAATGACTGCTGGGATATGGATTCAGTCCTCATAGCATAGCAGTATGTCCTGTATGCGGCGTAAAGATCGCCTGCAGGTATCTTTGCAATTACACCAATGTTGCACACGTCATCTAAAAAGTCCTTCAATGGGTCCATCTCGTCCTTGTATTCGGTGTTTGCGAGGACGACTATCTCCGGGGGATTTAGCCCTTCCGAGAGCCACTTCATGCATCCATTTATGGCCCAGTTCAGGATGCCCGGGAGCTCACTGTCAAGCTTTGCCTCCAGGGTCTTGTCCCTCTTATCGTTTGGGATTCTATAGTTGAAGGGTATGGTCATCAACCTCCGCCATATCGCAAAGTCGCTCCCCCTGATAGTCGGCTTGTTGTTTGAGATCATCCAGAGCTTGAACTTCGGGTTGAAGTCGAATATCTCGCCATAAAGGAATCTTGCCGTGAGCCCTTCGTGCCCAGTGACCCTCTTTATGAAGTCCTCGTCTAAGTATTTGCCTTCTGCGATCTCTGATGATCTTACAAATCTAGCCCCCTTTAGCCTTGCAACATCGTTCTTTGGCCCGCCGTCAAACTTCTTGTCCATGAAGGTGGAAGGGTCAGCGTCCTTTGCATACTCACCGAGCATCGTCATGATAATGTTTAGAAAAGTGGTCTTCCCGTTCTGCCCCAGGCCGTGGAGGAAGAACAGCACCTGCTCCCTATCGTCAGAAGTCATGCTATGCCCTATGGCCTTCTGTATGTAATCGATTAGCTCCCCGTTTCCCTCAAAGATCTCATGAAGGAAATTCTCCCACATGGGACATTTTGCGTCAGGATCATATCTGACATTGGCAAGCTTTGTGATGAACTTCTCCTTTAGGTGGTCTTCAGAGAACTCTCCCGTCCTAAGATCTATTATCCCGTTTTCAACATTTAGAAACCACACATCCTGGTCAAGATCATCAGGCGATATCGGGAGCTCATTTGTTGTAATCTTAACAAGGGCTTCAATGCGGTAAGAGCTTTCAGAGAGAAAAGCCCACTTTGAGAGGTCTCCCTTCTTGAGATAATCAGACTCTATTGCAGCCTCAGCGTTTATACTCCTTACTGTGTCCTTCGCAAGCCTGTATATGGCCCCGCTATCGTCCTTTAGCCACCTTTTACCGTCCCAGACTATCCACTTCTTCCACAAGTGGCAGTACCTTATGATATCCCCATATTGGTAAATCAATCTTTCAGAGTTCCCAAGATCAGTCATGGCAAAGGTGTTCTTCGGAAAGTCTGTAGTTATCCTGTCCACTTCCCTCTGATCCAGAGGCTCCATGCACTGTATTTGATTGATTTTTGATATAGTGTCTTTTACAACAACTTGCGAAAGGCCCTTATTTACCAATATTCCGGATATCCTTGTGAGCTCGGCATTTCGCCTGCCTACCGAGATCATGGGTGACTTGCAATTGTCTTTTGTCTTATCTTTAGATTCATTTTCTGAAAGTATTTCAGATAACCATTCCGGCGTATCCTCTAAATCAAAATCAAAGATCGACTTCTCCCACTCGTAGACCCTGCCGGAGGCATGGATACTAGGAGGCGCAACAATAAGCCCTCCCTCGCACCTTACATCAACGCCTGGAAGTATGCCAGCACAGGTGCGAAATATCCTATCGGCCTTAAAGTAATAGTGCTTACCCCGGCTGGATCTTGCAATTGCTGTGTTCATTGGCATGTCATTTGATGCTATCTTTAGCGATTGGCGCCCCTCTTCTCCGTCAATATCCAGCACCAGGAGCTTATTGATTGAACCTGTGACAATACCGATGTTGGCATTGGGCCACTGGCTCCACCACCGGTCTACATCTCTTAGTTCTATCTTATCAATTTGGTACTTTTTCCACGGGACGATTGATACCTTGCCCTTTTCTCTGAGTGGAACTATATTAAGGCCTAGATAAAAATATTTTAATGCCTGCTCAAAAAGAGGATTAAGCCATACGCGCTCAGGCGCCTCATCGTATATCCTAGTAACTCCGTTCTTTAGCAGTATATTAAAGGCCTTGGCTGCAGATCTTGGAACATTAACTATATCGCCAGGGCTATAAGGCCCATATGCCCTCAAGTCGTCGCCTATGAAGGCATCCACATCTTCAAGTATTTCAATAAGAAAATCGTAGTCAGGTTCTCGATTGGGATCTTCATCATTCATTTTAACACCGGCAAGTATCAAATGCCGGGTCGGATGACTATATGGTTTTACAGAGAAAATTGGAGTATTAGGATTTTGAGTTGTGTAGGATTTTAAAATTAATGATAAATTTAGGGACAAAGCCAAATTAATAATTACTGCAATAGGGATATTTTTCCATATTTATTATAATTGTGGAATGAGGCTAATTATTAAGGACAAATTTAGGGTAGCAGGGTTTTTAGAAGTATATTTTTTAGTAATACATTCGAGAGCGATTACAAGCCGTTCGGCCAGGATGCAAACTCCACAGGCACCGAGAAGTACGCCTTCACAGGCCAGTATAGCGAGGCAGACATAGGCCTATACTACTTCGGCGCACGCTGGTACGACGCATCGCTCGGAAGATTTATTAGCGAAGACCCAATAAAGGGAAGCATGCTTAGCTCGCAGTCGCAAAATCCATACGTCTACTGCATGAACAATCCGTTAAGATATGTTGATCCGACGGGCATGATGGGCGACATACCGGACTGGTCGCTCCCCGAGAATTATTTCGATGGCTACGTTAATAGCGTGGGATCTCTAATCAACACCGTCGTGAACACAGCGACAGAATTTGCAGCAGGAGTAAATCACGGAGTCGCAGCGGGCACAACTTCAGCCTCAGGAAGTGCAGGTGTTCCAAATCCCGGGACAACTTACAGCCCCTCAAATGAGCTTGGCTACGGGTCAGGCGGAGGTCAGGGGTACTGGGACAACGGGGACATTAATTTGCCAGCGAATCAAAACCCCATTGAATTACATATAAGCGGCACAGTTGCATTCATTTCTTTTGATTACCATGCACGATACGATTCAAGTACTAACCGGTTTGTAGATAGAGGGTCTATTAACACAGGGATGGTAATGGGAATAGACAAAACTGGAATCAGCCCAAGTCCAGCTTCCTTTTCAGTAATGATCAAAGACATACACACCGACCTTGATACTTACTTGAATACTCCGACAATAACTGTCACAGGTGGATACAAATTAGGTGCTGAAGGGTCGTGGGGGGACACAAATGACGACGGAGTTTTAGAACTACTTTCTAGTGGAATTGGTTATACTAGACCAGGTGTTACATCCAGTTTTGACACCCCTATTGCGTCTCGTGCTATTTTCAGTAATGGCGGTGTTATTTACAACTTCATTGACAGAATGCGAGGTGAATAACCCATGACTTTCTTAACCGATACTATTGGTGCTTACCTAGTAATGTCAGTTTTTGGCACAATTGGATTCTTATGTTTTTTAAATTTTATAAGAGTTTATAGGTATGGAAAGCTAGTTTATAGGATTTGGCCAGGCGAAGAAGGCAATGACAAAGCTTTTGCTAAATCTTCTTTGTTCCCTGGCATATTTTTAAATATTTTTTATACCATTTTTCTATTTGCACACCCTCTCCCATTAGGGTATTTACTGGCAGGTCTCTGGGTAGGATTTCAAATAGCCTTCTTCTACTGGTACTGGCATACCAAAGAAGATCCTCTAAATCGTTTCCACCATGAGCAGAAAATATGGGAAGATCCAAGAGACAAGAAGAAATGACCGCATGAACAGACTCAAAACTGCCGTGTCAGTCTTTGACATCGACTACACAT
>CAZVXE010000033.1:0-16612 GCA_964630765.1 uncultured Thermococci archaeon | reverse complement strand
TATAAGTTTCTCTATTAAGTATGTGCAAGAACTTTTTATTGATTAATTTTATATAATAAACAAATTAGGTTAAATTAATTTTATAAAGAGACGAAAAGTCAGAACAACGAATGGATATTTTTTTGGAATATTTAAAATCACATGTAAGAGAAAGCACATACATAACGTATGAATCGTGTTACAGAAAATTAAAAGAAATGGATCTAAAGAATACAGATAAGATATATGGTGAAATAATAAGAATGAAGAGTACTACACAGAACAATTACATAAGGACATTGAATCATTGGGAAAGATACAACAAGACAGGAAAAATATGGAAAGCAACAAAAGTAAGGGAAGAAGATAGAAGGATAAAAGAAGAGTATTTAACATTAGAAGATATATTGAAGATGATCAAGGGCGCAAAGACAATAAGGATAAAAGCAGAAATAGCAACAATGTACGGAACAGGAATAAGAATTAACGAATTAAGAACTATAAAACACCAAGATTTAGATCCTATTAGTAAGAGAATACAAGGAGTAAAAGCAAAGGGAAATAAGAGAACAAATGCTTATTTTATCGATACCTATTTTTATGAAATATTGAAGGATTATTTGACCTGGAAGGCCAACAGCGAATTATATGTTGATTTATGTAAAAATGAGGATTATATTTTTTGCGATGGATCAGGAAAGCCATACTCAAAGCAGACAATATGGAATGATATTAAAAGAACTGCAAGAATTTTAAAAAACAAAAAGAGCATAAGCCCGCACACACTGAGACACAGTTTTGTCTATTCAGCAATGGAACAAGGAATACCCCAAGATGCTATAAGCAAAAACATAGGCCACAGCTCAACATTAGTGACAGAAAAGATTTACACACATTACACGCAGGACCTGCAACAAAAAAGATTTTTTGGGCCAAGATCAGAGAGCAACTCAAAAAAACACTCTATATGCCCGGAGTGCGGATTCAATGAAATTGAAGATGATTTTTTACTATGCCCTCAATGCCAATACAGATTTAAGATTAAATGCGGAAAATGCTTCAATATTTACAAGGTTAATTATCCAAACTGCCCATACTGCCCGACAAAGAATCCAGAGTATATGAGTTCAAAAATAAAAAGCGTTTTAGAAAAGTCCGAAAAAGTAGAAAAGATAAAAATTTAATCTTTCCCCTCATTAACGAAGGGAAAGTCACAGAATACACAATATTTATTATCCATATCATTGATATGGTCGCACATTGGACATTCTTTGGTTTCAGGCTCATGATAGCCACAGTCATCTTTAGTCATTATATATCACATCCAAGTAATTTGAATATATTGTCAACAATATTACAAATTGTACAACCTTCAGTAAAAGGCTCAAAGAGCAATACAATAAAAATAGACACAACAACGATAATTACACAAATATTTACAAAAAAATATTCAATTTCTTCATTCTTCATTTTTTAATCACCTGATAAAAATCGAGTTTCGAAGGATCTCTTATTAAAAGACCTTTTTTATATTCCAAGGCTTCCTCTAAAAGAGGCAATGCAACTTCAGAAGCCCTAAGGCCTTCAACACACCCTTGAGGGAGATACCCAAGCTCTTTTTCAATATCCTTAGCATATTGAACAGCAAGTTTACATTTTTCGATTTCATTTTCAATGAAGCCAATAGAAATATGAGCAAGAGTAAAAGGATTGTTATAGCCAGGGGCTACTTTAGACTTAATCATTCTACCACCAGAGCCTCAATCTTAGATGTTTTAGAGCGAAGCTCTCTCAATTCCCTGGAAACTTCAGGATCATTGATATAGGGCTCTAGTGAAATGATTTTATCATAGAGCTTATCAAGCTCTTCCAAGGCTTGTAAAAACGTTCTAGCCATCAGGCACCACCCCTTTACAGCTCTCATTGATAATCGCAAGGAGAATATGGGGAACTTCATCCTCAGAAACTGGCATCTGCAATTCTGTAGTATTACTACTATCAATAACCTCTTCTTCGTGAGAGTAACAGTAGAACAAAGCCCACATTATGTCATTGTGGGAAAGCATGAGAGTTCCAAGAGGAGTTAAGAGATATTCTCTAAGACTCCTGTTATACTCAATCATGCCAAGCTTTGACAGATAGGCAAGCTTCCTGGATAAAGTCCTGTCAGCTATACCGGTCTCAAAAAGAAGATCAACATACTTGGGGAAAATCGACACATCATTTAGCAAATCCCAAAGGGTGTAATTTTCAACAAAGACACCAGAAATCTCCTTGGTAGGCAGATTAATAGCTTGCCAGCGCTTATCTCCTAAGATCCGGACATATTCCATAAATCTGTCAAACGGTGAAAGCTTCTGGTAGCACTCCATGATTTTATAGTTGAATAAATCTCTAAAATGAGACATAGACATATCAGGGAGATTTTTATCCTCAGGATGGAAAAATCCCATGTCTTTTAGATTCAATCCCAAAAAATAAGTTCTCAGAGGCGTTCTGCCCATATCAAGCTCAATCCTTGAGACATTCTCAGATATCTTGACATTCTGTTTCTCAAAGAGCTCAAGAGTTTTATCATAGACTCTAATCTTTGGTTGATTTGGAAACTGCAGGTAAGCCGTCCCCTGGATAAATCGACAGAATCTAGGATTCTGAGTAACAAAGATAAAGAAGGCCTTGTGAAAGAATCTCTGCTTGCGTTTCGATATAAACTCAAAGTTCTTGTGAATCTCAATATTATTCACATAGAGCTCATTCACATCAACAGTCAAAAATCTATAAAGGGAGAATCCAAGCTCATTCAAAAGAGTATTCTCAAACTCATTATTGGTCCGCTCGAAATTATATCTCTCAAAGTCAGTTAAGCCCTTGTAGAATCCATAAAGGTCATCCCTGACACGATTTATGCATGACAGAAGCGCCTCATAATTATCCTGGGACCATACAAGATTATGGCTTGCAGTCGAATACTTAGCATAGGTTATTAGATTGAATCTATATTTTTTAGTAAATGGAAAGTCCATCCTGATCTCAAGGCCAAGGCCGGAATTAAAATCAATCCTCATCCACCTTGAGCCGTCATCCCTGAAAAAAGAAAGCTGCTTGACATTGTAATCATCAGGAGACAGTTCTACTTTTTTAGCAATATTCTCAAGCCAGAGCTTAAACTCCGGCTCAGCCTGGGAAAGCTTTATCTTTTTCTTGACATCATCCCTAAATCTCTCTTCAAAGTCATTGGGGAACTTCACCTTATATTTTTCAATATCAAGCTCATTTCTAAAAAGCCCCTGATTCCTTCTTGACACAAAGACATCCTTTAAGACAATCCTATCGATCACAACACCGGACACAGGCTTTATGTCAGGTATCTCAATCCTAGAATAGTGCTTGAGCTGACGCTTCAAAGAATAGTAATTCCTTTTATCAACATCATAGACCTCATCAAGCTCTAATAATTTTCCACGAATCTTTTTAACATGATAATCAAGGGTAGGATCCTCGGGCATAAGCCTCTCAAGAGTTTCTATATCCCTTTTTGTATCCTGGCTTTTAGCCCGGTACTTGTTATACGTCTTTTTAGAGCTCTGGAATTTGGCCTTCAGCTCAGAAAGCTTGGGCTTACCTAAGGAAAGCTGGCCACTATCCCCGTTAACATCAATCTCCTTGTTAACGGAATCCCTCTCATAAAACGGAAGGTCAAAATCCCTCCTATGTCGAGAGCTACCTTCTGCGGTGGCCAAAAATCAGCACCTTTAAGCATCGCATTTCATTAAAAATATATTCGTCTAATCCTTCAGAATAGGTGTTCTCATATTTTATACAATCTGATGGCAAAAGGCCACCCGAACACAAAGAGAATACTTGAAGTATTCCCCTAAAAAGCCTTAATTTCATGTATCTTTACTCCCCCTCCAAAAATTGCCCGATAGTCACAGGGATTTCGTGCAAGAAAGACTGTTACAGGATCACCAAAAGAAAAAGGTGTATTTTTAAGCATCTTTGGAGGCACTTTGATAACGCAGCTACCAGCCCAGTTATCAAGAGTAACAGGGTAAGAATAAATGACATCATTTGCAACAATAGAGTTTAAGAGCTCATTTGTAAGCTCTTTATCCAGCTCTCTTATTTTATCCACGAAACCCATACAGTTGTAAATAAATCTTTACCTATATAAAGATTTCTATTTACATATTTAACTAGGATTCTGGATTTATAAGAGACAGCCAGAGATAAAATTGTATTTTAATTTAATCATTTATCAAAGTAAATAAAAAAATATATAAACATAAACAAAATTTAAGCATTATGCCAAAAATTCATAACATTGACAGGATAAAAGATGAACAACTGTCAAGGGATGAAATAGAGCTTGTAAAATTCCTCATAGAGACTGACGAGACAGCGCCAAAAGAGTTAGTCAAGATATTCAAGACCAACAGGATGAACATCTGGGCAAAGATGAAGAAGATCCAGAATAAAGGAGCCTATAAAATCGGCTACAAGTGGGATTTCAGAGGATTCAACTATGCCGAGAAGATTATCTGCGCCATAAAAGGAAAAGCAGAAAACATCCTAAAGACCGGAATTATAATGGAAATAGAATATTTCGAGAAGCAAGACATCTCATTAATCACAGCATACATCAAAGACAGCTTTGAAGAAAACATCATAAGACTAGCCCTTGAGAAAGAAAATAAGCTATTCTACGTAGATAAACTACTTTAATAAGAATTAAGCTTACATTTGTAAAGCTATAAGCTTAAAATCGTATTCTAAACAAGCTAAAAATAAACACCAAGATATTTCTATGTATTTTTATCAATCCTAGCGTTAAGATTACGCAAAGGATTAAAAGGTCAGATTTCCAAGAATTGACAAAGTGATATTATGGGATTTTTCAAAACAATATTCAAACTAGCCATCCTCATAGTAATTTTGATTATAGCAGTTCCAGTCTGCATTTACCTTGTAAATGACATAGATACCCTAGAACAAAGCACAGGCACAAAAGAGCCAGGATACAGCTACCCAACAGGAGTTGAAGGAAAGACAACAGTATTCCACCAGCAAGAAAATCTTTATCCTGGAGAAATTTGGTATCTCCCATTAGAAATGGGGTATAAAGAAAAAATCTACATAAACTACAAGTGCCAATCCCCAACTAAAACAATGTGGATGGATAACTGGGATTTTCAAAGATTTAACGAAGGAAAGCAGTATGAATATTACAATCTAGACCCTAACAGTTCAAACGGATGGAAATACCTCGAAGCAGACGGCCTAGGAACTTGGTACATAGTATTCTATAATGACACAGACCATATTAAAACAGTTAATCTAGAAGTTAAGAGATAATTATAATATTAAATCTTTTTTTAACAAAATAGCAACGCCAGGAAGCTCCTAAAATAGAAGAAAATAATAAATTTTAGAGAAATCCTTTTTTCTTCATAAGTTCCCGAGTAAAGTGACCATATTTATCGTTATATTCATTGAAATCTTTTCTTTCGATTTCAATCATACGCTCATTAGCCACTTTATAGTCATTCTAAAATTCCTTGTATTTATCCCAAGGCCCTCTGAATTTATCAATAGAAAGGTCAAGACCTTTTTTTTTCAGATAGTCAGCAGTAGACTCTCTCATTACAGAATGTTGCTCATGACCCATTTCATTGATAAAATGGACTTCCACGATAGGCTCAAAGTTAGAGCGCCTAAGTTTAGGTAATTTCAATCAATCGCCCCCAAGATCATATCAACAACAGTATCAATTACAGGATTGCCAAGCAAGCCGGTCACTAGCCCCTCGACAAAGGATAGGCCATTATTGAACATCTGGAAAACATTAAAGAAATGATTTAGTACCCCAAGAGTAACACAGAACACAAAGACAACAATAAAGGACTTTATTATTGTGCCGACACCTTTCCTTGAACTATTGAAGCTCTTAGAATTATGGTCCGGCTTGTAGTTAGTCTTAAAGTCAGGCCTTGGATGGTAATCATATTTCTTAGAGAATGTAAGGTACATAAAAAAGAGCACTGTCGCTATTATGGCAAACATAACGGCTATGAAAACATAGAGCACTATACCCTCTAGCTTTGTAGCATACCCAAAAGCAAGAGCTATTATAGAGCTTAACGTCCCAAGAATAGGAATACCACTATCAGCCGCAGCCTTAGCAATCCTAGAATTAAAAAAATTAAAAATTAATTGTTTCAGCGTATCGCCCCCTTGATTATTCCATAGATCTGATCTAGCAGAGGAACAACAGGCTCAAATCCAAGCTTGAAGTCAAATGGCACATTTAGCATCATGCAGAGCAGCACGCAAATTAAGTAAAGCGATAGGAATCCAAACGGTATGTTAAACACAGGATTTCCAGGGCACACAATATAGCCCCAAGCAAATACAACGAGCACACCAGACAAAGCAAGATAGGTCATAGTAAAGCCGACAAGCACAGGTATCATGAAAGCACCGGATAGCATAGATAAAAGAATTATCAAGCTCCCAACTCTCTCAATCGTCTTGAATGTACCACTAGTAGAAAGGTAAATGAAATCAAATATCATATTCATCACCTCAATCATCAAGATGTAAAACAAGCTAGTCGAGGCAAAAGCAGAAACAATCTGCTTTATAGTCATACCACCACTTTTACCAATCAAGTACCAGCCAAGAACAAAAATAAAGAAAAATCCGATCTGCGTGAATCCAAAATATATACTGCTATTTAACTGGGCAAATGGATTAACAGCACCAAAAGCCCCGCTCTGCGGACCAATGTTAAGCCCACCTTTCAATACAGGCCCGACCTTTCCAAACATTGAGCCTTTAGAGGACTTCGAAGAAGCAACAGAGCGAGACTTCATAGACTCATTACGTTCAGCCATTTGAGAGGCACGCATCTCATAATATTTGGCCTGCTCCTCATTCATCTTTTTTTTAGCCTCAAAGGCTGGATTAGAATAGCCTCCACCCTGACCAGTTGTATAGATCATATTGCCTTTATCTATTTGATTGGTAAATCCAGATTTAGCGGTAGGCATTGACTTCTTAGAGCCACCAGCATAAACAGCGTATGAGCCCCAATCATCTTTCTCTTTTGAAAAAGGCATTTTAGGCATTTTCAAATCAATTCCTCCTTAATACAATTATTAAAACGACACCAATCACTATGAAAATGACAGGTATGCCGTAAACTGCTTTTGATAAGAATCCAGAAAGACCAGAGAAAATAGAGCCGCCAGAAGTTGAGCCGCCTGTAACAGCAGTATAAACAGCCTTACCAGTATCGGTTACAGCCTTCCACACAGTCTTTGCAGGATCAGATACAGCATCAGCAACATCAGAAGCAACAGTCTTACCAGCGTCATAGCCATCAGAGGCAACAGTCTTTATAGCATTATATCCAGCAGTAAGAACTTTTGTAGCACCAGTAGCCAGAGCTTCAAGAGCTTTTTTCGGGGCTTCGGCAATCTTCTGAGCAAGAGTCTTATTTTGCTCCGCAATAGTACCGGGACTATTTGAAACAGTACCAACGGTAGCAGAATCAGTCAAAGTTACTTCTTTCCAATCCCCAAGCCCAATCATAGTTCTATAAAGGATCTTGACAGTTCCATTCATAGTTCCAGAATTAGCACCAACTCTTACATTAACGGAATTAGGGCTAAAGGCTTCATAATTAGTAAAGCCACCCCCTGACTGACCATCAGGCGTAGTTATAGTAACGTAATACTTGTATTCAGGCGCAGAAAAGCCCGAAAGCTTCTCGACATTAACATAAAGGAATTTACCTTCCTCATTCAACTCATAGTTCTCCTTGGTAAAATTAAAAGTGAATTTAATGCCGTCAACAGTTACAGAGCCTTCATCCCCCAGATTAATTGGAGGCGTACCCTCGCCAGGAGGGCTGACTGTCAGCATAGCCGTACCTGTATAATCAGTTCCGTTATAGTTTGCAACAGCAGTAATCACATGATCCCCTTGGGAAAGAGAATTACTAGCCGGAACAAACTCATAATGAGTAAAGTTCTCATCATTTGTTATAGGCCCCGAAGTTGTAACAAGAGAAGCCCCATTAACTGTTAGCGTCACGCTATCCGGTTTCTGTCTTGAAAGGCCGTCAGTTAAAATGACCGTACCG
The DNA here is from genome assembly GCA_964630765.1 of uncultured Thermococci archaeon. Lineage (GTDB taxonomy): Archaea > Methanobacteriota_B > Thermococci > Methanofastidiosales > Methanofastidiosaceae > Methanofastidiosum. The sequence goes on along the minus strand of CAZVXE010000033.1, from coordinate 8,484 downwards.
CTTACAGCCTCACCAGTTAGGGCCGCAGAAGGAGTTAAGGTATTTGTAACAGTGCCGGAATAGCAAGAGCCACAATCAAGCTCGCAAGTTGCACAATCCTCAGTACCATTACAGGTTCCATCTCCACAATAAGCTTCAAGAGTTCCATCAACACTAGCCTTTGAAGCACCTTCCCATAAATAGACATTATCAACCCACTCTGTAGCATTAGCACCAATAAAAGCAAATTTAGCAAAATCCATATCAGAGTAAGGATTTCTAGCCGGGGCATTATTTTGGGATAAGGCCCAATTATAAATTTCTTCCATAGTCATGCCATCAAAAATGGATAAGTTAGAATAATATACAGTAAAGGAATTAGCACCAGCGTTCCAATTATTAGTCCCCGAAGAATTATAAATAGTGATACCAAAGACGGTATCGCCATTAAAGTAAAAATATAATCCAGAATTATAAGAGGGATTAAAGTAGCCATCATAATAGAAGGTATATGTTTTGCTATGGTCTAAGTTAAAAGACCAAGTTTCAGTATTTGGCCGTAAATAAGCAACAACACCACTAGGGCCTTTAGCTCTATGATTTGTAGCATCATATGTCCATTTAGAATCTGTATGCCAATTATTAATATTAGCATCAAAAGTGGAATTTATAACCAAGTTAGTTCCAGTTTCGGCTTTAACAAAGCTATCAAAATTGATTACTCCAAATATACTAGCAAACAATAAAGCAATTATCAAAACATTTCTAATTTTTTTCAAAATAATACACCTCTCATTAAGTTTATGTTATGTATAACGGGCCACAAATTGATCAATATCCCGACACCACCAAAAGCAATGGAAATGTAGGGATTCACAAAGGACAGAGCCATCATGACAATTATGTAAAACAAGAATATCGTAGCGTCCTGGACCAAAAAGCCCAGATAGCCGAATTGATTAACGAACATTGCGCTAATAAAAGAGGCTTCATAGAATTGACCGCTCTCCATCATTAACACCGACAGGCTAGTATCAATCAAGCTTAACGCAAGTATCACACAAGAAATAGTTAGCACTATATTGAAAGTTCCAACACCATAATTGCTCGACTCTAACTCCATATTTTAACACCTTAAAAAATTAAAAAATTAGGAGTTGGCTCTCCTAATCTGTATTGGCCTCAGCGAATAACTGAGTACCAAAGTTAAAGAAGTCAGAAGCACCGCTTGGATTTAGCTCATTTATTGTGGTGACAACTGAAGCGTTTAGATCAGCTGCGGTCTTTCTTGTTGCAGTTACAACAATAGTCCTGTTTCCACTGATTGTGACAGTAGAGTACCATCCGCCAGATACCTTGTTGACCGTCTGGGAAATCCCATCAATCTTGAAAGAGATAGCAGATATCTCTGAATTGCTTGCATTTGAATCGACAAATCTAACGACAACGGGCTTTGTGTAGGTAGAGATAAGGGCAGTTGACCAGGCGGGCGCAGTGGCACTCTCAGTAATTGAAGTAGAGCCAGATTCAACAAAGCTTCCACTCTTTACTATAGAAATTCCAAGCTCCTGGTCCTCAGTAGTAGCATCCTTATTTCTAGTTACAACAACTTGACTCCAGGCTTCCATATATCCTGTTGGCTTTGTGTAAATCCAAAATGTGGCCCCATTCCATCTGCCGACAGCCTTCAAAGCGTCAAGAGTAGCCTTAGTGACTAGCTCCTGTGAAGCGCCACCAGTATAAGAAACAGAGGCAAGATAATTAGCACCAGCTATCTCAAGCTCAGGGTATGAAACCTTAGTGTCAAAAGCATAGACTGTAGCAGCTATCTTGGTAGTTCCCTCATAGGCTTGGACATTCCAAGCAAGAGGATAAAACTGATCCTGGCCGCCTACAGCACCACCACCACCATCGACAACAATACTGCTGCCGGACTTATCAGCAATAGCATAAAGACCAAGATATAAAGCACCGCTTAAAATAGAAACACAAGTAATACCGATAATAGCTAAGGCAATTATACTGGCTGTGGCTTTTTTATTGTTCCTGAAGCGAATCTTCAGTTTTTCTTTTAATTTATCCTTAAAAGACATATTTACCTCCTCAAGTCAAGGACTTGATAGATATTAGTAAGCTTTAATATTTATAAATGTAACTAAAAATTCTTATATTTGTAAAGAAATATCAAGTTTTCAACTTCAAGGGGCAGTTACCAACATAGAAAAAGGCCTTAAGCTTCTTTATGGAATGATTCAAAACACATTTCCTTCTAGCATAGAATACAAACTCGATAGGGCATGGAGAATCTATGAAGCTCTCCAATAGATCTTTCCGGGATTGGCATATAGCAATTAAAATCCGCTTCCCCCTTCCCATCTCCTTAAAGTATGAAACTATGAGAGAACTGTAATCAGTCACAGTATCCTTAAATCGCCTTGACGGCGCAGAAAGCTTTAGCTCATCAAGCACCACAATAGGATAACATTCTGGGTTACGCTTGATATGCTCAAAAAGCTGATTCAATATGAGCCCATATAGAACAAATCTATCAAGGTCAGGCCAGACAAACGAGAAGACATATATGCAGCACCTATTTTCAGAAGAAAAGATATCCTTGAAATCAAATCCATCTTCTGAGAAAAGCCCCATATATTCAAGACGCTCTATGCCAATAAGCAAGACAGATAAGCTTTTTTTAAAGCTCACATCACAAGTATTAAAGTATTCTTTAATCTTATTTTTCAAGCCGTCAAGCGATATGATATTTAGCTCCCTAAAGGCACGCTCAAGATACCCTGTGTACTGGGCATTAGGATCAAGCTTTGCAAGCCTTATGACTATTTCAGGAGTTAAAACAGACTCTTTAATCTTCAAGCTGTCAGTAACTTCAAAATAGGATTTATCAGATTCAGAGTATTTCATTAAATAATGAGCAGGCACAAACACCCTGGTCTTTTGAAAATACCGGCTGTAAAGAGGAAGGAAATCGCTAGAGCCCCTGTAATCGCCTTTCAGATCAAAGAATATCAAGGGCTGATTATGAAAAAGGGAAAGCTTTACCCCAAGAGAGAAAGCAAGGAAATTCTTCCCGCTCCCTGAATCACCCTCAATCAGTATGGACTCATTATGGCTCTCGCTTCTATCAAGAATTGGATATTTTAATCTCTGAAGCGACACATCACCATCAATTATTACATTGCCAATGGCAAGGCCAAAAAGCTTAGGCTTCAAGAGCTTAAACTTTCGGAGAGGCACCAAAAGTATCACTCCCTAAAAGTATGCCATCTTCTGGATTATCCGAAATATCCATCTGAAGGTCATTAAGATAGCTGGTAAAAGACTGCAAGCTTCCGGCCAAGTGATTTACCGACTGCTGAAGGAGAGAGCAGAGGACATAAAAATTACGGATATTCAAGGCATAGCCATAGACCTCTTTTTTGGCGTAAAAGACACAGTGTGAGGTAAAATTATAAAACTTAGAAAGGACATCCTTAAGCTCACCAGAGCGTTTAAGCGCCAGGTCATGCTCAATGTAATTAGTGAAAAATCCCTCAATCACACCAACTTCAGAAGATAGATCGCCCAAAAGCTTCTCAAGATATAAGAACTCCTTAGGAAGCAAAACTATATACATATAGTTAACGATTCTACGGTCAACTAACTCATCACGCTGATTTATCGTTACTAGCTTCTTTGAGAAGGCCTTTATCCTTCTCTGATTCGCCTTGAAGAGCATTATCTCGAAGAGCGTCTTTTCCATCCGCTCCCTGGCTTCCGTAATCGACAGGTACTTCTCCATAATCATCCTCCACAATCTTAGTTATATCAGTTAGATTCTTTATTTTCTGAGCTTCCTCAAATATCTCAGAGATCTCCTCCATCTGCCGGCTCACAACTGCTTCAGGTATGGCAGAACGCAAAGCCTGTAAGAATTTATCGTGAAGGAAGGTCATACCCTGAAGGGCTTTACTCCTATTGACAAACTCAACATAGTTCACAAGCTTGCCGTCAGCATCCTTGCAGTCCTCAATAAATTCATTCAGATCCTTAGTAGCCCATCTCTGGACATAAATAAATCTCATGTCAAGCGGCACAGTAAAAAGAGTAGAATTAAAGGCATTGTCGCCGACAAAATCGGCAAGTATCATGATGGACTCATTCCCCCAGCTCATAGGGGGAACGTCTGTTAAATAGCAAAGGTAAAACATGCGCCCTTTCTTAAAGAACAGGTGATACATTTTCTTCAAAAAGAAAGGGCTTTTTTCAGGAGGAAAATAATAGAACATCTGAAGATTAACAAATTTCCCATCAACTGCAACGCTAAAGGGAGATGTCACAGGAACGCCCAGTGTAAAAGTCCTATGCTCAGAAGTCATGAGATAATGATACATCTAGCTTTATTCACCACCTAAGACAGCTTGCCAACACCAGCCTCCAACTGGCTCATATTAACCTTATTATTTGAAGAAGGACCTTTCCTGAGATGTTTTACAAGAAGGATTAGACCACCAATCACAAAAACGATGAAAAGCAGAAATCCACCAAGTATGGCAACTAGGGCAAAGGTGCTCATCTCATTGTTTACAGATATTGAAGACTGAACACTTCCATAATTGGCATAACTCCCAGAAAAAGAAATATCAAATTTATCGGCCTCTTCAAGCTCAGGCACAGTCAATGTAAAGCCACTATTCTTAGAATATGTTGCATCCCTAATCTTCACAGTAATAGGAGCATCACTCACAATCAAGCCATCTGTAGTCTTTAAAGTAACCTTTACCTTCTCACCAGCCTTATAAGTATCTTGCAAAGGTTCTAGCTCAAGGATAAGGCCTTTCTCATACTGTGGCCCAGTAGAGCCAACAACAACGGAATAACTAGCAGTCCCGACACCTACATTGAAAGTTCCATTGACAGTGGTCGGCACTTCAACATAATAAATAGTCTTTCCCTCATGAGTTCCCATGTAAGATTTAAGCGCAGCACCTGCAAATGTAAAATTTACAGGTGAAAAGGTATAGTAAAGAAGCCTAGCCCCTGGCTCTACATTAACACTCCCAGCGACTAAATGGGTGCCGCTATGATACATTCTCGCTTGAGTTTGAGAGGTAGCACCCCCACCAAATGGATCATTTGAAAAAGGATCGCTACCACTGTTTGTTTGACCAGAGGAAGCATTTATGTAAATCGGCAGAGTAGAAGGCATTACAGAATTTCCGATTTTAATGCTCCCCCTGATCTGTTTTGGAGGAGTTTTTGTCGGAACATACGACAAAACAATGGACATAGTCTCACCGGCACCCAAGAAGGTCTTAGGTAACAAGCATACAAAATCATTAGAGTAAGATTCATCTTCAGGAAATGAAAAAGTAACAACTAAATTATTTACCTGTTTGGAGCCCAAATTCTGCAAGAGCAAGGTCTCATCAAAAGAAGAGCCACCAGATACCATAATAACAGAGGCAGAGCCACCGCTTCTTAAAAGCGTCAATTGATCCTGCGGAACGGTATCAGATATGTCAGACCAGTTTTTTCCAACATACTGATCCTCATTCTTATACCAGACGGTCAATTTAGCCATCCTAAGATTCTGGGAAACATATACAGAATTGAACTGGATTTTAATATCTTCATGCGGTGTCACAGTTTCCTCATATTGAAGAATGTCATACATGAGCCTTTTATCATCCTCTAAAAGCTCTAGAGTGACAGACATATTGGCCTCTTTCTCTGCCGGAATTATCTCAACAAGCCTGAGCTTAAACTGATTGAAGGTAATAAAATTACCAGGCTCAATCCATCCATCTGACGTATCATTTGGAAAGACAATATAGTCAGGGCTAGAGGCAACAAAAGGCACAAAGCTAGAGGCTAAAAGAAAGATTAAAAGAATTGAAAGGAGTTTCATTTAGAGGCCCCCTTTAATTGGAATAACTAAGTCTCGAATTTTATCTTCAGTACAAGCAAGAGCACAAGACTGATGACATTCTCCTAAAATCTTATGAGAAATCTGCTTAGGCTTAAACCGAATGAATACATCCAAAAACATAGAAAAAAAAGTAGGATAGTCATAATCATAAGCCAAGCGCCCATAATCGTCAAAATTAGAATCAATAGGCTGACCACATAAGATACAGATTTTGAGCTCTTTTTTCATTTAGAGGCCTCCAAAATGATAAAGCAAAACACGCACTATAAACATAGAAAGGGCAAATAAGAAAATCCGAGTAGGTAAGTCACTCATTCTTAAGCCTCCTGAAAAGCCTCTAAATGCGATTGGCTCATCATGCTCGATGTCGAAGGCCGACCTCTAAGATTCTTTTCATCATAGAGCCTCGATAAATCCTTCTTGACAAGAGCAAGTTCTAGCGAAAAATCATCCCTGACTGAAAATGGAAGGTCGCAGGATAGGTACCCTTTCAAGACATTTTTATGATACTCTCGCTCAGATATCCTTTTTTCCAATTCCCGATCACTCATTAAAGCATAAAGGTCAATCAAGCGTTTCGCCCCCTGTAGCGCTCCAAAGCAGAGCGAAAGATATCGTCAAGCTCGGAGGAGATTTCCTCTATGTTCTCAAGACACAAAGCGTTCCCATCCTCAATGGCATAAATGTTAGCAAGGTATTTATCCATCAAGTATGAGCGCCTTTGATTTTCCTCCGCTGTAAAAAAAGGGTGCTTTGGATTAAATTGCTCTACAAAAGAGTATAACGAAGAAACAAAAGAGCAGAGGCTCACGAAAAATCCCCCTGGTATCTTTTTAGATTTAAAGCCACGATCTAAAAAGAAATTCTCTATGTCACAAATATTGACATCAGTCTGATCAGAGTAGATAAATCGAACATGAACTATGTTAGGCTTTTCCTTGTCCTTTCGGACAGAGAGCCTATGACCATTAGGAGACTCCATCACAAGAAGCTCCGAAGAAGGCGAAAAAGAAGAAATAAAAATCCCCCCTAGTTAGAGGGAGAATGCTGTTTTGATTCAGTTGGATTAATCTTTTCCCTTATTCCAACTTTTTTGAAATTCGGATCGTCAAAGGTCTTAGGATTAATGTGGTAGTTGGTATAAATCTTCTTTGAGTTGTCCTCAAGAGTTTTCTCTGTCTTTGTGTAGAATGCAGGCACGTTAACAATGTAGAGCTTGTTATTCTTCTTGACCTCATAAGCAATCTCATGAATCTGAGGAAAAGTATCAAGATTAAACTTTTGGCCGCCCTTTACAGAGCTGTCCTTGAATCTTAAGTCAATATAAACGGGCTTGCCGTCCTTTACGACCTGAGCGCCCTTGTCGTCAATCAAAAAGCCTTTTAAAATGACAAAGTCAAGATCCCTATTCTTGTTATAAGACTCGCCCTCACTTATAGCAGTTGCGACATCGTAAATGCCAAGATTTTTTAAGAGCACGTCCTTTTTTTCTAAAGATTTATAGGCATTATCGCCTTTCTTAGAACTTACATCCCCAAGGGGAATTTCAACATTTTTTGGTATTGTACCCATGTTTTGAACCTCTTTTTGAACCCATTTTTTAGTAGTACCCCTAGATTTTCTCTAGGAGTACAATAGTAAATATAGCTTTACATATTTAAAGGTTTCTATTTACATAAGTAAAATAAAGAGAATTAAGGCAAAAACACACAAAAGCTTAGCGCTTTTTCCCGGCCAACGATTAGATTTTCAAAAAAAAAAAACTAATCTCCCACCCCTAAAGAAATTGTAAGCAAGTAGATGAAAGATAAGTAAGAGAGGCTAATTCTCAGTATTTTTTAAGAGAAAAGACTAAGCTCCCGATCCCGCCCCACCACCACCATTCCAACTAACGGACGTTACGCTACCCTCCCCGGCTTTTTCGCTAGTTAGATGGATCCTCTCTTAATCCCTTCTCTTTAGTAACAATTACAGATACGATTAGAGCTTTTCAAAAGTTGCAGATTGTTTCTAGGAAATTACAATGAAGGAAATGGCTAATAACCCATAGACGGTCTTAACCCATAGTGATTAAAATCTGATTTAATGGACTTTTAGCGAGATGGGGGCAAGCCCATCTCTTAAGAAATCAGATTTTGGGATTTGATAAATCAAATCAAAACGAGAAAATTTTACCCCCTAAAATTTTCTTAAGAACTCAATCAGATGAGGGGATATCTAGAGGAAAGGGGGGGACAAGCCCCCCTTTAATAGATCACCGGTGAGGTTGGTCAGTGCCCGAAAAATTATCGCAATTACGAAACATATAGGCCTATCGGCCTTTTGATTATTGCAATAATTTTCCTTTCTGGGATAAGGATAGATTAGACAAATGCAAAGGCAAAACATGCAGGCCTTAAGGTTAAAGTAAGAAATCAAGAAAGGATAGATGAACAAATGTAGATTAAAGTACAGGGCGGCGGAGACGAGCTCCGCCTTACAATATATTTTAAAAATAGGAATAATAACAATAGAATAGCTAAATTTTATATATTAATAAACCAATAATTGTATTTGGGGATACGTTGGTTACAGAA
>CAZVXE010000032.1:0-17330 GCA_964630765.1 uncultured Thermococci archaeon | reverse complement strand
GTATCGATGAGAGCGATATCTGTTTTAGCTAGACCTACATACATATTCTTTACAATAGGCACAATTGAACCCAAGACTATAGCAACTACCCCCGGCACAAATCCTATTCCGACTAAAGGAACTATTATTGCAACGAGTGCGAAACTTGGGATACTCTGAGCCATGTTTATTGTAGTCAAGACAACATAGGAAACACGTTTATAAAAAACAGAAAGGATGGCAAGGGGTGTTGCAAGGCATATCCCTATAGCTAGGGATGTAAAGACCAAAGTAAGATGTTGCAGAATGGCATCGAAAAGTGTGGCCAAAACTACCAAGGATTAAACCTCCGGGCTAATCTGTTTTCTATAATCCATGCTATGAAGTCAAAAAAGACTCCAAGCGTGCCGACCCAGAGGGCAGCGACTATTATGGCTGGGATATCATATCTGTAAATCCCGGCTTGCAGCGGAACTCCAAGCCCCCCGGCTGCAATTAGGCCCCCTAGTGTGGTAATGCCCATTATATATACAACTGCTACCCTAATCCCACTACTTATCAAGGGTAATGCCATCGGGAGCCTTATTTTTAATAGAATCTCGTTTTTTGTAAGGCCAATTGCCCTTGCAATTTCAATATATTCATTGCTAACATGGGCGAGTCCTGTATAGGCATTTCTCATAATCGGGAGTATCGAATACAATACGCATGCCGCTATCGTAGGCTTCTCCCCTAGCCCCAGGATGGGTAAGAGGAAAATGAATAACGCTAACTCGGGTATTGTCTCTATGACATTTAACACATTAAACCAGATATTAGCAAGTTTAGGATTACTATAAACTAAAATGGCTAATGTCACACCTATTACGATAGATATGATCAAGGCAATAGAAAACATGTAAAGGTGCTGGATAGTCCTCAGAGTAATTTGATGGATAGTCCAGACCGATATTATAGTATCTATTACAGTCATCGATAGCCCCCTAAATCAAGTTCATTAAAACTGAGTTGATTCTAACAATCCCCAATACTTTGTCATGGTCCATAATAGCTGCCATTGATTCTTTTGATGATTTTAAAAGCAATATTATTGATGAGAGAGTATCGACCGGTGCAAATACGCTTAATTTGTTTCCCAGGTCCATTATCGATCTCTCCTTATTCTTCTCATTCAATAAATCGATTAAGGATATTTGGGCTACGTCTGAACTTGATTTTTTTATTATGCACGAGTCTATTTTGCCCAAGATCATCTTATCAATAGCTTCTTTGCATGAAATATCTGATTCAATGAGACAGCCCTTGTCAAGCGATATCATCACATCCTTTGCCTGAAGAAATTTGATGGCTTTGAATTTATTTTCAGCCCCGATTATCTTTGAGACGATTTCATTTGCAGGTTCAAATAATAATTCAGAAGGAGTTCCAATCTGGAGCATCTTGCCCCCGTGCATTACCCCAATCCTATCAGCTAAAATGAAACTTTCTTCAATATCGTGGGTGACAAAAACTATTGTCTTGTCTAGTTTCCTTTTTATTGAGAGAAATTCATTTTGAAGTTGCATCCTTAGGAGTGGATCAAGCGCGCCAAAGGGCTCGTCCATGAGCAACAATGGTGGATCCATAACAAGAGCCCTTGCAAGCCCCACCCTCTGTTGCTGGCCCCCGCTTAATTGATTTGGGTAACGGGATCTGAATAGATCCGGCGGTAGCGCAACAAGAGTTAGAAGTTCATCAATCTTATTTGAAATATCCCCTTCACTCCATTTTTCTAGACGGGGTATTAAACCAATATTCTCTTTGACCGTCATATGTGGGAAAAGACCAATCTGCTGTATAACATACCCTATTTTTCTTCTAAGTTTGACCGGGTCCATAGTTTTAGTATCATTGCCATTGAGGTAAACTGCCCCCTCTTCTGGATCGATGAGCCTGTTAATTAATCTCAAAGTTGTGGTTTTGCCGGAGCCACTGGAACCCAATATTACAAAAAGTTCCCCCTTGCATATTTCAAACGAAAGGTCATCTATAGCTCTTGATTCTTTGTATATTTTTGTCACATGTTCAAATCGTAATGACTCTAAGCACTGGGCCGAGAGAAATTTGTTCGTTTTACCCTCTCCAATAAAAAAATAAATTATTAATTTTTAATCAGCCCTTGTGAGATCAAAAAGGCCCTAGCTATGTCCCTTGATTCCTTCTTCTCGATGTCGTACTGGTAGTTCATGTCTGCCATGGCTTTGTCATCTATCTTCCCTTCAAGTTTTTTTAGAACTGAAACTACGGCCTCATCTTTAGCAAATGAGGTAGTTGTGATAATAATTGCATCGTATGGCAAAAGCCCGCCTCTGTCATCCTCCAATACGACTAGATCAAATAGCTCCCCTCGCTTGTCAGTTGTGTAACCGGTGATAACATCGACTAGATTATTTTTTATGGCCTCGTATACAAGTGTTGGCTCCATTGATTTTACATCTTTAAATTTGAATCCGTATGCCTTTTCAAATGTTGGAAGCCCATCTGGAGCAGTTGGATACTCTATGTCAGTTCCAAGTACCATTGACGGTGCATATGGTGCAAGCTCGCTCACTTTTGTAAGATTTTTCTCTTCTGCCCAGCTCCTTGGGACAGAGATTGCATAGTTGTTCTTAAATCCAAGTTTAGTTACAACTGTTATCCCTTCTTTTTCTCTTAATCCCTTTTCTACTTCAGTGTAAACTACATCGGGATCCCAGTTGTCTAGAGCAGGCAACTTCAGAACAGTATTATAAAAAGCACCGGTGTACCCAACAAATACATTAATCTGCTCACGCTTTAAGGCTTCATAATTGATAAGTGTGCCGCCAAGACCTTCTTTAACTTCAGTCTTGTAGCCGGCATCTTCTAGTAGCAAGGAAATCATATGCCCAAGAATATATTCCTCATTGTATGGCATTGTACCTATTACAATTTTCTTCTCAGTGCCCTGACCTATGCATCCAGAAGATGCAGCAATCAAGACAAATATCAATAATATAGAGAGAAATAATTTATTTTTCATTTTTATCACAATTTTAATTAGTAGTCTATACTTAAATGTTTTACCCAAATGCCTGCATGGTTGATAAAGAGCCTAAAGATTTATTTTTCCAAGAATAGCTCAAACATCTGCTCAGTTACTGTTTTCCCCCATTGAGTATCCTGATGCTCTTTGCACAGCTTGAAGCCGTATTTTTCATAAAGGTGCTTTGCAGCATCAAGCCCAGCAAATGTCCAGAGGTATACCCTTCCATGCTCTTTTTCTTTGCAGAAAGTAACTGCTTTCTCCATCAATAGATTGCCTATCCCTCTGCCTTGAAACTTGGGATTGAGTATGAACCACCTTAATCTTGCCCCTTCACCATCTGAATTATTTCCATCAATTATTATTGATCCGACAATTTCATCATTTTCCTGTGCGACCCATATCCCGTCCGTATTTTTATCAAATCTGTTTAAGAATTCAGATAGTTCAGTTGCAACTTTTGACTCAAAGTACAGGCCAAATTCCCAATTTTTAGAATAGTAATTTGCATGGAGCTCAGTTATTTTCCCAATAACTCCTGGAGAATAACTATCCAGTATCTTAATCATTACATCACTTTGCGGATAATTAATGTATTAACTAACAATTTTTTAATTTAAATATTTTCGGTATTAGGTGAATTAAAACAAAAGATTATTATATCATTAAACCAAATTAAAGATTATAAATTAGTCATTGAATTTTTTATGAAAAATTCAAGGTGGGGAAATGAAAAAATACGATGTTTTAGTTATCGGCTCAGGTGCCGGCATGGGGGTGGCAAGTGACGCACTTTCAAATGGGCTTAAGGTGGCGGTTGTAGATAAGGGCCCTCTTGGGGGGACATGTTTAAATTTAGGGTGCATACCTTCAAAATTACTGATTTTCCCTTCAGATAGGGTAGCAGAAATAGAAAACTCAAAAAAACTTGGTGTGGAAGCCAGTATAACTAAAATTCGTTTTAGGGAAATAATGGAAAGAATGAGGTCTTCTATTGCAGAAGATAGAGAACATATAAGAGAAGGGATAAAACAGACAAAAAAACTTGATTTTTATGATAGTACTGGTTATTTTACAGAAGATTACACAATTTCAGTAAATGGGAAAAAGATATTTGGAGAAAAGATTTTCATTGTTGCTGGCGCACGACCTCTTATCCCAAATGTTAAGGGCTTAGACCAAATAGAATATCTGACGAATGAGAGTATTCTTGAGTTAAATGAACTCCCGAAGAGTGTAGTAATTTTAGGCGGCGGTTACATTGCATGTGAATTCGGTCATTTTCTAGCAGGTATGGGTAGTGAAGTGACAATAATTCAGAGAAATATAAGGCTTGTCGCAAATGAGGAGCCTGAAGTTTCAGAGCTGCTCTTAAAAGAAATGTCAAAGAGGATGAAGATATACACAAACACTGAAGTTATTGAAGCTGCGAAAAAAGGAGACCAATTCAAAATAATCGGGAAAGAAAGAGGGTCAGGAAATATTATCGAAGTGACTGCAGAAAAAGTTTTAGTTGCAGGCGGGAGAGTTCCTAACTCTGATCTGTTAAAGGTTCAGAATACAGGCGTAGAAACTGACCCCAGAGGATATATCAAAGTAAATGACTATTTAGAAACTTCAAAAGAGAACATCTGGGCCTTTGGGGATGTAATAGGAAAATACATGTTCAGGCATTCTGCGAACAAGGAAGCAGTGTATGCTTGGCATAACAGCCTCCATGGAAAGAGGCTTCCGATGGATTACACTGCCATCCCCCATGCTGTTTTTTCATACCCGGAAATTGCGTCTGTTGGTATGACTGAAAATGAGGCAAAAAAGAAACACAAAATCCTTGTGGGCTATTCAAAGTACAATAGCGTTGCGAAAGGGATTGCAATGTTAGAGGACGAAACATTTGCTAAAGCTATTGTTGACAAAGAAAGTAGTAAGATTTTAGGATTTCACATAATTGGACCTTACGCTTCAATCCTAATCCAGGAAGTAATCAATACAATGGCCAACAATATGAACTTTAAGTCAATATTCAAAGGGATGCATATCCACCCTGCATTGCCTGAGCTTATCCCCTCAACTTTGGCAAATCTTAGGGAAAGAAAAGAATAGTTTTTGGGGTAAAACTCATAAAGGTAAAGATATGATATCTGATAGCCATGTATGGATATTACAAATCTCCCCTAAACCCTCTTAGAATATCAAAAGACGGGATACATCTTCAAATAAAAAAGGATGGGAATAATCTTCACTATGAAAGGACTATCCTTAATGATTCTATAGAGAAAATACTGTTGACAAAGGACTGCGGCATTATAATAAATCCAATTGAAGCCCACAAAATTCGCAATCAAGTGACCCCATACTTACTGATAGAATATGAAAAATCAGTCTTTGTTGAGCCGAAGGGAACAAACAATGTGTATATCACTTTTCCAGTTGATATAGGTGTTTTCATCTCCGGGCACAAAAATTATGACCTCTTGGATGTATTCACCCTTGCAAAACAAAAGTATACCCTGTATGGGGACCCAAGAAATGGCGTTATATGCAAATATCATAAAAGCCCTGTTTTGACATCAATACCTACTGATTTGAACCCATTAATTAATGGCGTAATAAAGCTAAAGCTGATTAATACTACAGATGCATGGATGGAAATAACAAAGACTGTTTTTGATTCACATGAAATGAAAGTTTATTTTAACGAGAATCTTGTTTCAATGAAGGCCAATATGAAAATAATAAATGAAAAAATTGCGGAAACTGAGTTTGTTAATTCCGGGATTAAAAGGGGAATGAAGAAATCTCTTGAAATTTTCGAACCGGCAAAAATTACTGTTTCACAGAAGAAATATACTATGGAGGAAGGTATTTGAATCTTGATGGAATTTTAGATTCTTTGGTAAAGGCTATTGTAGTTATCGAAGCTGACAGGATCTTCCCATATATTTTGGCTCTTATCGTACTTATTTTCTCTATAATTTTGGCAAAGGGCTTTTCTGTGTTCTTAAGAAGAACTCTAAGGGACAAGTTTGACAAAGACAGATTAGGCATCCTGCTTAAAGGAAGTTATTATGGGATAATCATAATAGCTATAATTCTAGCACTCCCCCTCCTGGGGATCAATACATCGGGCCTTCTAGTTGCAGGAGGGGTCACAGGTATAGTTATAGGTTTTGCAAGTCAGAGCATAGTTGGAAATCTTATATCTGGATTATTTATTATGGCTGAGAGGCCAATTAAGATAGGCAGTCAAGTTGAAATAGAGAATGTAAGGGGTTTTGTTGAAGACATAGGAGTTATGTCGACAATACTAAGGAACTATGACGGGCTATTTATAAGAATACCAAATGAGAAGGTATTCACAAATAATATAATCAATATAAGCGCTAACATCGCAAGAAGAATTGAGTATACAATTGGAATAAGGTATACTGATGACGCTGAAAAGGCGATAAAAATAATAGGGGATTTGATTGAAGATCACCCCTTCGTTTTAAAGAAACCCACCCCAGATGTTTATGTTAATAACCTGGGGGAAAATGCTGTTGAACTTATCGTAAAAGCTTGGGCACCCGCATCACAGTGGTATACGACAAAAAAGGAGCTTTTGTGGAAGATCAAGACAAATCTTGAAAAAGAGGATATTCACATACCGTTCCCACAGAGGGTTGTTTGGTTTGCAAATGAGAAGTCTGATAATAACAAATTAAATTGAACTTCTTATTATCATTTTTTGACAAAATTTTCAAGGTTGTTAGAAAATCTTTTAAAAGAATAGGTACTAATAAATACGGTGATAAAATGGTTTTTTGCGGAAAATGTGGAAAAGATAATCCAATGGGCGCAAAGTTTTGCGAAAACTGTGGAGCAACACTAGATGAAGCCCCAGTAAAACAACAAACTACATACGCTTCTGGAAACTGGCTTTCACATGAACATGCAGGATTTTTACCAAGATTAGTAGCATGGATTATTGATACTATAATATTCGGAGTCATTGCATGGATACTAAGCCTTGTAGGACTAGGAACTAATTATGGGTATGGTTCTGGTATGGGCTACGAAAGTGGCTTCAATCTAGGCGGTATCGGAACAGTCATAACTGTATTGATATCTCTCGCATACTATGTATATTTAGATGGTATGCAGGGTGCAACAATAGGTAAAAGAGTGATGAAGCTTAAAGTAGTAGGTACCAACGGTGCAATGCCAATAGGCCCAGTTCCTGGATTTATAAGATGGCTAATAAAGATTATACCTCTATTAAACTTAGTGGCATACATCTGGATTCTATTTAATCCTGAAAAACAGGGACTTCACGATAAGATTGCCAACACCTTTGTTGTCAAAGAATAATCTTATTTATTTTCTTTTTTTATAAGAAATCTATTTAAGTCTGATATTTTTTTAATATTCATGGTATACTGTCCTAGATGCGGTAGCGAGAATCCAGAAAGCACACTATATTGTAAAGAATGCAACGCATTTATTGGTGATGATGAAGAGAAAAAAAGAATGGATGGGGATACCTACTCATCAACTAAGAATTATCCATTTACATTTTCATATGTCTATGCCGAACCCTCTTCACGTGCAGAGTTATTTATAAGAATTGTATATATCTTTGTTCTAGGCATAATTATTGAAGCGTGGGGGATTGTTGCAGGCCTTGCCCAAATATTTCAGTTTTTCTATGTCCTTATCTATGCAAAAAAGCATCAGGGGGCGTTCGATTTTATGGCCGGATTTTTAAGATTCTACTTCAACGTGACTGCATATAGCTACCTTCTGACAGATGAAAGACCACCTATCACCAGTGAAGACAGAGATTACCCATGCAAGATTGCATTCTCCTTTGAAAAGGACTCAAAAAGAGTGGAACTTCTAATAAGAATCTTCTACGGATTTGTCCTATCCCTAATTGCATCTGTATGGGGGATGGTAGCCTCCCTCATAGTATTCCTCGAGTGGTTTTATATGCTATTTACAACAAAGAAAAACTTTGGCTTGTGGGAATTTTCAGTAAGATTTATTAACTTCTATATGAGAGTTAGCGCATATATTTCAATATTAACAGATGAGAGACCTCCATTAACAGGTGACTAAATGGATCCGATAACACTGCTTGCAATTGCGTTTGCCCCAGGTTTGCTGTGGGTATGGCTTTTTTATAAAAAGGACAAATATGAGCCCGAGCCAAAAAAATTGATAATAATAACATTTATCCTGGGAGTAGTTGCGACAATTCCGGCAGGGATACTAAACACTTTGCTATTACCATTTTCTATCGACCAGGCAGGGATTCTTTTGCTCTTCATTGCTGCTTTTTTTGTAATAGGGCCGGTAGAGGAAATATCAAAATACATGGCCATGCGAGTATATGCTCTAAAGTCAAAGGAGTTTGATGAGCCTGTTGATGCGATGATTTATTCTGTTACGGCCGCTTTGGGATTTGCAACTTTTGAAAATTTCTTGTACATCTCCCAGTATGGCCCTTCGCTTATACTGATGAGGGCAATAACAGGATGCCTCGGCCACGCAGGATTTTCAGGGATAGTTGGATATTATGTGGGAAAGGCTAAGTTTACATCACCTAAAAATAATAATCTTGTCTTTAAAGGTCTTGCAATAGCAGCGTTTTCACACGGACTGTTTAATTTTGTTCTCTTCACTCAGACAGTACTTGCGCTCTTATTCGTGCCACTCTTAATTGTTCTAGTATATTTCTTAACAAAAAGATTGGGCGAGATGTCTTCTGCATCACCGTTTAAGCCTTCTGAGAAATATAATTTCAAGTGCCCTAAATGCAAGAAAAATGTGCTGTCTTCCTCAAACTTCTGCGCAGAATGCGGCTATAAGTTCAATAGGTAACTATTTATACCAAAAATATAACCTATTGTTTACCCTTATAGCGAGGGGTTCATGAGAGGAAATCTTTCTTCTATGAGTGAAACAGCAAATATAAGGGTAATACCCTGTCAACGGTCACCCGGTGATGTGGCATATCGCTTAGATGATTCGGGGGTTACAATGATGGGGATCAGCCCACCACGAGAGTTACCGAATGGAGAGAGGATATCCAAACGATGAGCTTCGGAGTTAGTTAGGTGGGCGACAAACAAATTATTTTAAAAAAATCATTATAAAAATAAGAGAAAAGAATTTACCTTCTATAGGATTTCTGGCGGTAACTTGTAAGGTCTTCATTTGGGCGTGGGGCATAATCCCTTAGTATATTTGAAATCTCTCCATCTGTTACGCCGACATTTTTTGATAGCTGGACCATATTATTCCTAATCTCAAATAATTTTTCCCTTGCAATATCTATCCTATCTATTGAAGGGTGGTCCCTTAGATATTCGAATTCTCGTGAAAGACCAGCTATATCGACAGAAATTGATGTGATAAGATCCTTATACGGGTAATCGCCTTTCGTTTGAAGCTCCTTGGCCAAATCCTTTGCCCTGTAAAGCTGATATATGGCGGTAATTATCTGTAGTTTTTCAAGATATTTTCCTCCAGGGTATCCAACTTCATAGAGTGCTGTTCGGATAGTCTTTAGGATCTCAAGCTCCGTCTGGTTCTTTAATTTTGCATAAGTTCCATCGAACATTGCCATATACTCACCACCTGTTATGGGAATTGATGAGAAGATATAGTTAATCATTTTAGTTAATAATGATAAACAATAAAGGTAACATTTAACTAAATAATTTCTAATTAAAAATACTAAGATATAAAGGGTTTAGAAAAAACAATTGGATTAATTAGAATAATTGCTAGAATGCGTATCGGTCTTTATACCCAATAACTCTGCTCTGGGAGTGCTTTGGGAAAAAATCGTACGGATAAAGGCCTCTTTGCCTCATCAAGTCTTTTATCTCGGATTCGTAATCACTTTTTTTAATCAGATCGGTGGGCCCTTCCTCTATGAAGAATAGTGAGTGGCATATCGGTTTTAGTATCCTGTAGCTTATACCCATAAGAGGCGCTACATAGGCTACATCATACTTATCTTCAATCCGCCTCATGTCAGAAAGCTCTAATCTAGGACTTCTGTCATCCCTTCTAGTTCCATCCGCTATCATGTCAACAGTTACATCCTCTAAAAAAGACTCTATAACCCATTTGTGGAGGAAAGTAATGCCGTCATTTGCAAATCCATCCTTTTCAATTCTATCAACGGCCTTTTCAAGTAATTCCTTATCAATTTCAAAAAGTTTAAAAGGAAATTCAAGTGCCTTTGCAGTCTCTTCAGCATATTTCCAGTTGGAGTTTATGCCAAATGTTATCGTGTAATTTGTAATTTCGCAAGGAAGTATTTTTTTTAGAAAAATATTGGTAAGGGAGGAATCCTTCCCCCCGGAAAATAATACAGCCGTCTCCATAACGACTAGATCCTTCGAATCTTAAACTCCTTCTTGTTGCTCATAAGAGCTCTTTCGAGGATCTGCTTTAACATCGCATCGTCAACTTGCTTTGTGATTTTTCCTTGCTGGTAGAGCTGAATCAGAAGAAGCTCTATCTGCTCGCCTTCTTCTTTTCTCGCCATCTTGACCCTAGTAAGCCTCTCTCTGGCTTCAGAGGAGAGAAGGGCACGCAAGATTTGCTGTTTCTGTAACTCAAATTCAACCTTCTGCTGTCTAGCCTGTTCATCAGCTAACGCTTGCTGTTGAAGTTCTTCTAACTTCCTCCTCTTTATGGCTTCAGCATCATCCGGCAAAAAATCACTTTATTAATACTTATTAAGTTCAGGTATATCTACAGCTATCTGTGTCTTAATCTCGGAAGCCTTTTTGTCAAGAAGAGACATTCCCTGTGAGGAGATAATCCTTCCCTTCTCAGCTTTCTTTATGTATCCGCCTTTTTCAAGCTGTGCAAAGATCTTTCTGATAATTGCCCCAGATGATTTTCTAAACTTTTCAGGCTTTACGCCTCTGTTCTTTTTGCCACCATAGTCGACTCTCAATGTCTCAACGCCGACTGGCCCGTAAACATATACCTTTCTCATTATAGATGCCGCTCTTATATACCACCAGTCATTCTGGTCTGGAGCTTTCTCTCTTGATGATCCGGTCTTAGCAAAAGTTGCCCACTGGGGTGGTGCTAAATTCTTGTCGTTTTTCAACTCTTCCTTAACACCATCGATTAACATATCAGCAGGAACATCATATACTGTTGTAATAATACTCACCTCTCTTGATATTAAAAAAGCATTATTGTTATGTTTTTAAAGCTTTTTGGTATGGGAAGGTAAATCTTTAAATTGGAAATTGAATTTCTATTATCAGTGCAAATTAAAAACTTACATTATCTCAAAGAATGGGCAGAACTTAATGTTATAGCTATAGTTTTAGGGATATTTGGGGCTATAGGGGCCATCATATTCGCTAAAATGATAGACTACAGCAAATACTTCTTTGAAACTATCTTCCAAAGAGGATTTTTTGAAGCATTGAGTATTATCTTCATACCTGCAATAGGCGGACTCATAGTTGGGCCAACAATATACAAATATTGCAAGGAATCAAAAGGGCATGGCATCCCTGAAGTCATGTACGCTATAAATGCCAAAGGGAGCGTTATCAGAAAAAGGGTCGCATTCTTTAAGACAATAGTTTCTGCAATCACTATTGGAAGTGGTGGGAGCGCAGGAAGAGAAGGACCAATCGCTCAAATTGGGGCCTCGATTGGGTCTGCGTTCGGCCAGTTCTTTAAATTTGATGAGAAGAAAACAAGGATACTTGTTGTGTGCGGACTATCCTCTGGTCTCTCTGCTGCTTTTAATACCCCCCTAGGTGGTGCGATCTTTGGTTTTGAATTGATCCTTTCTAGCTTCTCACCTCTAAGCGTAATACCGATTGCACTCGCCTCGGTAATTTCAGTGAGCTTTTCTAGGGCATTCTTAGGCCAAGAGGCAATGATACACGCCATACCCTTTGCCTTCAATCCCGCAGAGGTGCCATTTTACATGTTGCTTGGAGTTGTAATGGGGGTTGCCTCATACGTATTCATTAAAATATTCTACCTTATCGAAGACAGCTTTGAAAAGGCCAAGATTCCGTTTTACTATAAACCGGCCATTGGTGGACTTTTAACAGGTTTAATTGGTTTCTCTTTTGTTCAGTATGGGGTTTTGGGGGGCGGCTTTGAAGGGATAAATTCGGCACTTTCTGGGAGAATCGGACTATCGCTATTACTACTTCTTTTTGTAGCAAAGATGCTTGCAACTTCATTCACCTTGGGTTCAGGTGCGTCAGGCGGATTATTCTCGCCATCTCTATACTTAGGGTCAATGCTTGGGGGTGCGATGGGACTAATCTTTGCCCAGATTGCACCAAACACAGTAAGCTACCCTGAAGCCTATGCGCTTATCGGGATGGGTGCATTTTTTGCCAGCGTTGCAAAGGTCCCCTTGACGTGCATAGTCATGATCCCGGAGATGACCTCAGACTACTCAATCATACCGGCTATAATGCTATCAGTGATGGTAAGCTATGGGGTCTCGATAATTTTCCTGGGAAGGTCTTCAATAGACACTATAAAGCTTGATAGAAAACTATCAACGGTAAAGTCATTTTCCAAGGATTTAAACGATGTCCGGGCCAGTGATATAATGTCCAAAGAAATAATTTCAATGGAGCCAGACATGCCCCTAAAGAAATTTTGGGATTATGTCAAGAAATACAAAAAACTAGGATTCCCGGTGATAAAAGATGGGGAGCTATTGGGCGTCATATCCAATAACAAAGTCAAAAATATAGATAGTAAAAAGATACCTTTTCTAAAAATCATGGATGCGATGTCCCCCCCGAACTCTGTATTCCCCTATGACACTGTGCCAAAGATATTGAGTATAATGGACGAAAGAAAATGTGGGAGAGTTCTAGTGCTGGATCCAACCTCAAAACAAATTATTGGCATTATCACAAAGTCTGACCTCTTAAAGGCCTACAGAATCGCAAAGGATATAGGGGACGATGAAGATAAATTCAAAATATCTGATGGGTTTGAAAGAGAGGTATCAACTGTTTCTCACAAAATTTATCATAAGATTAAATGGCCAAAAATAAAATAACTTTTTAAACTATAGCGCTTCTTTGGCATCATGAAAGCTAATGATATCTCTTTAGGAATTATTCTTATATCGTTTATTATTGGTGCATTTGTTTATCCTAATGCACCTGATATGGTGCCAACCCACTGGAATGCCCAGGGAGAAATTGACGGGTATATGGACAAATTTTGGGGACTGTTTTTGCTGCCTATAATATCAGTTGGATTATTTGCGCTTTTTGTTTATCTCCCAAAGTTTGAACCAAGAAAAATGAATTTGGAATCTTTTAGGGAGTATTATCAAGGAATTCTTTTAGTAACGATAGGATTTCTTTTTTACATATTCATTCTATCAATACTATCTGCATTTGGGTACAGATTTAATATGGTCCAGATGATGTCACCAGCCTTTGCAGCCATCTTTTATTATATGGGTACGGTGTTAGTTAAAACAAAGAGCAACTTCTTTGTTGGAATAAGAACCCCCTGGACAATTAGCGATGATTTAGTCTGGGAAAAGACCCACAAGCTCGGTGGAAAGCTCTTCAAAGCGGCAGGGATAATAGCCTTTTTTGGAGTGTTCTTCAAAGAAATTGCATTCCTTCTTATCATGGCCCCAATCCTTATCGTATCTGCATATGCTATAGTATATTCCTATGTTGAATACAAAAAGATCCATAAAGGTGAATAATTGGATTTCCTAGAGCTTTGTGAAAAAAGATACAGCTGCAGGAAATACCTTGAGAAAGGTGTTGAAAGGGAGAAGATTGAAAGGTGCCTTGAAGCTTCAAGACTCGCACCTTCTGCAGTAAATGCCCAGCCGTGGAGCTTCATAGTTATAGATGATCCAGAATTAAAAGAGAGCGTTGCAAAAGAGACTTTTGATAAAGTGGCATCGTTTAACAAATTTTCACTCGCAGCCCCGGTGCTTGTTGCTTTAGTAAACGAGAACCCCTTGATGACAAGCTTTCTTGGAAGATTTTCCCAAGGGAGAGACTATACCCTTATGGATGCAGGGATTGTGGCCTCGCACTTCTGCCTTAAGGCAACAGAAGAAGGCATTGGAACGTGCATCCTTGGCTATTTTAACGAAAAGAATGTAAAGAAGATTCTAAAAATTCCGGGAAACAAGTCAGTTTCACTTATTATTGCAGTTGGTTACCCGGCCGATTCTCCTCGAAAGAAAAATAGAAAATCTATAGAAAAAATAAGAAAATATAATATTTAAAAATTATGAATCATTAACAAAATCTGTTTCTATTTTAGGGGCAGTCTTGTTGTTCCTGATTATGTTAGCCACCCAAGACTCCATGAAACTGTGCAATCTATCATATAGTTGAGAGGCTATTTCAAAATCAAGTGCTATGATCTTTTCATAGTCTTCTCTTGCTCTCTCCTTAGATCCTCTCTCAAAAAATATATTGCCCCTCTGGAAATAAGCGTCCTTAAACTCCGGGTCAATCTCTATGGCCTTAGTAAAGTCATTGATTGCATCTTCATATTTGCTTTCTTTGACATAGGCCTGACCTCTCTGGTAGTGGGCTTCTGCAAAATCTTCCTTTAATTCAATTGCCTTTGTAAAGTTATTAATGGCCTTTGAATATTCCCCACTCTTGAACAATGAAAGCCCGGATACAAAGAACTTCTGTGATGCCTTGTGGTGGTAATGAGAATCTTCTTTTGAAGACTCTTTTGAATATATGCTGTCAATTTGTTCATTTTTTATTTTAAATCCGCATTTAAAACAGTAGTTAGATCCTTCTGGGAGTTTAGACCCACATTTGAAACAGTTAGAAATGTCTTCCAAAATAACACCCCTAGTTATATGTGCGTTGGCATAATCTCAATGAGTATATAAATATTTTGTATGAAAATATAAATATTCTACAAATGTACACTAAGAAATTATTATCATATATGTTTGTATAGATTGAATGTAGTAAATTGTATTAATTATATAAAAAATACTGGGAATTATCTCAATAGGAGGAATATTTGGTATAAAATCTATCAATTAAAATCGACAACTTTATAAACTAATTACGTATATTAAGTTTAGGGCCAGTCAAATGGCCAAATATATAAAGGAGTAATAAAAATGTATGGCGAAAACCGAGGCGGCTACAACAGACCACCTCGTGAAATGCACAAAGTAACATGTGCAGCTTGTGGACAGGAAACTGAAGTACCATTTAAACCAGATGGCACAAGACCTGTTTACTGTAGGGATTGCTACCAAAAGAAGAATCCAAGAAGATATTAAGTAGTAGAGTTTTTTTGTAAAAGGTTATTTCTAATCACTATAGGAAAAGTCCTTTTATTTTTTATATTTACAAATTCTTATTCTAGAGTTAAATTTATAGTGGCCTTATTCTGATTGAAAGCTTTTTAAATAGAATAATATTGTCTGAATCATAATCAAAAGACATATAAATAGATATTTAAAAGCCTAATAAACTCGCTATTATCGGAGGATTATCATGTCTAGAAACAAAGGACTCGGAAAAAAGAAGAGACTAGGTAAGGCCTTAAATCAAAACAGAAGAGTCCCTGTTTGGGTATGGGCCAAAACTAAACTAAAAATTAGATCACACCCAAAAAGAAGAAATTGGCGAAGAACTTCTCTTAAGAAGTAGAGGTGAGGATTTTGGATAATAATGAAGAGAGAATGTATGTAGTACCCTTAAGGAAAGTAAAAGAAGCCCCAAGACAACAGAGGGCTGCGAGAGCAACAAGAGCCTTGAGAGAGTTTGTTGTTAAACATTCAAAATGTGAGAATGTGAAGATTGACAAAGTCTTAAATGAAAAACTCTGGGAAAGAGGCATTGAGAGTTCTCCTTCAAAAATTAAGATTAAGATAGTAAAGGGCGAAGAAGGAGAAGAAGAAAAGAGAGACGTCGTTACTGCTTATCTTGCGGAGTAAAGTTAATGATAAGACAGTTGAAGATCAGCGGCAATCCGTTTATTGGTATATTCAGTTTTACTAATAACAATATTACTATCGTAAGAGAAGATATTGGAGCTCATGCCGAAACTCTAAAGGAAGCTCTTGGAACTGAATTAATATTAAGTACAATTGCAGCAACTGATCTAGCAGGCATTTATATTGCAGGTAACAATAACGGGATTATACTTCCTTATGTAATTGAGGATGAAGAGCTTCAATTAATAGAGGACACGGGTATAAATAACTGCATCCTAAATACAAAGGAAACTGCTGTTGGAAACCTTATCCTTTCAAATGATAAAGGGGCAATAATCAGTCCCATGTTGACAGATGAGCAGAAACTGATTGAGGATGCACTCGGCGTTGAAACTACTGTAGCTTCAATAGGGAATCACAAATATGTGGGCAGTGTGGCAAGGACAAATAACACAGGATGTCTTGTCCACAAAGAAGCTAAGGAAGAAGACCTATCTCTTATAAAGGACCTGTTAAAGGTCGATGTAAGAATGTCTACTCTAAACAGAGGGGTATCCTATATTGGGGCTTGCATACTTGTAAATGATAAAGGTGCAGTTGTTGGTGAAACAACGACAGGTATCGAATTAAGTTATGTTGAAGATATAATGGGCGTATGAGGTGGACCTTATGATGAAAACCTATACAGTTGAAGGTATTATTAAATTAAAAAGTAGCACAAAACATTTTGTTAAAGAGTTTAATGGCATGAAGGAAGAAGATGTTTTAGAAGACATCTATGCCAAATATGGCTCAATTTACGGATGTAAAAGAAAAAACATCGAGATAACAAACATAGAAGAAAAACAAGGGGACATGTAAATGGCAGGCGAGGAAGAAGCTATAAGGAAGCTTAGTTCAGAACTGAACTACCTAAATGAGCAGTCAAAAGTACTCTCAAATAACTTGTCATTGCTATCTTCCCACAGAAACGAGCTCGCTCTTTCAAAGATAACACTTGAAGGTCTAAAAGGTGCAAAGCAAGGAAATGAAATCCTTATACCAATAGGCGCGGGGAACTTTGTAAAGGGAACAATAAGTGATGTTAATACTGTGATAACAACTCTGGCAAGAGATGTCACAATTGAAAAGAGCATTGATGAGACTATTTCAAAACTTGATGAAACACTAAAAGAAGTCGAAAAAAACTTAGGCCAAAATGAGGCAACACTTCAGAACATCAGCGCTAGAATGAATGAAATAGAAATGCAGGCCGAAGAAATCCTTCAGAAAAAGCAATAATATTTTTATAAATAATTCTTTTCTAAATTTTAATAAAAAATAATTAAAAAA
>CAZVXE010000031.1:0-17556 GCA_964630765.1 uncultured Thermococci archaeon | reverse complement strand
TCTGCTTTTTTATCCAGAGCATAAAGAACTAAAACGCTCCTTGCAAGTTTGTTCATTATATCGTTACTTGGGAAGTGAAGTATTACATCGTTAGTGAAATTGACAGCTAGATCTCTGTTACTGACCATTAATTCATTGAAGTACTCTAGCTCTTCCCATGTGGGCAATTTTCCAAAGAGAAGAAGGAAAATGATTTCTTCAAATCCATGTCTATTTTCTTTAGATATGGCATCTACTATATCCTCAATTTTTATGCCCCTATATGCAAGTCTACCTTCTAATGGTGTAAAAACTCCATCTTTTTTTTCATAACCTGTTACATCAGATATTTTAGTAAGTCCAACTAATACCCCACTCCCGTCTTCATTCCTCAATCCTCTTTTGACATCAAATTTAGGATAAAGTTCAGGAGTAATTTGGTTATTTACCTTGGCATAGTCTACCAGTTTCTCAAACATTTAAACACCTTTTTAATAAAAATCTTGACATATGTCTTGTAATAATTTATTTTTTTCTTCTAATGTTTGATATTTAAGATTTTCGGTGGAGCAATAATTAAAAATAAATCAAAGTGTTAATTATGCCAAAATAGAAATAAAAGAAGTAAATGGTGGGGTCGCTGAGATTTGAACTCAGGTCCCAAGCTCCCAAAGCTCGAAGGATAGGCCAAGCTACCCCACGACCCCAATAAGTCCATCTTTAAATACATCGCTTATAAGATTTTCGTTTAACTAATTATTTGATTATGATTCTTTCTCCTGTGACCATATAATGTATTTTTTCTGAAATCTTACAGACATGATCCCCGCATCTTTCGAGGTATCTCCCAATTAGCATGTAATGGGTATAGTAACTTATACTTTTAGGATTCTCAATCATGTAAGATATGCATTCACGCAATATTGTATGAAAAAGATCGTCTACTGTGTCATCTCTTTTCCACATATCGTCAATTATAGTCAAATCCTCAGTTTCATACGCCTTGATTACATCCTCTAACATGCCTAAAACTATATCGCCCATGACACACACAGTTTTTAATCTAGGAAATTCTTTATTAAATGATATCTCCCTTATATCCTTTGATATATCCTTAGAGTATATACCAATCCTTGTAAGATATGTATTCATCTTCAAGGTAGATATTATGGCTCTTAAATCTCTGGCAACTGGTTGATACAAAACTATTAATCTTTGTGCATCGTCTTCAATTTTGTAATCAAATTCTCTAATATCTCTCCTTTGACTGATTACTTTTTCTGCAATAGTAATATCTGAAGTTTTAAGGGCATCAAGTGACTCTTTTAACATTTCTTTGGAGAGATTTGACATTTCAACTACATCAGATTTAAGCTGATTTAATTCTTCAACAAATTTTTCTCTCATTTTTCTCAACCTATCCAAATCTTCCCATTATATATTTTTCAGTTAATTCCTCTTTAGGATTTTCAAATATCTCTTGAGTTTTCCCAAATTCTATGAGTTTTCCCAAATACATTAAACCCGTATAATCACTTATTCTGGCTGCCTGTTGCATATTGTGTGTAACAATCACGACAGTATATTTTTTCTTTAATTCATCAATTAAATCTTCTATTTTTGTTGTTGCTATAGGATCTAATGCAGAACATGGCTCGTCCATTAAAATTATGTCTGGCTGAATAGCTAGAGCTCTTGCAATACAAAGCCTCTGTTGTTGCCCTCCGGATAATCCCATTGCCGATTCAGTTAATCTTTCACAAACTTCGTCCCACAGCGCTGCATCTTTTAGACTTTTTTCAACGATATTGTCAAGGTCTTTTTTATTTTTAATACCGTGAATTTTTGGACCGTATGCGATATTATCATATATAGATCGGGGAAATGGATTTGGTTTCTGGAAGACCATGCCAATTTTACTTCTTAAGGCCACAGGGTCAACTTTTGGGTCAAGTATATTCATTCCTTTCCAAATTACTTCACCTTCCATTCTACAGCCATCGATTTCCTCATTCATACGATTAAGTGCTCTAAGCAACGTGCTTTTCCCACAGCCACTAGGCCCAATGAAAGCTGTTACCTTGTTTTTCGGTATGTCCAATGAAACTTTATTGACTGCAAGCATATCAGAATAATAAACATTCAAATTTGATATTACCAATGCTCCATTATCATTTTTTTCTTTTGATTCCATCCATTATCACCAAACAATTTAATATCATTTCTACCAATCTCTATTGGCTTGTGAACGCTGACGTATAATTATAGCCAAGAGATTCATTGTGAATAAAATTATCAATAATATTATTATAGTACTTGCAGCAAGATTTTGGAACTGTACTTTAGGGTGCCTTGTCCAGAAAAATATTGTAACTGGCAAAGCCAAGAATCCATCAAAGATACTATCTGGAGCAGTTTTAGCAAACACTGATGCTATGAACAAAATAGGGGCAGTTTCACCTATTGCCCTAGAGAGCGCTAGTATTGAACCTGTTAGTGTTCCTGGTAATGCGTAGGGTATTACATGATGTCTAACTGTCTGCCATTTTGTAGCCCCAAGCCCTCTTGCTGCCTCCCTAAATGATTTTGGTATACCCTTTAGAGCTTCTTCTGTAGTAACTATTATAATTGGCATAATCATCAATGATAAAGTCAAACTACCGGACAAAACACTAGTTCCAAATCCAAAGATACGGACAAATACAGTCAATCCAACTAAACCAAATACTATTGATGGGACCCCGGCCAAGTTTTGTATTAGTCTTCTTAAAATCCTTGTGTAGGCGTTGTCTTTTGCAAATTCAGTTAAGTATACCGCAGCTCCAACACTTACAGGTAAAGAGAAAATCATGGATAATCCAACAAGATAAATTGATCCAAGAATAACAGGATATATTCCTGCTATGGCAGGAATAGAACTTGGGTATGATGTTAAGAAATTAAGATTAATTCCAGATAATCCTTGCTCTAGGATAGAGAACATTAAAAAACCTAAGAAGACTACTGCAAATACTAGACAAAGCCCAACTGAAGCTATGCCTAGTTTACCGATTTTATGCCTAAATCCTAAGGTATTTTCTGATTCAATTTTTTTGATTTCCAGATTATTATTTTGAGAAGAAATTAATTTTATATTTGATTTTCTTTTCTGAATATTTATTATATTTATTTTTTTCTTGTTCTTTGAAGCTGTTCCACCTGCATTTTGAATTCTTAAAACGACAAGTCCTGCAATATAATTGATAATATATGTAATTGCAAATAATACAAGACCGATTGCAAATGCTGCACTAACAGCTAATCCAGGAGGTATATCCCCAGTTGCTACTTGCGCTATATAAGCAGTCATAGTTTGAACTTGGCTTAAGGGATTTAGAGTGAGCCTTGCTACATTTCCAGCAGCCAATGCCACAACCATTGTCTCCCCCAAAGCTCTTGCTAAACCAAGTAGTATTGAAGCAATTATACCACTTGAAGCAGCTGGCATTACAACTTTTATTGCAGTTTCCCATTTTGTTGCCCCTATTGCAAGACTTCCTTCTTTCAATTCCCTAGGGACGGCCCTCATAGAGTCATCTGAAACACTAACAATTATTGGAAGGATCATTACTGACATTACAATAATTGCACTAGCAGCGTTAAAATAACTGGCCCCGAAATACTCTCTTAAAATTGGACTAATTACTATAAGGGCAAAGAATCCGTATACTATTGAGGGTATGCCAGCCAATAGTTCGATAATTGGTTTAGCTATAGAACTAATTTTTTTATTTGCAAATTGGGTAAGATATACTGCAGCCCCAACGCCAAGCGGAGTTGCAATTAAAATAGACCCTCCAGCAATTAAAACTGTGCCCGAGAGTAAAGGAAGTATACCAAAACTTGGATCTGTTCCATTAGGCGTCCATTTTGTACCTGTGAAAAACTGAAGAATGCTCACTTTGGGACTTAAAAAAAAGTCAATAGAGCCATTAACCAATGTGTATAATATAGCTAGGCTGACAACTATTGCAAGGCTTGCCGCAATAAATATCAGTTTTACTATCAATGTTTCTCTTAAATCCACCTTTTTGTGAAATGGATTATTTCCATTGAAGTATGCTCTATTGGATTTACCTAACATACGGGGCCACTCTTAGCTTAGTTTTGCAAGTTGTGCTGGTATTATTTTTGGATCAACTAAGGATACCTTGACGTATCCAACTTGGGGTACGACAGTTTGTCCTTCTTCACTTAGAATGTACTTGAGGTAAGCATTTATAGCTTTTCCCTTATCTGTTGAATTGTTTGGTACACCGTTTGTGTATATGTGCAAGGGTCTTGCCATTGGATATTTTGCTACATTTTCAATTGATGCTTCTACAAATTCATCTCCAGATTTCTTAGCAATCTTTACAATTTTCAACTGCCCAGGGTTTTCAATTATGTATGCGTATCCAAAGTAACCTATTGCATATTTGTTTGATTTTACTGCATCGAGGATAACGTTATCGTCTGCGCTTGGGTTGTATACTCCATCCCCCAACTCGAGTCTTGTCTTTGCAACTTGAGTTGTTTTCCCCCAGTCTTTAATGATGCTCTCAAAGAAGTAGTCATATGTTCCGCTGGCTTCATCGGGTGCGTAAATTGCTATCTTTGCATGTGGAGCGCCTTTCTCTTTTAATCCAGGTACTTCATCCCAGTATTCCACAGGATTATCACTTGTGAAAATCTTGTAAAGCTGGTCGTATGTAAGCTCAGTTGCCCAAGTATTATCATTGTTAACTACTACTGCCAATACATCATATGCTACAATCCATTTTGTTGGAAGAACACCACTACAAGCCGCTGATGCGGTACCATCTAGGTTGACTAATGTTTCGTCGCAACCGACGGCCTTGTAGTCTGAACTTTTCATTAACCTGCTTGCATCGCCTAAATCTGTCTCTCCTTTAAGTAAGGAGTTCAATCCGTGGCTTGATCCCCCACCAGAAACAGATATCTGCGCGCCTTCGAATTGTTCTGCCCAAGCAATGGCTAAAGGTAGAACTGTGCTCGAACCTGTCTGGCTGAGTTTAACATTTGATTGAGTTGATGTGTTTTGAGTACAGCCGGAAAAAACCATACCTAAAACAATAACGGCCATCACCAATCCAAATATTCCCATTCTTTTTCCATCCATGGTAAATCACCGAATTAATTAACTTTAGATCTCTTATAATACTTCTCGACTTATAGTATATAAGTATACATATCAAAATATTTTCTCAATACCTCTATATATACTATATTTATTATACAGAAATATTTATATAATAACTAGAAATCTATAAATCGATTAAATGGAAATAAGAAAAGTTCAGATTACAGGTGGCTCTTCTTTTGTTATTACATTGCCTAAAGAGTGGATTAAATCATTAAACATAAAAAAGAATGATTCACTTGGTCTCATAGTCCAAAAGGATGGAACTCTGCTCGTAACACCAGACAAAGTAATTGAGAAAAAAAGAAAGCAAAAGGAGTATATTGTTGATTCTGATACTGATAAAACCTATCTATTTAGACTTCTAGTTGGTGCTTATGTTATGGGTTACTCCGATATTGCTATAAGATCCAATGAGGCAATGCCCCCACAGATTAGAGAAGCAATTCGAATGTTTACACAAATTGCGATAGGCCCAGAGATTGTTGATGAAGAGCCAAATCTTTTCGTTGTGAAAGATCTATTAAGCCCGATGGAAATGCCTTTTGAAAAGACTGTTAAGAGGATGTATTCCCTTGTTGAAAGCATGCACAAGGATGCGATTAAATCACTAAAAACTAACAACAAAGAATTAGCCCAAAACGTTGTTTCAAGGGATTTTGAAGTTGATAGGCTCTACTGGCTTGCCACCCACCAATATAATGTAATCCTCACTGACGTACTGCTCTCAAAAAAAATGGGCTTGAGCCAGGAGGAAGCAAGTTATTTCTTTTTGATAAGCAGGATCCTAGAAAGAATTGGGGACCATGCATCTATCCTTGGCGAGAATGTTCTAAAAGTAATAGACAAACTCAATCCAGATATAATCCAGAATATAGAATCAGCAAGCATTCTAGCCTTAGATATCTTCTCAAAGAGTTTTGAATCCCATTTCAAAAAGAATATCAAAAAGGCTAATGATAATATTGATGCAGTGGATAAATTACTGGAAAAATGCGAAGAGATAAATAACAAGGTTTTAAATCTGGGAATTGAAGCTATTCCAGTAGTATATATTGTTGAAAGTATTAGGAGAACAGGTGAATACTCTGGAGACATTTCAGAGCTTACCATCAATTATTTAATATTAAAAAATTAAATATTTATTTTATCCCTTTGATAAACACTTTTAATTTGTCTTCATGACTAGTTTGAAAATCTTTTGCTATAATCACTAATTTGGATAATGGTGTGATCCCAATATAATCTTCCATATCACCAAATGCCTTGACATCACCAGAACTACCACATGTACAAAAGAATGCCACATTTTTAAACTTGCCTTTGTTTTCATTAATATAAGTTCTAACTGCAGGCGCCATGAGCCCCGCCCATATAGGAGTTCCAATAGCAATTACATCATATTTAGAGGGATCTTTATTTATTTCACTTATAGTAGTTAATTTCCTAGAATGGGCATCTCTCCCCGATATTAGCCACCCTATTATTCCTTTTCTGTTCTTATTGTCTATTATTTCCTCGATATCACATTTAACCTTATTAGAAATCTCTTCTGCGATTTTTTTAGTATTCCCTGACCTAGAATAGTAAACAACAAGTGTTTTCATAACAACAAATTTTTTTTAGCACTTATAAGTCTTATGAGAATCAAATATTTGGCAATAATACCTTTAAAGTAGAAATTAGAACAGGTAATATTGTTGAAATATTATAGATAAGTCTTATATATCCCTGATAATACTATTTTTCTGGACGAGTAGAAGATACGGCCAGTTGTTTTAAATGAAATGGAGGAATACACATAATTGAACCACAGATTAACTTTCCCGTTGAGGACAGAGACGATGAGCAGCCTCTCTTCATTCCTGAAGAAGACTACGATGAAGAGTAAATATATTAATTAATCTTTTTTGATATAATTAAATTTAAACCCATATAATATAATGATTCTTATAATAGAGAGATACTAACCGAAAACTATTTTAAGATTATATTTATAGGAAAATGGGGGGCTTTTATTGCCAGAAAAAAAGTTAAGGATATTGATAGCAAAGCCAGGACTTGATGGCCATGATAGAGGGGCGAAGGTAGTTGCTAGGGCATTGAGAGATGCAGGAATGGAAGTAATCTATACTGGACTCAGACAGACTCCTGAAAGCATAGTGGAAACAGCTTTACAGGAGGACGTGGATGCTATAGGGCTCAGTATTTTATCAGGGGCGCATAATCACCTGTTTAAAAAAGTAATAGACCTTCTAAAGAAAGAGGGTGCAGAAGATATTCCTATTTTTGGCGGAGGTATTATCCCGGAGGATGACATGCCTTACCTTACAGACATTGGGGTTAAGAAAATATTTGGGCCGGGAACGAGTACTGAAAAAATTGTCACCTACATAAAAGAAATGACTAATAAATAATAAAGAGTGCCTAAAATGAACTCATATGATGAACTAATAAAACGCATGAGCTCAGGAGAAAGAAGGGCACTTGGGAAGATTATTACTTTAATGGAAAATGATTCCTCTTCTTCTGCTTATATTATCCCTCAAATACATAATTTGACTGGCAAAGCCCATATTGTAGGGATAACTGGACCCCCCGGTTCAGGTAAGAGTAGCATTGTTGATAAGTTGGTATCCTGTTACAGAAATGATGGCCTTAAAGTAGGGGTTATTGCTATTGACCCTACGAGCCCTTTCACAGGAGGGGCCATTCTTGGAGACAGAATAAGAATGAAAAGACACTATACCGACAAAGATGTTTTTATTAGAAGTATGGCAACTAGGGGAAATCTTGGAGGGCTTTCCGAAGCGACCGGTAATACAATCAAAGCACTTGACGCCTTCGGAAAAGATGTGATTATAATTGAAACAGTTGGTGCAGGGCAGGTAGAAGTTGATATTGTCAAGGTAGCAGATACTGTTGTTGTTGTTTCTGTTCCAAGTATGGGGGATAGCGTCCAAACACTAAAAGCAGGGATCATGGAAATAGGTGACATATTTGCCGTCAATAAGGCTGACATCGAGGGCGTTGAGAAATGTATAATAGAGATAAGAATGATGCTAGAACTTTCAGAGAAAAAAGGGGGATGGGTCCAGCCAATAATAAAAACATTCGGAAATAAAGATGATGGCACAAATGATCTTTATGAATCAATAAAAAATCATCATAAGTATTTGATTGAATCGGGGCACCATGAGCAAAAGAGGATAATTAGGGGTAAAACTGAATTAGTAAATATACTTCAGAATCTATTTATTAAAAATCTGTACAATACTATAAGTGAAAAAGAAATGGAAGAACTTGCTAAAAAGATAGCAAATAGAGAAAAAGATCCTTACATGATTATTGAAGAATTAATTCCGCGATTAAAAAAGTTTATTTGAGGTGCTTTAATGATAAAAAAAATAGATCATATCGGAATAGCCGTGAATAATTTAGAAGAGTCATTGAGTTTTTATGAAGATGCTCTTGGATTAAAAGTGGACAATATAGAAGAAGTCACTGAGCAGAAAGTCAAGGTTGGATTCCTTGATATAGGGGGAGTTCATTTTGAACTTTTAGAACCAACTTCACCGGATGGGCCAGTTGCAAAATTTATAGAAAAAAGAGGAGAAGGGATACACCACATTGCAATTTTAGTTGATAATATAGAAAAAAGCATAGGGTTTATGAAAGAAAAAGGAGTAAAACTTATTGACGAAACTCCAAGAAAAGGTGCAGCTGGGTCTAAAATGGCTTTTGTACACCCTAAAAGCACTCATGGCATACTATTAGAATTATATGAGAAATAGATTTAAATAAAAAGATATATATACTGCTTATCGGCATTTTATTATATATTAGGAGGAGTTTAAATGGGCCTTTTTGGTGGTAGTAGTGAAAAAGATGAAAAATTGAGTATACTCACGCAGAATATAGAAGAAATTGAAAAGGAAAACAGGGCTCTCAAGATGCAACTTAAGGTTTATGAAGAAGAATATGAAAACATAGAGATCATCAAAGAAAAATTTGAGAAGATTACCAGAGAAAATCAGGACTTCATGGGTAAACTAAAAGAAGCTGAAGATAAGTATAGGGAAGTTGAAGAAAGAACTCACGATGTCATAAAAGAGATAAGTGAGGAAAGAGACAAATACAAAGGCGAATTAAACAACGAGAGATCAAAGGAAATCATTGAGATAAGACAAAAAGAAGAGTTAATCGAAGATGTTCAGAGAGAACTAGAAAGGGTAAAATCAATAAACGAAGAACTCAACAGGCAGATGGAAGAAACAGAAAGAGGTAAAGTAATAGTTTTGGATGCCTTTGAGAAGGACATTGAAATAAGTGAAGGCGTAATTGTAAAGGGTGGACTGAAAACTAAAGAAAACGTGAAAATTGAGAACGATGCCCTTATTAAAGGAGATATAATAGCCGGAAAGAATGTTACACTTGGTGACAGGACCACTGTCCAGGGAGCTGTAAAATGTGACGGATCCCTAATAATGGGTGAAGAAGCCGAAATCAGGGAAGAGATTTTTGCAGGCAATGCTTTTATTTCAAATGGTAGCGTCATACCTGTTTCGATCAAAACTACCGGTGACATTAAAGGTGGAGAAAGGATAAAAATTGGCGGCGAATTTATTGCTGGCGGAGACGTATTCTTAGGCAGCGAAGCAATAATAAAAACAAAACTTGAAGCAAATGGAAATGTCTCAATTGGGGAGAACAGCAAAGTAATGAAAGATGTAGTTTCAGATGGAGACGTAATATTAGGCGCCAACAGTGACGCAAAAACAATCAAAGCAAAAGGAAATGTTACAATAGGTCACAATTGTAATGTTAGCAAGGTTCTTTCAGATGGTTCAGTTACTTTAATGGATGGAACACATATCAGCGAGGGAATAGAGTACAGAGGCTCAATAAAGATAGGTGGCGGCGTAACTCTAGAAGGAACAATAAGAACTAAAGATAGAGGAGAAATTTAAAAAATATTTTTTTTATCTATAAATTTCTCTTTTTGAATAAAATATGGCTATCCCGCCAATTATTAATCCTATCAGCAATCCTGCAATGAAGTATCCAGCATTAGCGTAGGATTTAGTTGTTGTCAAAGTTGAAGATTTTTCAATTTGTACTTCTTGTTGAGGAGACGCTTCTTCTAGAGGTTCTAAGAATCTAAGTGCAAATGCCACGCCTTTAGAGTATTTATAAAGAATTATTGAACCTATCTTATCAGATTCTTCAAATGTAGAGGCATATTCATAGTAACTTTCAGCCATTAAAGGCTCTCCGCCGTCTTTTCTTGCAAGATAGATTGCTCCCCCTGCTTCTTGTTTTGCCCTTTCAAGTCTTTGTTTTATCACTTCTTCTCCTGAAGACCATAGCTCAATTGAAACACTAGATCTCACCTTGCTGTCAATAGCATCAAAAATAGCGGCTGCATATTTTCCTTTTTCATATTCATTCTCAGCTGCTGTGAGTAACTCGGCGCTTTGGGTAAGCAGTGTATTCTGACCAATTAAAGTTTGTGCGTAAACAAGACTTAGTCTTGCATCCTCAATTCTCTGGCTTGCATTGTACTTAATTTGCGATTCGTCAATTATGGTTTCCCCTTTGGAATTTTCTTTGCTTACATCCATCCACAATTTTGCAGTTTTTGCTCTTTCTTGGGCAAAATTTGCATAATAAATAGCATCGTAATATTTTTGATTGTAGAAATTTTTCCAAGCATCTGCTATTAAATTCTCAGCCTCAATGGCTCTTTTTTCAGATGCCGCGAGGCATTCAAATGAAGTAATGCCTCGGATATTTGCCGATTCATTTGTTATTAGTTGATTTGCTTCATCTAATTCTTTTTGGGCTGCTTCAATCTTAGTTTTGACAATAGTTGAATCCTTATTAACCATAACATCTATTGAGTCGCTAATATAGTTCAACTGTATTTTAGCATTAAAGATATTGCTCATGGCACTGTAATATCTCTTTTCGGAAAGATTTTCTTTTGCCTTTTCCATATTTGAATTTGCTCGGGTTAAGAAATCATTTAGCGTTTGATATTCTCTGTAACCTATAGTCTCAGAATTTAGTTTATGGCTTGTAGTAATAGAAAGTTTCTCTACCACGACAAACTCAGAAAGTGCTCGTGATTTGACAAAATCAGTATTTACAACAACGTTAGAGGGAGGCTTATCCTCTTTTATCCTATACCCAGTAAAATACCATAGTGCATCTACAGCATCGTCAACTTCAATGACAGTAATCCCCCAACGACTCTTTGCATGCTCAATTACGTTAACAGTATCAATTTTATCCTCTTCGATTATTTGGATGACAGATTGCCCGCTTGGTATAAGGAATACCTTTATTCCTTTCGCATTTGCGCCCATTATCTTCTCCAATATACCCCCAACAGGGCCTACGGTGCCGTCAGGATTGATCATACCGGTCATCATGACCTCTGGATCTATATCAAGTCCTTTAATTGAGGCTATAGTGGCTATAGTAAGTGCCGCTCCGGCCGAAGGGCCACCAATTATGGGTGAATCTGCCCTAATTGTATAAAAATAATCATATTTTGAATGTGGTACCTTTAGTATGTCTGAAGCTACTACAGAAGCAAATCTGCAAGAAGCCTGTGTATCAAGTTCAGAGAGTGGCCAGGTATCAACAAAGACCCTTCCAGTACCAGGTTTTACTAGAACTGTGGCATCAAAAACAGCACCCTCTAATCCAGCATCTGTCCTTTTAACTGCCGGTACCTTAATTGTAATAGATTTTCCATCTTCTTGTGATAATAAAACTGGCAACAAACCAGTGAATAGTATGCTAAGCAAAAAAATTGCCAATATTTTTTTATTCATTAAAACACCTAAATATTTTCTAAAAGTTTTTGGATTCTGCTGTAACACGCTTCAAGTTTTTTCCAAGCGTTGTCCATGTCAGCTTTTCCAATGTTGGGGTTTTGTATATTATCAAAATAGAATCTTGTTAAATCCCTATACATCTGACTCATCTTAAAGTATTCATGAGCTTTAGCGTCTACGAGGCTATTTGTCAAATTATCGATTTCTATGACAAAGTCTGCCCAAGTATTGATCTTTCTTCGCTCTTGAACTTTTGGCGTTTCAACTGCTGCTTCGGGGATAGTTATGGGAGATGTGTCATATTTTTGTGTTATTGGTTCTTCTTTTTTTACCTCTGGTTCAGCTGCCTTTTCTTTGTTAAAGCTAAAGATAGATTTATTTTCTTTTGCTTTGTTTTCAGGAATTCCTGATTGACCCTTTTTCTTCTTGGAAATAAATCTAACAAGGAAAATTAGTAATACTAATAATACAATTAATGCTGAAAATATTATCATCCAATACTGGGATAAGAGGGTTTCTATAGAAGCCATTAACAAAAAGAGTATAAAATTACTTATAACTTTTTCCATAAACTGAAATATTTATTAGATAAAGGAGAAAAAGACGATTACCGAAATCTTTAAATAGTTTTTTACATTATTATTTTTTAATATAAATCAAACTTATGTATAAAGATGGTAATCTTTAATAAATAACTGTAATAATGGGATACTTATGTTTAAGATAGATGTTTCTTCCTCATATGAGAGATTTGGACTAGAAAAAAACCCCTTTACAGATCTATCATCTGAGGCTATAAGGGATATCGAAAAGATTCACGTTTCTCAAGAGATAGATTCTCGTATCGCAGATATTCTTTCTGATGTTATTGGGGAAAATTCAGGAATAGCACTTTCACTTGTTGGCCCTTTGGGATCAGGAAAAACTCAGAGATTAAAAGGAGTCCATAAACTCATACAGGAGTCTGGTGGGATGTCAATCTATCAAAAGATTGACTCAAATGATATTATTAAAACAACTCTTGATATTTTCTCATATTTTTCTGATTATGAAGACGAAGAGGAAGTCCAACAACCTGTTGAAGAAGTTGCTGAACTTGGAGAAGAGACTTATGCAGAGTCCTACCAAGAAGAAAACCTCTCATTTTTCCAGAAAATAAAGAGATTCTTCTCAAGAGGGGAAAAAGCTGCGCCCGTGGTAGAGGAATACGAAGATTCTGAACTTACAAGAGCAAATTATAATTCCCAAGACATTGGGAATCAGCTAATAGATTACTTAGGAGAATACAAGAGATCTGCACTCATAGTTGATGAAATGGAAAACATCCTGACGGCCTCAAATACGGATCTTATTCTTTTCTTTGAATTCTTGAGGGAATTTATCAGCAACATGCCTGAGTCAAGCGTCTTTATCATGGCCTGCACCAATAATGCTTATGAGAGGATAAGGGAAATTAATCCTGCTTTTGTAGCAAGACTCCATAATGAATTGTTCTCAGAACCCCTCACAGATGAGAGGGCGATAAAACTTGTCCAGAAGAGGCTTGAGTACAACAGGAGGAAATCAATAATAAACCCACTTTTCCCGTTTGAGGAAAGCGCCATAGTTCTTGCAAACAGCATGGCAAAGGGAAATCCAAGGGAACTGCTAAAGCTACTCCACACAACATTGTTTACAGCCACAAGGGATAACTTTGTGGAGTTTATAGATGACAGGTATCTTGCTAAAGTTTTGACTGGGCCATCATCAGTTGAAGAATACATCAGAAGAGTTCCTTCAGATTTAAGGGAAGATGTTAGGATAATCATTGAAAAGTATGGCGGTGGGCCAGTAACATACATCCAGCTTGCAAAGGACACTCAGGAGTCAGTGACAAAGCAGTATACTAAACTGGAAGAGTTAGTTGCAATGGGTATTTTGGTAAGTGAAAAAGGAAAATACCAGATAAATAGCTCTGTTATCCAGATGGTTAGGGCTTCTATTAGAAAAGAAAGTGACAAATCTAAAGAAAGCAAAAAAGAAACAAAAAAGTAATTATTGCTTCTTTAAAAGTCCTATGAATTCACTTCCGTTGATTAAACCGAATCTACCTTTCTTTCCTTCTTTTTCACTGTAACAAGATGTCTTGTCTTTCTGAATTTTTTCTGAGTAAACTGCAAACGGTACTGGGTCTGACACGTGTGTCTTTAGCTTAATAGGTGTCGGGTGATCCGCTACTATACTTATGTTATAGTCAAAGCCTTTTCCATCAAGTTTATTTAGGAGCCTTCCAACAACTCTTTTGTCCAGATCTTCAATTGCTTTGATCTTCATTTCAAGGTCTCCAGAGTGCCCTGCTTCGTCTGGCGCTTCAACATGTATATAGATGAAGTCAATATCATCTAGGGCTTTTACAGCATAATCTGCTTTCCCTTCATAGTTTGTATCAATGAATCCTGTTGCACCAGGGACATCAATGACTTTCATTTTTGCGCCATAGCCTATCCCTTTTATCAAATCAACAGCAGAGATTACGCCACCCTTCATCCCAAATTTCTGGGAAAATGGCTCCATAGGTATTTTCTTGCCCTGGCCCCAAAGCCATAACATGTTTCCCGGATTCTTACCCTCAGAAATTCTTTTTTTGTTGACTGGGTGCTCCATTAGTATCTTTTTGGAGTCAAGCATCATCTTGTTCAGTACATCTGCATTTTTACCTTTGATTAAATTATCAGATACTTTTTGCCCAACTACATCGTGAGGAGGTGTGCAGACAAAGCTGTTATCTCCTTTATAGACAAATAGATGCCTGTAACTTACTCCAGGATAAAATTTCCCTATATCAAATGATTTAGAAACTTTTTTTATGAGGTCTGTTGATTCGGGTGTTGTGATGTGGCCAGAGGAATAGTCCTTTATAATTCCGTTTTCTTCTGTTATAATATTACATCTAAATGCTATATCGCCTTCTTCAAGTTCAACGCCAATGCTATACGCTTCAAGAGGGCCTCTGCCGGTATAGTACTGTTTAGGGTCGTAACCTAAAATTGAAAGATTTGCAACGTCTGAGCCAGCTTCAAATCCATTGGGTACTGTCTTTAATTCCCCCATAGCACCTTCCCTTGCAATCATGTTTATGTTCGGGATATCAGAAAGCTCAAGGACTGTTTTGTTTCCTCTATCCTCTAAAGGATAGTCTGCCATTCCGTCTCCGCACACCACTATGTATTTCATGTCACAAATGAATATAGATTGTTTAAAAGGTTTTAGAGACTTCTAATATATGCCTTTAATAAAAGAGGCAAAAAAGATATGGAATTAGGGTCTTTTATCAAGGAAAAAATAGTCTTTGAGTGTTGATCAAAACTTCCACTTTCATCAAGAATCTGTTTTTTTGACCTAAGAAAATCAAATATCTTGTTGAGTTCCTTTTCACTTAGATTTTCATAGATTTTTCTCATGAATAAACCCCTAGATATTTCCTTTCCTATTAATCTATCACACTCTTTTGAATAGTCGGTGTATTCGCCAGAGATAATTGATTTAGCTAGGCACTCAGAAGCTAAAGCCCCATAGTATACCCCGCCACCTGACAAAGGTTTCACCTGACACGCTGCATCGCCTAAGAGGAATACTCTATCTTTGTAGACATCCCCCCTGCCCACTGGTATCACTCCAGCCTGGACTTCAATTATATCTCCTTTGATGCTTTTCTCAAACATAAACTTATTAAGGGATTCTTTAGGATTTTCTGAAACAGTACCTATCCTAAATATCCCATCGCCCTCAGGGATAACCCAAGTGAAAAAAGGTTTTTCTAAATAAACTTGAACAAAATTTTCTAGATTCAAATCAGCTTTAATCCTGACCTGATATCCCTTGTAATATCTTAACTTGTAATCAAATTCCTGGGACCTTACTCTAGAGCTAGGCCCATCGGCACCGATAAGTAAATCAGCGCCAAACTTTCTCTTGTTTGTTTTTATAGAAATTCTTTCTTTGTTTCTGTCAAAAGACATGAATCTTTCATCAAGAGAAACTTCAAGATCCTTTGAAAGCGTTTGGTCAAATGTTGACCTGTCAACTACGTAAGATACTCCTTTTCTTTTAAGTTCAAATGAATCATCCCCAAAATTGACTATGGCCCCATCAATTCTGTTTAGTATTGATTCTTTAAAATCAAACTCTTTGAAATGATCAAAATAATCTCTACCAATGAGTCCGGAACAAGAAACAGGTTTTCCAATTTTTTTATGTTCCTCAATTATACTGATTTCGTGCCCTGCTTTTTTAAGTAAATGAGAAGCTAAAAGCCCTGATGGACCTGCCCCAATAACTGTGATTTTCACAAAATCACATAGATTAATTGCCTTATAAATAGTAACTAATTTTTATAAAAATAAAAAAGATTAATTAAATTTTTATCCATTTTGATTCTGCCATCTTAGCTGAATCAGAATTTTTGACTTTTGCAGAGAAATAGTAACTTGTTGGGCAAACATTGCATGCTTCACAAACTGCATTTCCAGATTCAACCTTCTTTACCTCAGTAAGTTCTATCTTGTAAACATTGCTGTAGTATGCAATTATGAGCTCACTGTCTGTTGGAGCTTTGATAAACTGTATGCCACCTTCGGCATACCATTTTTCCCAAGGTGTTTCTTCGCACTGCATTGGCTGATATTTCATTGTTATTGTCGCATTGCTTGTACATCCTAGAGAAAATATTAACAATAGTATAGGTATAGCAATCAAAATCTTCTTCATATTACCACCAGAATAAATAGTTCTGTTTAAATATTTAAATTATTCGGATTTTAGAAAAAAATAAAAAAATTAATTTTTTCTCTTGTAGAGCATTGCCCCTAAAGCTATTGTTATTATTAACAATATTATAGAGATCCCTTTGAATATAACTAGTTGATTTGACATCGAAGAAATGTCTGATTTGAGCTGAGTTATTTCTTTTGATTCGTTTTGAGCCTCTTTTATTGAACTAAAAAGCTCGTCTGAGTTGTATTGGATCATTTCTGCTATTGTATCTGTACCAGGGATTGCTTCAGGATAATTAGAGAAAACTAAGTGCCTTCCACCAATTTCATCGGCCATTTGTGCACCGAGAGTAGTTCCGCTCTGAAGGTTGTCAATGACAAATGAGACCTTCTCATCCTTTCCTTTGACAACAAGGTTTTGAACAGTCTGTACAGATAATGTTTCAGGTGGCTGGTATATTTCAATTACTTCTAGACCAATCCATTCTGAGAAAGGTTTTTGCCATGCCATTACAATTGCCTTGTAATCTGAAGTCCCAAGTTCTTTTGTTTCTGTCATTATTTTTTCGTTAAGTGCATCTAATTCTTGGGAAACTTCTGCCGCGTTTTTCTCATAGAAAGATTTGTTCTTTGGATCTATCTCTATCAGTGTATCCTTAATTGAATTAATTTTTGCTTTGGCAAGAGTTGGTGTCCCCCATGCGCCCTGGAGCATAAGTTTTTTGATATTTGTATTTTCCGATGCATTTATCATACTATCAAGCCAAGGCTCAATGCCGTGGTAAACTACAAGTGA